>JBBQGT010000149.1:0-7415 GCA_038323265.1 Tepidiformales bacterium
AACGTGATGCTTGACTTTGCAGCTACTGCAAAGTGTACGGTTGCGCCGTGAACGTTTCGGAGCTTGCTCGCAGGACTGGTCTTTCGCCGTCTGGAGTGCGCTGGTACGAAACCGTGGGCGTGTTGCCTGCGGCCCCGCGAAGGGAGAATGGGTACCGCGAGTATTCGGAAGGCGATTTGCGCCTCCTCCAGCTTGTCACGACGCTACGCCGGGTAGGGCTTTCCCCGGCCGAAGCGGGCAGGCTGGCGAGGCTCTGCATTGAACGAGGGGTGGCTGATCCAGAAGTCCCGGCGGCGCTCGCTCGCCATCATCACGCCCTCCGGCGCCAGCGCATCGAGCTGGAACGTCTTGATTGGGAGCTGACCGACCTGGAAGCGACCATCGAGAGCACGCGCTCGGGGGTGGTCGCGGGCACAGCATTGGCTGTGACGCCGATCTCGGTCCTGTTCCTCTGCAACGGCAACTCTGGCCGCAGCCAGATCGCCGAGGCGTTGCTCACGCGCCACGGAGGACTGGCGTTTGACGCCAAATCCGCCGGTTTCGCCCCCAAGCCCGTGAGCGACTCCACTGTTCGAGTGCTCGCCGAAGACGGGATCGACTGGTCCCAACGGCGGGCAAAATCGGTCGATGAATTCGTCGATCGAAGCTTCGCATACGTGATCACCCTGGCGGATTCGGCGCGCGAACAGTGCCCGGCCTTTCCGGGTCCGCACAACGCCCTTCACTGGCGGCTGGACGACCCGGCCGAAGTGGAGGGAGCCATGGAAGAGCGGCTTGACGCCTACCGCTGGACGCGCGACCAGGTGATGCTCCGCCTGCGGCCGTTCATCGAGCTGGCTGCCCACACCGCCCGCCTCGCGCCACCTCGTCCCCAACAACTGAAGGAGTTTTCTCTTGGATAACACTGTCTACGTCCGCTACATGGTCCTGGACGTCGCCGCGTCTGTGGCGTTCTACACCACGCATCTCGGTTTCTCGGTCGAAGCTGAGTACCCGCCGGTGTTCGCTTCGGTGCGGCGCGGGAACCTGGTGCTGCACCTCAGCGGCGAGAAGAGCTCGGCGGGGCGCCCGATGCCCGATGGTCGCCAGCCCGGGCCTGGCGGCTGGAACCGTATCCACCTCATCGTCGAAGACGTGGAGGCCGAGGCTGCGAAGCTTCGCGCGGCGGGCGTCCCGTTCCGGAACGAGATTGTGCGCGGCCCCGGCGGCGCGCAGACGCTGCTCGATGACCCCTCGGGCAACCCCATCGAACTGTTCCAACCGGCGGCGAACCCCCCGGGCTAAAGGCCACGGGCTCCCATGCCACCGGCGACCAAGAGGAACCTTTTGGCTGTGACGAACGTTCTCTTCGGTAGTAATGATCACGCTTCCGAAGGTTTTGGGTGTGGCAGCGGCGGCGGGAATAGCGGGAGCCGTGGCCGCAGCCGTTTTCTTGCCTTTCGGCGGCGACGACGACGATTCCTCGCCTCCCTCCGATGTGACTCCGACGGCGACAATTGCCAACCTTGGTGTCCCCACCGAGTGCCCTGTCGACAAGGCGATTTGCGACTTTGCCTACCGCGTCGAGCACGAATACCGCGAAGGCGACCCCTCGACCCTCATCTCGCCGAAAAGCAAGTATTTCGGTGAAAAGGGGGTAACGCGGGCCGCTGGTTTCACCCTCCTCGGCGGGGCTACGCTCCCTCGCGTCATCGCCATCGGGTGCCCGGTGAGAAAATCCGGCCCGGCCTGCGACGAGGCGTTTTCGCTCGTACTAACAACGAATGCGCTCGGCGAGGAACTCGCGACGGGGCACCGCGTGCTGCTAGGTTTCGCGCAGGATGGCGCGAGTCTTCCGGTCATCACCATCAATATTCTCGTGCCGCCGCTGCCAGAACTGCTGAAAGGCGGCGTCTATCCGAACTGTCTCTACGCGGGTCTCGCGGAAAATTCGCCGTGCCTGGGCACGCGCTTTTACAGTTTCGTGACCGGGCCCGTCGTCCCGGCTCCGCCCACTCCCGCGCCGCCTGCGACACCGGGCGCCGACCCGCTCGCGGGTATCGATGCGGTCGAACTCAAGCCGGGCATGCAGTCGAGCATCGGTTACGACACGGTCGCCTATTACTCGACCGGCTGTTTCGCGTGCGGGCGTCCGCGCATCCCGAATCTCTATCGCGCCTACCGCGATTCGAGCGGCCGACTTCGCACTGACGACCTGTTCGGCCCCCTCCTGGCAAGGTCTGGCGGCTATCCGGGTTCGGTCGCAGCGGACTGGGAGCGTGGGCACTTCCTGGTTCTCGTTTGTTCGGCCGGCTACTGCGGCGGCGAAGGAGACCCCTCGCCGGATGCAAAACTCCGACTGTTCGAGTCCCGCGACGGAGCGGTCACCTTCAGCGAGTTGGATGTCAGTAGGTTTCCGATCCAGTCCAGGCTTCTGGGATTCACGGTAGACGAGGCCATCGTCCTCGCGAGCGAACCGAAGGGCGTCGAGTACGTGTTGCGCTACTTCCTCTACCCCTCTACCTCAGCGCTCCAACCGCCACCCGCGATCGGGACGGCACAGCCCTTTCCAGACCACGACGGCCGCATCGGCTGGTTGAACTACGGCCCAACAACCGGGTATTTCGATTCAACCGGCAATCTGCTCATCCCTACGTCCCCCGGCAGGCGGCTGGTCTACTCACCAGCCCTGCCAGTCGGCTGGCTCGCCCAGTGGGCTGATGAAAGCGCCGCTGGAACGACGTTTGGGATCTACGACGGGACCGCCAAGCTGACAGCCGCTCTGCGAACCACTCACTTCGCCGATTTCCGCGGAAATATTCTCCCCGGTGGGCTGCTTGTGGGGAACGTGGAACTGGCAGCACCGTTCGGCTTTGGGGTTGATGCCAGGCACGATGCCTGCAAAGACGGTCAGCCGATCTATCCGTCGCTGGTCAACTGGAATACGGGCACGGTCTTCCCGATTATCGAACTCGGCGACTGCGAGAACGGACGCCACAAGTTCGTGAACTACATCCTCGCCCGTTCCGTGGTCCGGGTCGCCACCGGCGGCGACTGCCTAAACGTGCGGGCCGAGCCCTCCGCCAGCGCTGCCTCGCTGGGTTGTTTCGCCGATGGCGTCTTGCTCTCGGTGAGGGTCGAAGGGGTCTCAGCTGTTCCGGGATGGAAGGCCGTGTTCGCTCCAGATATGCGGCCCGGTTGGGTCAGCGAGGAATCCCTTGAACGCTAGCAGTAAAGGAAGACGAGACCACGTCAGACCACGCTCGAAGACTTTCGGGCGCGAATGAGCGAGAGTAACAGGCGATGCAGACGTCAGATGTTCGCTCCGCCGTAGCTGCGGCTATGTCGAGTGCTGCTGCTCTCGGCCTCAGGGCCGATGACGCGGTCATTCTTCAGAACTCGAACCGGCTCACTCTGCGACTGCTGCCTTGTGACGTCGTTTCCCGGATCGCGCCCATGGCGTATCAGGCGAGCGCAGAGTTCGAACTCGCGATCGCTCTGCGGCTCGCTGAAACCGGTAGCCCGGTGGCTACGCTTGAACCTCGGGTCGAGCCACGCGTCTACGTGCGTGACAGCTTCGTAATCAACATGTGGACCTACTACGAACCTCTGTCGCCCCAACAGATCGCGCCAGTCGAGTACGCGCAGGCGCTCGAGCGGCTGCACGCTGGGATGCAGCAAATCGATCTCATTGCGCCGCATTTTACGGATCGAATCGCGGAGGCGCAGCAGTTGGTTGGCAACCGCGCCTACACTCCGGAACTTGGGGATGCGGACCGCGAGCTTCTCAGCAACACGCTACGACGGCTGCGCCGAACGATTACTCAACGGGGCGCCGTCGAGCAGCTCCTGCACGGCGAGCCGCACCCTGGCAATCTGCTCAGGACCAAGAACGGGCCGCTGTTCATCGACTTCGAGACCTGTTGCCGGGGGCCCGTCGAGTTCGATATTGCTCACGTGCCCGAAGAGGTGAGCGAGCACTATCCTGACGCGGATCAGGAACTCATCCGCGAATGCCGGCTTTTGACGCTGGCCTTGGTCGCCGCGTGGCGCTGGGATCGAGATGACGACTTCCCAAACGGGCGGCGAATGGGCATAGAGTTGCTCAGCCAGTTGCGGGCGGCGCTCGATCGTCACGGATAGGCCGCTAGCAACGCCTAAGCCGCTCAGGAACTTCGTGCCACCGAGAACAAAACACATGGGTGCGCCGTCCTAGGCCGCGAGGTGCGTGGGAGCGTGCGGCAACCAAACATCGTTTTCACGCGAGTCTGCTCGCAGCGCTCAGCCACCACGGATGCGAATCAGTCTCCATCTTCTTCCGCTGCATTCAAGACGAATCAGCCACTTAGATAGGTCACTCAAACCCGAGAACGAAACAACGCCCTGGCCGAGTAGAAATCCCTCGAAGCACTGTAGCGCCGAGCTGTCGCGGGCGCCGGGTCTTGGCGCTAATCGCCCAACCGGCGGGTGGAAGCTAGGTTTTCTGCCCGAACTTCCACCATGGCCGCTTGGGGCTCGTTCCCTTGGACATCGATGGTACTGCCAGCGGGGCGTCGCCGAGGACTCGCGGAACGAGCTTCTGAAGCTGCGCCAGTTCATCAGCCGACAATGCGAACGCCACGGATTGGACGACAGTGACGCGCCGCATGGCGATCCGCGCCGGCATGTCATCCATCGCCGATTCGAAGGAGTTGCCAACAAGCGCCGCCTTTTCGGGCGGCAGCACCAGCCACGCCCTCAATCGCGCTTCCGTCATGGAGCGCAACTCCGCATCGGGTAGGCCGTAGACCGTTTCGATCGCGGAGCGAAGGGCAGATCGCCGGGCCTCCTCGTCCATCTCCGCCATCTCCGAGTAGGCGGCGGCAACGGCGCTGTTCTGGCCTTCCTTGTCGAGCGCGGCGAACGCCTTCCAGTCGAACGGTTGCATTGGGGTACCGCTTTCCATGACGCCTCCTGTGCTGTGCTCAAGCTTGGCTGCCCCCAATGGGGACACCCGGGGCACCCCTCAATTGTACCAATCTCATATTCTTTTGGCGGTTCCAGTGCGGTGCTGGGGCTTGCGTTTGTGTGTCAAAGGTGCCGTTGGCGTCCCACGAACTGGGGCAGAGGAGCTATGTCCTCCGCCTGTGGGATCGCCCCACCCCAAGCCCGCTACACTCTTTCCCGTGACCGATCGACCAGCGCAACCCACCTCCACCACTGCCGCCTGGGGTAAGCGCCCCGAGAATACCGAGGAGCGGAAGTTCCTTGAAGGGCCGCAGGACCGCACATCCGAACTAGCGCGAGCGGTGCGCATCTTCTTCGAATTCATCCGCGGCTTTCGCAAGCTCCATTTCGTCGGGCCCTGCGTGACTGTGTTTGGCTCGGCGCGATTTACCGAGGCCCACCCGTACTACGCGCTAGCCCGCGAGATCGGCGCGGCGGTTGCCAAGGAAGGCTTCACCGTGATGACCGGCGGCGGCCCCGGAATCATGGAGGCGGCCAACCGCGGCGCACAGGAGGCCGACGGCCATTCGGTGGGCGCCAACATCAAGCTCCCGCACGAGCAGCACCCCAACCGATATCTCGATACGTTCATCGAGTTCCGCTACTTCTTCGTGCGCAAGGTCATGCTCGCCAAGTATTCGTACGCCTACATCGCCATGCCCGGCGGCTTTGGCACGCTCGATGAGGTGTTCGAAATCCTCACCCTCATGCAGACGGGCAAGATCCGCGACTTCCCCTGCATCCTCGTCGGCGTCGATTACTGGCAGCCGCTGATTGCCTTCCTGCGCGAGACGCTGGTGGCCAACCAGACGATCGACGCCACAGACCTGGACCGCCTGACGCTGACCGATTCGCCCGACGAGATCGTTGCCCAGCTGCAGATAGCGGCGATCCGTAAGTTCGGCCTCACCTACGGCAAGCGCCCGAAGCCGCGACGGTCGCTGTTCGAGTAGGTCAGCCTTCTGCTGGCGCGCCTTTATAGTTGGGGTCCGCGGGCCTGCCAGCGGTTGGGAACGAACGGGCGGGCACCCCGACAGCGGTGTGGTGCGCCGGGATGTCGTTGACGACCACCGCGTTCGCGCCGATTTTCACGCTGTCGCCGATGTGGATTTTGCCAAGGATCTTCGCCCCCGTGCCGATGTTCACATCGTTGCCGATGACCGGCCCCCAGAGCTCGAACGGCCGCGCCTCACTGTTCCCCACGCCCAGCGTCGCGAACGGATTTATGTGTACGCGGTCACCGAGGAACGTCCAGCCATCGAGCACAACGTGGCCGTGCGCGATGAGCAACCCGCCGGTCGTCCGCACATGGTTGCCGATCGTCACCCCGTAGGCGAAGTGGTTGATGCGCGAAACGGTGGTCGCCGAGCGGTGAAAGCCCGCTTCGTAGAGGAACGTTTGCACCCGGTAGAGGAACACCGGCGGGAACGAATGCACGGTGAAGAAGAGATAGCAGAAGTGCGCCCATCGGGAGCGGTCGCGTTTCACCAGGTCGAACATCAGGGGCCAGGTGAGATAGACGTCGATATCCGCGGAGACGAGCCGCCGCATCTCGCGGAACTGCGCGCGCACCTGTTTGAGCCTGGTCAATCGCGCGACTCGGCATCGGTACCCTCAGCGGCCTTCGATTCGGCCTCCATGCGCGCCTTAAACTCGGGGTTCATTTCCAGGGCGCGCGCGAAGCGCCCGGCGGCGATCGGGTCGCGTTCCAGCCGCTCCTGCATCTCCTCGTGCGTCGTCTGCAGGATCGCTTCTTCGACGGAACGCCGAATCTCGGGCGAGGTTTCGGCCAGCCGCTCGAGGTGCTCAGTGAACCATCACGATCGTCGTGCCCCGCTCCCGCAACCGCTGGATATGCTCGAAGCAGCGCTCCTGGAAGCGCGCGTCGCCAACGGCCAGCACCTCATCGATGAGCAGGATTTCGGGCTCCATCATGGCTGCAATGGCGAACCCGAGGCGCACGTACATTGGCAAGCGGCAAGAGCACACTGCTGCGCATCCTCGCTGGCCTTTCTCGCCCTACCGAAGGAAGCGTGATTTCGCACGGCAGCATTTCAACGCTCCTTGAATTAGGCTCGGGATTCCACCCCCAGGTGAGCGGCCGCGAGAACGTCATCCTCAACGGCTTGCTGACGGGCATGACGCGCGCCGAAATCACCGGCTTGATGCCGCGCATCGTCGAATTCGCCGGGCTCTCGGAGTTCATCGACCAGCCGATGCGGACGTACTCATCGGGCAAAGCTGGCCAGTCGGCGCGGCGCTGATGGAACGCGGGCGGCTGATCCGCGTCGGGCCGCCCTCGGAGGTGGTCGAAACGTTGCGCACGGTCAGGGCGGGCTCCGGCGCGGCGCCTGCGAGGGCCGCCAGGGTGCCTTCGTCCACATTCGCCGCCGTGCTGGTCACGCGCCGATAGTACGCCCGCCGCCCGCCGCCCGCGACGCGCGCGCAGC
>JBBQGT010000150.1:0-7372 GCA_038323265.1 Tepidiformales bacterium
GAAGCGCGCCATCAGTGCGATGGCAGCGGCGGTTGCCGGGTGGCCAGTGTGCGCCAGGACGATGCGCATGTTGGGGTATGCCTTGAGCACCGGTGCGAGCTCTTCAATCTCGTTCCCCGCGGTGTCGCCCGGCGATGCCTGGCCGGCGTGGACGACCACCGGCGCCCGTGTCTCGGCGGCGGATTGCCAGAGCGGCTCCAACCGTGGGTCGGCGGGCGAGAACTGGCCAACGGAACAGTGCAACTTCACCACGCGCAGTCGGAGTTCGATGAGCGCGCGCTTCACGAGTCGTGGGAACTCGTCGTCCGCGGGGTGGAACGTGGCGCCAGGCACGAGCCAGGAATGGGCACTGACTTCGCTGGCAGACCACTCGTTCGCGGCTTCGGCGACGCCCGCGCGGTGGGCGTAAGGCAAAACCCAGGCGGAATCGAAGCCCGCCGTTCGGACGCCTTTAGCGACGTCCTCGAGGAGTGCGCCTCCGGTCAGTCCGCCTCTCGCGCCCATCTTCGCTCGAACGGCGAGCGCGAGACGCTCCGGAAAGGCGTGGACGTGGGCATCGATCCTGGGCACGGCTTCTCCCGGACTTGGAGTGAGCGAAGCCTACATGAACGCTGCTTAATCCACGATGAAGTCACCGAACATGTCGGCGTGGAGCGTGCAGAAGAACGCGAACGTCCCCCGTGCGGCAGGCGTGATCGCTTGGGTAGTAGTGCACGGCCCGAGGCACGTTGGGTGGCCTAAGCCCGGCAACGAGAAGGTCAGGTTATGGTCCACACCGACATCCTTGTTGACGAAAAGTGCCGTAAGGGTGGTGCCTGCCTTGACTCGAATGGATGAGCGGTCGAACGCAAGGTTTTCGGCGGTGACGGTCACTGACGTGACGGCTGGCGGGGGCGGCGCGGTTGTCGGGGCGGGCGGCGCGGTTGCTGCTGACGCCGAAGTCGGGGCCGCGGTGGTCGCCGTTGGGGGGACCGCGGCGGTGGTGGCCGTAGCCGTGGGGCTCGCGGCCGTGGGGCTCGCGGCCGTGGTAGCCGGCGTGGTTGTTGCATTTAGGCTGGCGGCGGCGCTAGCGACGGCTGTGGGGGAGTTCGCCGTCGTCGCCGTGGATGCCGCGGTTGGTAGTCCGGCGGTGGCGGTGGCGGTTGCCTTGCTGTCGCCTCCGCCGCAAGCGGCCGACGCCAACGCCCCGGTCACGGCCATTCCAATCAATAGATGCTTCAGGTTCACGTTCGTCCCCCTCGTGCGCTCGCCTTTTGGCCTACGTCCGCGCACACGCCCTTGGATTGGAACACGACTCGTGCCGATGAGTTCTGCACCGCGAACGGCTTGCTTCGCGGCTACGTGGTCCCCGGCCTGAGGCATCAGCTACGCGTTCGCCCTAGCGGAACGCCTTTGGTACTGTGAAGGACGCGCCCGGCTCGCCCCGGCGCTGATCCCGAATCAGAGCTCACGGACGTATTGATGACGAAGACCGGCATCATGGAGACGGCCATCCGCGATGGCCATCAGTCGCTCTTGGCGACGCGCATGCGCACAGAGGACATGATCCCGGCGCTCGAGCGGATGGACGCAATCGGCTACCACAGCATCGAATGCTGGGGCGGCGCCACCTTCGATACCTGCATGCGCTTCCTTAAAGAGGACCCGTGGCTGCGGCTGCGTGAAGTCAAGGCGCGGCTCAAGCACACGCCCACACAGATGCTCCTGCGCGGCCAGAACGCCGTGGGCTACAGGCACTACGCTGATGACGTGGTGCGCGCCTTCTGCGACCGCTCGGTGCAGAACGGCATGGACATCTTCCGGATCTTCGATGCCCTGAACGACACCCGGAACCTGGAGACTGCGTTTGACGCCGTGAAGCGCGCTGGGGGCCACGTCCAGGGGACGATCTGTTACACCAGCAGCCCGGTGCACACCGTCGATCGCTTCGCAGCGATGGCCGACCGCATGGTCGAGATGGGCGCCGATTCGCTCTGCATTAAGGACATGGCTGGCCTGCTGAGCCCGATGATGGCGAAAGCGCTGGTCACGCGAATCAAGAAAGACCACCCAGAAAAGCTCTTGCAGATGCACTGCCACGACACCTCGGGCTATTCCGAGATGGCCTACCTGATGGGCGTGCAGGCGGGCGCGGACGTCATCGACTGCGCGGTCAGCAGCCTGGCCGGCGGCACCTCGCAGCCGGCAACCGAGACGCTGGTGGCGGCCCTGGCCGAAGACCCGGAAAACGCGACGGGCCTCGACCTCGTCAAGATCAGCGAGATTTCGGACTACTTCCGTGAGGTGCGCAAGCGCTACTGGAAGTTCGAACTGGGGATGCTTGGCGTGGACGCCGGCGTGCTCCAGCACCAGGTGCCGGGAGGCATGATTTCGAACCTCGTTGGGCAGCTGCGCGAGCAGGGCGCGGAATCGAAGCTGGGCGAAGTGCTGGCCGAGAACGCTCGCGTCCGCGCAGACCTGGGCTACCCGCCGCTGGTCACGCCGAGCTCACAGATCGTCGGCTCGCAGGCGGTGCTCAACGTGCTCACCGGCAAGCGTTACTCCAGCGTGACGAAGGAAACGAAGAACCTGGCGAAGGGCATGTACGGCGAGACCGCGCAGCCCATTGCAGCAGACGTCTTGAAGACGATCCTCGGCGACGAACAGCCGATCACCCATCGCCCGGCGGATGACCTCGAGCCTGAGATGGACAAGGCCAAGGCGGAGATCGGCGACCTCGCGACGGACATCGACGACGTGCTGAGCTACGTGATGTTCCCCCAGCCAGCTAAGGAGTTCCTCGAATGGCGGCGCGAGGGCGGCGGGCCCGAGCGCGAACTGGTGGCGGCGATCGTGGCGGCGATGGTTGTCGGCGAAAAGCAGGCCGCTCGCTCGGCGGCCCAGCCGATTGCCGTCGGCACAAACGGCGACGGCAACGCATGGCGCAGCTACTGCCGCCTGCGCCAGATGCGGGAAGGGGAAGCGCGATGACGAAAGTAACGATCGGTGGGCGAAGCTACGAAGTCGAAGTGCGAGGCCAGACGGTGCTGGTGGACGGGCACGAGTTCCCGGTGAAGGTGCGCGAAGAGCAGGGATACACGGCAGTGAACGCCGGCGGTGTGAATTATCGCGTACAGCTGCCGCCAGCCGAGGCACGCGAAAGCGGCATGCAGGTCTCGGTGGATTACCGGCCGTTCACATTCGATTACGACCGGCTGAGCGGCGGGCCAGCGCCTCGCCGGGCTCGTGCCGCCACTGCCGGCGCCCCAGCCCCGCGGGCGAATGTGAAGGGCGGCGTGACCGCTCAGATCGCCGGGCGCGTGCTGAAGGTGAACGTCAAAGTCGGCGACTCCGTAAGCGAAGGCGACGTTTTGCTGATGCTCGAAGCGATGAAGATGGAGAACGAGATCAAGGCGCCGAAGTCCGGCGTTGTGACGGACGTGGCGGTGTCGGAAGGCAGCCGGGTGACGGAGGGCGCGACGCTGGTGGTCATCGAGTAGCCGGTTTTATCACTGGCGGCGAAAAGAGATGGCGGGGGAGATTTCCCCCACCATCTTGGCGCCGGGCTGAGCCAGATGAACCGGTTTAGCGACGGCGAACGGCGGTCAGGCCAAGGATGGATGCACTCGCGGCGACCAGGCCGAGAGCCGTTAGAAGGATCGCTCCAAAGGGCAGGGTGTTCGCGCTGGGGCTGCTGTTGCCAGTGGCCGGTGCGCCCGGCGCCGATTGTGGAGAAGGGGTACCCGAATGGTGTAGGGGCACCTGCACCAAGGGGCCCTGTCTGGTGTCGTCTTGAGTGACCTGAAGCGCGCGGTGTACCTGACCCGCGGAAAACTTCTGATCGGGGTCAAGTGCCACTGAGAGTCTGAAGGTACCGTTAGCGGCGACGGTCGCCTTGCCCACTGAATTATCGTTGGCACAGGTCACTTCGCCGCCGCAGCCGCTGACGTCGTATACGGTGATCGAAGCACCAGGGACGAACCCGGATCCGTCGAGCACGTATGATTCCGCGGTCGCGGCTGGAGTAGCGACAACCGTTCCCCCGCTCTGGGCGCTGGCTAAGTGGCGTTCGATGGGAACGCAACCGACAGCAGCAGGAGACTAGGAATTAGGATGGATGCTAGTGAGCGTGTGTTCATGATGAACTCCTTACTTGTAAGTGAATTCTTCTGACTAGCGCGATTGACATTCGGCCTGGAACGTTATGGCGTCGTACGGCGTCTCCAGTCCCCCGCGAATGACGGAGAGTTCGATCACGAACGTCGAACGCTGCTCGCACTGACCAGCCCCGATGGCGCCCGGAGCTTCCTCATCCGGGAAAATGAACGACGACTGGTTGGGCCCAACTGCGTGCTCGAACTTAACTCCAGCACGGGGGTAGCGCAGGACGACCTTGTATCCCGACTCATCCTGAAACGCGTCGCGCCAGGTCGTACAGAACGGTTGAGCTCCGAATCGGAGCTGGGCGGCGGGACCTACGGCCGACGTTGGCTGACAACGCTCGGCTACAACGCTGGGTTGAAGTGTGGCATTGATGGTGGCATTGATGGTTGGGGAAGCAGAAGCGACGGAGACGGTTTTCACGCCGTCTCCGTCAGTGTCGAAAGCTCCACACCCAAGCAACAAGACTGCTGCGATACCCACCTGGCCAAGGGCCACTGTGAACCGGTATCGTCGATACTTTCTTGGCTCCATGGAGGATTCTCCTTTCCTAAGGCGCGCCCTTTGAGCAGCCACGTCTCGCTTTGATTGACTGGAGTTGATCTGAGGCAACGGCGGCATCCTTCCCCTGAGGACGCTCCACCTCGGGACGGCGCATGTCCCTGACACCGTGCGCAGCGGGGGAGGGCATAGTGAACGAAAACTGGCGTGGGCGGCGTCATTGGGATGAATCTGCAAGACACTTGTGGTTAACAGTACGACCAATGAGCCCATTGGTTTCGACTATATCTCAACAACGAGGTATTCACACGGCGGGGGATCATCGTCTATCCTTATAGGCGGCGACTTGCCAGCCGTGGAGGGATCGTGGCCATTTCAGAGGCCCCAAACAACGTCAGTGACATCGTGATTTCGAACGCATCGAAGGTGCACCGGAATCTCTCGGTCCCCGTCCTCTACGAATACGCGGTGCGGCGCGGCGAGGGCAAGCTGCTCGAAGGCGGCACGTTTGGCGTCTACAGCGGTCCGCGCACCGGCCGCAGCCCGAAAGACAAGTACATCGTCAAGACGCCCGACATTTCGGAACACGTCTGGTGGGGCCAGCACAACCAGCCCATGACCCCCGAGACCTTCGAACACATCCGCACACGAGCGATTCGCTACCTCAAGGACCGCGAATTGTTCGTGCAGGACTGCGTTGTTGCGCAGGATCCCGAGCATCGACGCACCGTCCGGGTGGTGACTGAGCAGGCGTACCACAGCCTGTTTGCGCGCACGATGTTCATCCCTTCCACCCCGTTGGGCGCGAACGAAAGCCCAGATATCACCATTCTGCACGCGCCCTTCCTCCAATTGGACGGCCTCGGCGACGGCGTGAACAGCGATGCCGTAGTGGCCCTCAACCTGACCGAGGGCATCATCCTCATTGCGGGCACGGCCTATGCGGGCGAGATGAAGAAGTCCGTGTTCAGCGCGATGAACTACTACCTGCCGCTGGAAAACGTGCTTTCGCTGCACTCGGCGGCAAACGTGGACCCGCGCACCGGCAAATCGGCGCTCTTCTTCGGCCTCTCAGGCACCGGGAAGACGACGCTCAGCACGGACCCCGAGCGTCTGCTCATCGGCGACGACGAGCACGCCTGGACGGAGCACGGCATCTTCAACATTGAGGGCGGCTGCTACGCGAAGGTCATTCGACTTTCGGAGGAGGCCGAGCCGGACATCTTCGAACAGACCCACGAGTTCGGCACCATCCTCGAGAATGTGATCTTCGATGAGCACGAGCGCACGCTCGATTTGGACAACGATTCGATCACCGAAAACACGCGCGGTAGCTATCCGCTGGATTCGCTGCGGAACGTGTGGGACGGCGAAGTAGCGCCGCACCCGGACCACGTCATCCTCCTGACGGCGGACGCCTACGGCGTCCTGCCGCCGATCGCCCGGCTCACGGGCCCTCAAGCGCTCTACCACTTCCTCAGCGGCTACACCTGCAAGTTGGCGGGCACAGAGCTGGGCGTGACGGACCCGCAAACAACGTTCAGCGCCTGCTACGGAGCGCCGTTCATGGCCCTCAACCCCACGGTCTACGCCGACCTGCTCAAGCAGCGGCTGGACATGACGGGCGCGCAGACATGGCTGATCAACACCGGCTGGGTCGGCGGCAAGTTCGGCGTCGGCAAACGAATCGCCATCCAGGAGACGCGCAAGATGGTGCGCGCAATCCTCAAGAACGGCTTCGATGGCGCTTCGTACACAAAAGACCCACTGTTCGGCTTCGAAGTGCCGAACACCTGCCCGGGCGTCGAACCGAAGCTTCTCAATCCGCGCGAGATGTGGGCTGACAAAGATGCCTACGACGCGGTGAAGGCCGGCCTCGCTGCGAAGTTCAAGACGAACTTCGAGCAGTTCCGCGGACTTGTCAGCCCCGAAGTGGCCAACGCCGGGCCGTGAGGTTCGACCCAATCGGGCGACAAACGTAGAATCGGGAACCGTGAGGCGCGTGGACGGAGCGCCCTTCCCAGACGGTGCAGGAGTTCCACGCGTGACGGTTAAGTACCTGCGAGACCAGCGCCACCTCGGCACGGTTGCCGAGATCGCGAAAGTCAAATTCCCCTTCCCCAACGAAGAGAACCCGGACTACGAAACGCTCGTCAATGAGCCGAAGCCGGTGATCTCGGTTGGCGAAAACCTGGGCAAAGAGCTCTTCCCGGACATCGTGGTCGTGCGGCGGCCCGGCCAGTGGCTGCTGCTCATGGCCGAAGTGGAAACGAGGGATTCGATCAACGACGAGACGGCGCTCAACCAGTGGCTGCCGTTTTCGAAGTGCGGCGAACTGCTGATCTACGTGCCCTACGGCTGCGTTCCGGAGACGAAGCGACTCGTCAAGAAGCACGACATCAAGGTGAAGGGCATCCGCACCTGGCGCTTCCGGCCGGTGTGGGGCCTGGACGTCTCCGAGGCCTGAGCCTTCTCGAGGTCTGCGGCCTGAGGCGTTTGCCGTTAGGCTGAGTGGGTGAACGTTTTCTTCGACGTCGACCAGACGCTGGTGTACATCGACCAGCACGTGAACCTGCTGCGGCCCGGCGCCCACGATGCGATGCGGAGGCTGAAGGAAGCGGGCCACGACGTGTACGTGTGGAGCGCGTCGGGCCTCGCGCACGTTGAGCGCGTGGTGCACATGCACGGCCTCGGCGAATGGGTCGACGGCATGTTCGACAAGGATCCGAAG
>JBBQGT010000151.1:0-7204 GCA_038323265.1 Tepidiformales bacterium
GCATCCCGATGCCGATCACGACGTCCGCCTTATCAGCCGCCATGTTGGCGTAGAACATACCGTGCATGCCCAGCCACCCGTAGCTGTTGTCGTGTGATTCGGGAAAGCCGCCGATGCCGAGGAAGGTGGTGATGACCGGGATCTGCGCCTTCTCGGAAAGCTCCACGAGCTCCTTCGAGGCCTCAGCCCAGATAACCCCATGCCCAGAGATGATGATCGGCCGCTCCGCCTGGTCGATCAGTTCGGCCGCGCGCCGGATCATCCCGGCGTGGCCCTCAACGTTCGGCTTGTAGCCGCGCAGGCTCACCTGCTCCGGCCATTCGAACTCGGCGGTCTCCTGGAAGACGTCCTTCGGGATGTCGACGAGCACGGGTCCCGGCCGGCCGGTGGTGGCGATGTGCGTCGCCTCGCGGATCGTTAGCGGGATTTCGCGCGCGTTCATTACCAGGTAGTTGTGCTTGGTGATTGGCTGCGTGATGCCGGTGATGTCCGCTTCCTGGAATCCGTCCTTGCCCAGCAGCGAACGCGTCACATTGCCGGTTAGGGCAAAAACCGGCGTGCTGTCCATCCAGGAGGTGCAGATGCCGGTGACAAGGTTCGTAGCTCCTGGCCCGCTCGTGCCAAGGCAGAGCCCCATCTTGCCGCTGGCGCGCGCGTAGCCGTCCGCCATGTGGGCCGCACCCTGTTCGTGCTGGCAAAGGATGTGGCGCATCCCCGGAAACTGGGGAAGCGTGTCGTAAAGCGGGAGGACAACGCCGCCGGGATACCCGAACATCGTGTCCACGCCTTCGCGCTGGAGAGATTCCAGCACCATCTGAGCGCCAGTCATGCGCGCCATAAAACGGGGTCCTTCCTACGGTCCCCAAGATTTGTACCCAGCGCGAACCCCGGTGAGGGGCTGGCCGGTGCCCGCCACGCCATGCGGTCGTGGCTACCCGTGGTCCGCCGTGGGCGGGGTCCGCGGGTTGAAGGCAAGAGGGGCGGCCGGTAAGCCGCGAGTCCCTCCGACTGAGCCGTAGATATCAGAGAGTACGGCTGATTGACGTAAAAAGGAAAGCGAAGCGACTGAGCGCGCGCGATAGCGAGCGCGGACTCGCCGAGTGCCGTGAGGAGTGGGGCTCTCACGAAGGGGGACCGGATTCGTCTCGGACGCTAGCTAAATTCGCCTGCCCTCGAGTAGATGGATCGGCGAACCCGTCTCCCAGTCCCGTACGAACCGGAATCCAGTGGATTCGAGGAGGTCGCTGTACTGTTTTGCAGTGCGTTCCCGGCCCCCCACGCCCACCATCATGTTGATGTCCTGAGTCGTGTCATGGTCGAAGCTGGGACTGGTCTGCCCGGGCGGCGGCAGTACGCGTTCGATCACGAGGACCTTCGAGCCTGGCCTTCCGGCGGCGTGGATGTTCCTGAGAATTGCCCGGCATTCCTCATCCTGCCAGTCATGCATGATGAGGCTTAGGGTGTAGACGTCACCGCCTGCCGGGACGGATTGGAAGAAGTCGCCAACCACCAACTCGACGCGGTCGGCGACACCGCCGGCGGCGAGGAACTCGCCCGCGGATGCCACTACCTCTTTGCGATCAACCAGGATCCCCCGTGCTGAGCTCCGCCGGCGAAGTACTTCGGAAAGCAATTGACCCCGGCCGCCCGCGACATCCACGACGACTTCCGCGCCGTCGAAGGCTTCGGATTCAGCTGCGATTGCGTGCCGGTTGCCCATGACGCCGGGGTTAGTCCCCGCCGCCATTAACGAGGTGAAGATTTCCAGTTCCTCGGGCCGGGAGGCGAGATTGTCGAAGAATGGCCTGCCAACCGCGGCAACCACAGCCGGCTCTCCTGTTCGGATCGAGTGTTCCATCGCTTCTGCGACGCGAGCCGCGCTCTCGGTGGTCCTCCAAAGCGCCATCGCTCTCAGAGTTCCGGGAACGCCACTTCGCAGAATTTCGGAAAGCGGGGTGAGGGCGAAGCGCCCGTCTGGCAACTCCTGAAAGACGCCTCGCGCCGAAAGTGCCCGCATCATCCGTTCGAGGGCCTCCGGGTTTTGCTCGCTTATGCTGGCAAGCTCGGCGGCGGTCCGCGCTTCTCCCGAGAGTGCGTCGGGAATGCCCAATCGGACCGCAACCCCGATCATCGGGCGCGTGTAGATGTCGAGCATCCACATCAGCGCGTTATGGGCCTCGACAACGTCCAAAGTTTATCCCCTGCGTTTCAGCGGAATTTTAGGCGTCGGGCTGGAGAGCGGCAATTGCACTGAGCGTGTCGTGCGCCTGACCTTGGTTTTAGGTTCCAGGCAAAAAGTTCCCTGCGTTGCCGGCAGCCCTCACCCCCGTGCCGCCCGCCAGCGCTCCGGGTGCGGGATGAGCAACATGCAAGCGATCGCCACGCCGTTCATCCCCACGCCAAGCAGGATGGGCAGCGTATAGCTGTCGCGCGCGTCATAAACCGCGCCGGCCAGCGTCGGCCCAAGCAGCGCTCCGGTCGCTGCGCCGGTAAAGAGCAGCCCGATGATCCCGCCCGCGTTGCGCCCGCCGAAGTAGTCCGTCGAGAGCGCCGGCATCAGCGCCACGAATCCGCCATAGGAGGCGCCAAACGCCAGTGCGAAGATCGAAAGCGACCATCCCTCCGTAGCCCCCAGCCAGCCGAAAAGCGAAATGCCCATGCCGACGAACGAGCCAATCAGCGCCACTCGGCGCCCGATGCGGTCGGCTGAACCGCCAAGGACGAGGCGTCCAGCGACGCTCCCAACGCCAATCAGCCCCACCAGCAGCGCGCCGAACCCGTCCGTGAATCCGTGGTCACGCGCGTACGGCGCGAGGTGCGCAAATGGGATGAAGATGCCCACGCTCGCCGAAAACCCGGCTGCGTAGAGCAGCCAAAATGGCCGCGACCGCAACGCTTCGCCAATGCTGTTACCGCTGATCGGCGGCGCCGGCGTGCCGTCAGGGTGGGGCGCTTCGCCGTCCGCTCGCAGCCCTCTTCGTTCGGGCGAATGCTCGACAATCAAGGCCGCCGGGACGCCGATGAACAGCGTGATCGCCGCTAGCACGCCGTAAGTCGCGCGCCAGCCCCAGGCGTCGATCAGCCATGCCGCCAGCAACGGCATGACAAGCGTACCCGCGCCAATCCCCGCAACCGCCAGCCCAGAGGCCAACCCTCGGCGTCGTGTGAACCAACGCTGCACCGCTCCCACCGCCGGCACGTAGACGAGCCCCACGCCCACGCCAACCCCCAGGCTGTAGGTGAGGTAGATCTGCCACAGTGCCTGCGCGCCACTTGCCAACAGCAATCCCACGGTGATCAGCGCAACGCCCAACAAAAGCACGCGCCGCGGCCCAATGCGGTCAGCCACCGGTCCGCTAATCGCTCCGAGCCCGAAGTAGAGAAAGCCAGTAATTGCAAAGACCAGCGAGATATCGCCGCGCGTGGCGTGGAATTCATCGCGCAGGGCGTGGAAGAAGGCTGCGAACGAGTACGCCGTGCCAAAACCCACGAACAACAGAGCGAACGAAGCTGCAACGATCGTCCAGCCGTGGAAGATCGGCGGCCGGCGCAGAGGTTGGTCGGTCATCGCCGGATTCTAGCGGTGACGCCGTCCCCTGTCCGGGCCGCTTCCCCTCGGTTCGACTGGCCAATTCGTCGTCGCGCGCCGCTGGCCCCGTCTTCCGGTATCATCCGCCGCACAACACGGTTGGAGTTTTTACGAATGGCCCAGATTTCAGGAGCCCAGATCGTCGCCCGCGCGTTAAAGCAGCAGGGTGTGGAGCACATGTTCGGCATCGTTGGCGTGCCCGTTATCCCCATCGCCATCTATGCCCAGCGCGAAGGCATCAAGTTCTACGGGTTCCGCAACGAGCAGTCGGCCAGCTACGCTGCTGCCGCCGTTGGCTACCTCACCGGGCGTCCAGGCGTGTGCCTCGGCGTCTCCGGCCCGGGCATGATTCACGGCGTCGCCGGCATGGCGAACGCCTGGTCCAACTGCTGGCCGATGATCCTTATAGGCGGCGCCAACGACTCCTACCAGAACGGCCAGGGCGCCTTCCAGGAAGCCCCGCAGATCGAAACGGCTCGGCCATACGCAAAGTACGCCGCCCGACCCGACAGCATCGCTCGCTTGCCGTATTTCGTGGAGCAAGCCGTCCGCACGTCCATTTACGGCCGCCCCGGCGCGTGCTACCTGGACCTTTCGGGCGACGTCATTTCGGGCACCATCGAAGAGGACGAAATCGTCTGGCCGCTAAAGTGCGCCGACGCCCCTCGCACCTGCGCCCCCCAAGAGAACGTCGAAGCGGCCATGGCGGCGCTGAAGTCCGCTGAACGACCGCTCGTAATTGTTGGCAAAGGCGCTGCCTATTCGCGAGCCGAAGAGGAGGTGCTCAAGTTCGTCGAGACCACCGGGCTGCCCTACCTCGCCTCGCCGATGGGCAAAGGCGTCATCCCGGACGACCACGCGCAGTCCATCGCACCTGCCCGCTCTTACGCCCTCCAGAACGCGGATGTCGTGCTCTTGATGGGCGCCCGTCTGAACTGGATCATGCACTTCGGCATGCCTCCGCGCTTCAACCCCAACGTCCGCATCATCCAGATGGACATCAACCCCGAGGAGATCGGTACCAACGTCCCGACCGAAGTGGCTCTCGTCGGCGACGCCAAAGCGATCACCGCGCAACTGAACGCCGAGCTTCAAAAGAACCCCTGGCAGTACCCGTCGGAGACCACCTGGTGGACCGGCCTACAAGGCAAGATGGCCGAAAACGGCGCCACCGTTGCCCCGATGTACGAAGACGATGCCGTGCCGATGGGCTACTATCGCGTGCTCAAGGAAGTGCGCGACCTGATGCCCCGCGATGCAGCCATCTCGAACGAAGGCGCGAGCACCATGGATATCGGCCGCGTGGTCTTCCCGAACTACCTGCCTCGTCATCGTTTGGACGCCGGCACCTTCGGCACCATGGGCGTTGGCCTCGGCCAGGCGATCGCGCTGGCGGCCGTTTACCCCGGCAAGAAGGTCGTCTGTGTTGAAGGCGACTCCGCATTCGGCTTCAGCGGCATGGAAGTGGAGACCGCCGCGCGCTACGGCATGAACATCACCTTCGTAATTATTAACAACAACGGCATCGGCGGAGGCCCGAACGAACTGGACCCAACGCGCGTCCCGCCCTCGGCCTACACGCCCTCCGCACACTACGAAAAGATGGCCGAGATCTACGGTGGCAAGGGCTTCTTCGTGACCACGCCAGACCAGCTCAAGCCAACGCTTCAGGAGGCGATGGCGACCGAAAAGCCAAGCATCGTGAACATCATGATCGACGCAAAGAGCCAGCGGAAGCCCCAGCAATTCGCCTGGCTCACGAGGTAGGGGTCAGCGGTTGTTAAGGAGCTGGTCGTACTCCGCGTGTGAACCGATCCAGAACCACACGACTTCGTCGTTCATTCTCGTTGCCAGCGCCCGATATTCCGCTCCCACTCGACCGGAATACAAATCGGGCTGGCCGTGGATCGGTTTGAAGTGGAGGCTCGAGTGCCAGGGATCGCGTTCGAACTGAAGAAACGCGGCCTGTGCTTGGCTGCGAACTGCTGCCGGAAGCTTCTCGTAGAGTCTCCAGAACCCGCGACGAGTGGTGGACTTCAAAGCCTATCGAAATCGAAAGGCTCAGTCAGCCCGGCGCGGTGGTCTTCTTGGACTTCGCGAATCAGGGGCTCGAGCAGATGAGCGGTCGCCGCTATCTTCTCATCGAAGGCGGTATCTGCCGCGAGCTCGTCGAGTATCCCTGTCGCGAACCGATCTTGCTCCTCAGGAGGAAGCTGCGACAGCTCGGAAAATGCCTGTTCGAGTAATTTCGTCACCCTCTCAGTATATCGCAACTCCCATCCGCTTTGGCGTTCGCACGTCCACCACTTAAGCTGACGCATCTTCCTTCGGAGCCTCCAAAATGACCATCTCCACCCGCGAAATCGTCGCAAACGGCCTCACCTTCCACTGCCGCGAAGCAGGCCCACAGGGCGGCGAGCCGGTCATCCTCCTACACGGCTTCCCCGAAACCTCGCACATGTGGACGCCGTTGATGCCCGTCCTCGCCGACGCCGGCTACCGCGTGCTCGCCCCGGACCAGCGCGGCTACAGCCCCGGCGCGCGACCCGACGGCATCGAGAACTACCGCTACGCCAACCTTGCCTCCGATGTGACAGCGCTGGCTGACGCCGCTGGCTTCGAGCGGTTCCACCTCGTCGGCCACGACTGGGGGGCAGGCGCCGGGTGGGCAGCTGTCGACCGCTACCCGGAGCGCATCGCCAGTTGGGCCGCGCTCTCGGTGCCTCATGTCGGCGCCTTCGGCAAGGCGATCCGTGAAGACGAAGACCAGGCCAAGCGCAGCACCTACATCACCTTCTTCCAGGAGCCGGGTGTCGCCGAAGCAGCCCTCTCCGCGAACAACTTCGAAGGCCTGAAGAACGTGTGGAAAGAATCCTCAGAAGAGGAGAAGGCTGAATACCTTGCCCTCTTCTCCCAGCCCGGCGCGCTGACCGGCGCGCTCAACTGGTACCGCGGCTCCCGCGGTATTGACCCCAACGACGCCGACGTTCAGTTCGGCGTCGTCACCACGCCGACGCTGCTTATCTGGGGTAACCAGGACCAGGCGATTGGCCGCAAGGGCGTTGAAGACGCCGCGGCGTACATGAAAGGCCCGTACAAGTTTGTCGAACTGGACGCGGGCCACTGGCTGATTCAGGAGAAGCCGGCGGAAATCATCGCTGAGGTCACCGCCCACCTGAAGGCCAACCCCCTGCGCTGAACTGCAGGTCTCGGGTACGATCGCGAGACTTCTCTTCTGGGAGGCCTCGCATGGCCACTTCGCTCGATCTCATAGACTTCGCCAGCCTTACGCCCGCGCAGATCGCGGATGGCTGCGAATCGGCGATGCGCCAATGCGACGCTGCCGTGGATTCGATCGTCGCCATCCCGGACGCGGAGCGGACGTTCGTCAACACCTTCCTCGCGCTCGAAGATGCGACCGACGTCCTGGGCTCCGCGCAGGGCCAACTCGGCTTCATGGCCTACGTCACGGCGGACGACGAACTGCGAGCCTCGGCCCGCGAATGGGACGAAAAGCTGGACAAGTACGGCATCGCGCTCTCCTTCCGCGAAGACCTCTATGCCGCGATTAAGGCCTTCGCCGCGCTGCCCGAAGCACAAACTCTCGAAGGCGAA
>JBBQGT010000152.1:0-6952 GCA_038323265.1 Tepidiformales bacterium
GCCACGCAATCAACCACGGGAAAACGGCCATTTAAGAGGTGCGCAGTCCGCACCTCTACCGTACGTACGGTAGATCTCACCTTCTCGCACCACGAGCGCATTAGCCTCCCGCCCCGACCGCCTGGACTGGCTGTCCCTCGCTGAACAGGGCAAGTGGTCTGTGCGCCAGCTGCACCTTTATTCGCCGCTAGCTCGCTCTACGAGCAGGGCCATTTTCAGCTCAACGACCCGGTGTCGCGCTTCATCCCCGAATGGAAGGACCAGCAGGTCTACGTTTCGGGCGAGGGCGACGACATGGTTACCCGGGCTCCAGAGCGCCCAATGACCATGCGCAACATCCTCAGTCATTCTGGCGGGCTCTCGTACGGCGCCACCAACCACCCGGTGGACAAGGTGTACCGCCGCGAAGGCGTCAATCGCGATCGTACCGAGACGCTGCAGACCTTCGTGCAAAAGCTGGCACGGGTGCCGCTCCACTTCGCCCCCGGCGAGCGCTGGCTCTATTCGTTTTCGACGGACGTCTGCGGATACCTCGTCGAGGCGATCTCCGGAAGGCCGTTCGACGAGTACCTCCAGCAGAACATCTTCGACCCGCTTGGCATGGTTGACACGTCGTTCCACGTTGCGCCCGAAAAGCAGTCCCGCTTCGCCGCCAACTACCAGCGGGAGCCCGACAAGACTCTGAAGCTTATCGATGACCCGGAGACGAGCACCTACCTGACGAAGCCAAGCTTTTTCTCGGGCGGGGGCGGCTTGACCAGTACCACGGCCGACTACCTGCGGTTCTGCGAAATGCTGCGCCGCGGCGGCGAGCTTGATGGCCAACGCATACTCGGTTCGCGCACGATCGACCTGATCACCAAGAACCATTTGGCGGGAGGGAAGGATCTGTCCTCGTTGGCCGTCGGAGCCTTCTCTGAGACCGCGTACGAAGGCGTGGGCTTCGGATTGGGATTCGCGATGACGCTCAGCGAAGTTGAAACCGGTTCCCTCGGCGAAGGCGACTACTACTGGGGCGGCGCTGCCTCAACGATTTTCTGGGTCGACCCGAAAGAAGATCTCGTAGCCATTTTCATGACCCAGCTGATGCCCTCGGCCACGTTCAACTTCCGCGGCCAACTGAAGAACATCATCTATTCGGCGATCGAAGAGTAGTGACGTCTTGACCACGAGACGTCCACGTCGGCTCGCAGTAGAGTTGCGCGATGCCCCAAACGCAACGTTCCCCGGAGATGGAAGCCGCCCTCACAACGTTCTTCGCCGCCAGCGCGCTGCTCGATCCGTTGCGCCTGACGATTTGGGATCGTGATGGGTTGACGGTGACGCAACTGCGGTTGCTCAGCCACCTTGCCGATCGCGAAGGCCTGAGCAACGCGGAGCTCGCCGACCTGTTGTACGTCACGAGACCGTCGGTCTCTGCTCTGCTCGAACGGCTGCAGCGTAGCGGGTTCATTCGCCGCGAGGTGGCTCCCAACGACCGCCGGGGGATCTGCATCTGGCTCGAACCGCGAGGGCGGGACGTCGTCTCCAGCCTGCGCGAAGAGCTCCGCGAGTACACCGCCCACCTGATGGCTGAGCTTTCGCCCGCTGACCTTGCGAACTTCACCGAAGCCGTAGCCAGGTTGGTCGACCTCGGTGGGGCGCGCCGCCGTGCGGATCTCGCTGCTGAGCGTCCCTCGGAAGGCTAGCCGCGCTGCCTTGGCCCGCCCCGCGGCGTCGCGTCTAGCGTCCTGGCGGGCGAAGATGGGCGGTACATAACGCCCCCTGTATCGGAGCCCGCTGAATGATCATCCACATGTCCGAAGGCGCCACGCCAGACCAAACGCAACGAGTCATCGACCGGATTGCCCACGATTACGGTCTTCGCTGCGAAACGATCGTCAGCGAAACAACCGTCGTCGGCGTGAAGGGCATTGCGGCAGTCATCGATGAGGGCCGCATCACCGAATTGCCCGGCGTCGAGCGCGTCATCCGCATCACCGAGAAGTACAAAGACGCAAGCCGCAGCTTCCATCACGAAGACACCGTGGTCGATGTGGGTGGCGTGAAGATCGGCGGAGAATACCTCACGATTTTCGGCGGCCCCTGCGCAATCGAGTCCGAGCAACAAGCGCTGGACTCCGCGCGGATGTCAAAAGACGCGGGCGTCAACGTCCTGCGCGCCTTCGTCGATAAGTCACGCACCAGCCCGTACGACTACCGCGGCCTGGAACTGAGCAAGGGCCTCGAGATTGCCGCGGCGATGAAGGCCGAAACGGGTCTGCCGATCGTCAGCGAACTGATCGACCTGCGGCACCTGGACGCGTTTCTCAAGGCCGGCATCGATATCGTGCAGGTGGGCGCCCGCAGCGCCCAGTACTCGCCGCTGCTCGAGGAGCTTTCGCGGGTGGACGTGCCGATCGTCTTCAAACACGGCTTTGGCAACGACATGAGTGAGTGGCTCTCCGGCGCCGCGTACATAATGAGCGGCCTCGATCGCGAGGGCCGGTCCGTGGGCCACGGCAACCGCAACGTCATCCTGTGCTACCGCGGCATCAAAAGCTTCGAACCCGAAACGCGTTTCGGCGCGGACATCGCCATGATTCCGCTCGTCCGCATGAAGTCGCACCTTCCACTCATCGCCGATCCCAGCCATAGTTCGGGCGACAAGCGGCTGGTGGAGCGCGTCGCCTATGGCTTCATTGCGGCAGGGGCGCACGGCATTGAGTTCGACATCCATTCGAACCCCGCCGAGGCACTCTGCGACGGCAAACAAGCAGTGGGCGCGGAGGCGCGCAGGATCATCGCCAACATGAAGGCGATCCACTCGATGCTGGACGGCGTTGGTATCGAGACCGGAGCGAGCACCGCCATCGCAGCTCGCTAAGTCGCGGTGATCGCTCCGTTCAGCTCGCGAGGCGGGCGCGCAACTCGTCGATCGCCCCCGGCGCCATTCCGATGTTCCGCATATATCCTTCGGCGTCGCCGTGCTGGCTCCGAAGATGGGCAAGCGTATCAGTGATCGCCGCTGGGTCGGAAGCCATCAGTTTGCGCGCCTTCCGTTCGTCGATGCCGCGCTCAGCCATGCGCGGAGCGAACTCCGCGAACATCGGCGCGAGCAGTGTCTCGGAGAGCGCGTAGTCCTCGACGATGTCGTTATCCGCGACTCCCGCTAGTGCAAGCAGGAGGGCTGCTGCCACGCCAGTCCGGTCCTTGCCGGCTGCGCAGTGAAAAAGCACGCCCTCCGCACTCTCCGCGATCGTTTCGAAGAGGCGGCGGTACGCAGGCGCGCCTGTTTCCAGCATCGCACGGTAGATCGGCGCGTAGCCATCGAATTCGTCGCCCAGGCCAGCCGGCGAGGCATCCGCCTCCCAGATTGGGTTGTGGATGCTGCGGATGCCGAAAGGTGAAGTATCCGGCGTACCGTGCTCCGTACGTTCGATGCTGGAACGGAGGTCGATGATCGTCGTGATTCGTGATTCCGCGAGAGCCGAGAGTCCGCTATCCGTGAGCCGCTGGAGTCCGGCGGAACGGACGATAGTGTGACTGGTCGGGCCGCGGGTGCCCTGGTATCCGCCGATGTGGCGGACGTTGTGTGCGACTTCGAGCCGCAACTCTCGCTTCGAGATGGTTAGTGTCATGCGAACATTATTGCAGGTTCCGATGAATGGAGAGTTAACGCCAGGAGATGCGCGGCCCTGCGCTATGCTGCGCGGACTTCCCTTCAGGGTGTTGCCGTGATTGAACGAGATCGGATTGTACAAACGTTCCTGGAACTGGTGGCGATCGATTCGCCGTCCGGCGATGAGGAGGCCATTGCCGCCGACCTGGTGACGCGCCTCAAGGCTTTGGGGCTGGACGTGGCGCAGGACGCGCACGGCAATGTGCTTGGACGGCGCGAAGGGACTGGTGATCCGATCCTCCTCAGCGCGCACATGGATACCGTGGAACCCGGCCGCGGCATCAAGCCGCTGTTCGATGGCGAAGACATCATCCGTAGTGACGGGACGACCATCCTCGGCGCCGACAACAAAGCGGGATGCGCCGTGATCCTCGAAGTCATCCAGTCGCTGATCGATGACGGCGCTCAGTCGCGCCCGATTGAGGTGGCGATCAGCCGGGGCGAGGAGATCGGGCTGGTTGGCGCAGTACACATGGACTACAGCCGCATCACAGCGAAAGTCGCGATCGTGATCGACAGCGGGGGGCCGCCCTCGAGCGTGCAAGGCTCGTCGCCATACTCGTATGGGTACACCGTGGAGGTACATGGCAGGTCGGCCCACGCTGGCCTCGAACCCGAAAAAGGCGTGCCCGCCATCAGCATTGCTGCTGAGGCCGTGCTTGGACTCCCGCAGGGGCGAATCGATTTCGAAACGACTGGCAACGTGGGTCTGATCCGCGGCGGCAGCGTGCGCAACGCTGTGCCGGATTTCTGCCAGGTCGACGGCGAGATGCGCAGCATGGAGTTCGAAAAGGTCGAATCGCTGGTCTCGCAGGCGAAAGATCATCTGGCGGAAGTGCGGAAACGCCATCCGGAGGCGCGCATCGAGGACGACTTCTCGCTCGGCTATCCGGGCTACAAGTTGGAACCGGATGACCCGGCGGCGACCCTGCTCTACGGTGCGCTGCGTGGCCTGGGGATGACCCCAGATCCCCACCCCGTCGGCGGCGGCACCGACGGCAATGTCTTCCGGGGCAAAGGTATCGCCAGCGTGGTCATCGGGCGTGGCGGCTACAACCAGCACACCAAAGAGGAGTACCTGGTCATCCCGGAGATGCTCGAGTGCGCCAGGGTGGTGGAAGCCGTCGTCCGCACTCCCTAAAGCTAATCGGAGCGCAAGTCGCGCGGAGCCAAACCGCGAGCGAGCGCCGAAAGCCTGTGCGGAAGCTGTTGAGCGCCAGATGCGAGCGGCCCAAACTTCCAGGCCACTGCCTCTTCGAAGACTTCAGCCGTGGCAGTTGGGGTCGAGCCATCGTGCGACATAATCCACGCGCCAGCGAGAAGCTTCAGGTGGTAGACGGCTGCCCCTCCGTACATTCTGGCGTCGATCGCGGCAGCTTTCGCCGGTGATTCGACAACCACGCGTTCGGCAAGCACTTCCGCCGGTTGACGGACCAACGGATCAAGGTCCACCACACGCCCGAACGAAGTCATGAGACGACCGTAAATCTCCTCCGTGATCAGCGGCTTACGCTTGAACCATCGCATCAGCGGACGACTGCGCGAACGTTGCCAGCGACATGCGCGGTGGCCACCACCCCGCGGTGGTAGCCGCCGTAAACTAGCCGCTGGGCGATGTGGGCGCCGAGATCTTCGTGCTCGGCTGTTGACGGGCCGTTCAGGAGGGCCGAGAGGCGTGCGCCTGCCGGAACGCCTTTCCTGCCTCCAAGCTCATGCAGCAGCACCGCAAGGATGGTGTCGGCGGTCACCGGGTCGCCCAGGCTGACGTTCGCCAGGCCGGCCACCAGTTCGGGACGATGCACCCAGTCCGAATCGAGCGGGCGCCCAAGCACCTGTAGACCAACGCAGACGATAACGTGCGTGGACGATGCCGGGATGACCGGCTCGTGGTTGGCTGGCGCTTTGAACGGCCTGTGCGCCGCGCCGTCGGCCTCAATAGTGAGCAGCCCGGCTCCGAGTACCGCGAGCGCGTCGATGGTGGTTGGCGCGAACCCGGAGAGACGCGAATGGGTGCCATCACCCGAAGACAGCGCCAGCACACAGCTGGGCTCCAGCGCAAAGCGAACGGCCGCTTCGGCCTGCTCGTCCGTTGTTACGAGCAACGGAGGCATGTCCCGTCCCGGCGGCCGGGTGAACTTCGTGGTCGAGGCGACCACCGCGCTCAATCCGCGCGAAGCGGCCTCAGCAGCCAGCGCGTGCACGAGGCTCGTCTTGCCGCCGCCGCCAACAACCGCCACGATCGTCCCTGGGGAGAGTGCGAATGCCTCGTACAGGTCCATCCGCTAAGTCTAGCCGAGCCTCCGGGCGTGGCATCTAGTGAAGGCCGGGTTGACCACGGTGATCCTCGCCGGCGGCAAGAGTTCCCGGTTCGGCAGGGACAAGGCTTCGGCCAGACTCTGGGGACGCACGTTGTTGCAGTGGGTCGTCTCCGCCCTCGAGCCGGTCTCCGATCAATTCGTAATTGTGAAGGCGGTGGGACAGGAGTTGCCGCTCGTAGGCTCCGGGAAGCCGTGGTCTGCCGCTGATGACCTCTATGAAGGCAGGGGCCCCCTGGCGGGGCTCGTTACAGGCTTCGCCGCGGCCGATACAGACCTTGCCTTCGCCATCTCTTGCGACGCCCCGCTCGTGCGACCTGAACTTGTACATTTGCTCATCGCCAACGCGGAAGCGTCGGATATCGTCTGCCCGCTGGTCGAAGCGCATCTGCAACCGCTGGTAGCACTGTACCGGGTAGAAGCCTGCCTGCCGGTTTTTCGAGAAGCTGTGGAAGCGAATCGTCTCAAAATCACGACGGCCTTTGGGCCGCTCCGAATGAAGGTCGTCGACGAGGGCGAAGTGCGTTCCGTTGACCCGGACCTGCGAAGCTTTCGCAACGCCAACCGGCCCGAGACGCTGGCCGAGATCGAGGCGTTGCTCCGGTCCTAGCGCGGCTCGTGCGAGGACCGGCCCCCCAAAACGGGATTTCTGGCAGGTCAGGCCGCCTTGCCGGGGCGCCTGGCGCTCGGTTGACAGCCCTACCCGTCCCCCTATGATCGAGCAGACGTTCCGCTGCGAGGCGGTGCCGGGTTGGTGGTGGCGCCGAGTGGCGGCTCCCCCTCATCGGCGTTCCCTTTGCCCCTCGATGGGCGCTGGGAAGGAGGAGTGGGATTGCATGGCAACTCTCGAACGGCCCCGTACCGTTGGTGAACTTCGCTCGGCAGGCTACAAAGTCTTGCCGGTGCGCGAAGAGATGCGCAAAAACCTGATCGCTAAGATTCGTTCTGGCGAAGACCTGTTTCCCGGCGTGTTCGG
>JBBQGT010000153.1:0-6857 GCA_038323265.1 Tepidiformales bacterium
TGGTGCACCTTCATCACCGATTCGCTCAGTTCGCGCGGCGCCGCTACCCAGCCGAGACGCCAGCCGGTCATCGCGTACGCCTTGCTGAAGCCGCCCAACAGCACCGTTCGTCCTTGCGCGCCGGGCAGAGATGCGAAGCAGGTGTGTGTGTCGCCGTATGTCATCCGGTCGTACAGTTCGTCGGAGATGACCGCAAGGTCGTGCCGCGCGGCCACTTCGGCGACCGCAATCAGGTCTTCGCGACCCATTACCGCGCCCGTGGGGTTCGATGGATAGCCGAGCAGGATCGCCTTCGTGCGAGGCGTGACTGCCGCCTCCAAGTCTGTCGCGAGCAGCCGGAAATCGTTCGCGGCGTACGTCGGCACCGGCACGAACTCGCCGCCGGCCATGCGCGTCGCGGGGAGATAGGCCACGTAGCACGGGTCCGCGCAGAGGACCTCGTCACCCGGGTCCAGCAGCGCGCGCAGGGAGATATCGAACGCCTCGCTCGCGCCGCTCGTAATCACGATCTCATCCTTCGGGTCATAGTACACGCCGTAGAGCCGCTGGATATGCGCGCTCAGCTTCTCGCGCAGTTCAAGGAGGCCGTAGTTCGAGGTGTAGTGCGTGTCGCCGCGCTCGATGCTGGCGATCGCTGCGCGGCGAATCGGCGCGGGGGTAACGTAGTCCGGTTCGCCCACGCCCAGCGAGATCACGTCATCGATCGTGCTGAGGAGGTCGAAAAACTTGCGGATCCCGCTTGGCGGGACCGCTTGCATCCGGCGCGAAACGAAACGCGCGGGGCTCTGTGAGGTAGTCACTGCAGTCATCGTTGCTCCTGTCTCCCCCAGGCGCCCCAGCTGCTTTCACAGAAAGGCCGCCTCGTGGGCGGCCCTGGTGTGTTAATCGAAACGTCGCTGCTTCGGTCCGCCTGCGTTACCCGCGCGCATGCGCAGCGGCAGCAGCGGCTGTGGCGAGCGCAAGAACGAGGGAGTGGGCGGTCGAAGTCATCACCCTCACTCTGTCGGCTCCCGTGGATAGCGTCAATAGATGAAACTCACACTCCCTTCCCTTTTTCCTCATATACCGATATACCGGCGTCCCACCGGCTGCCGTCCACATGGAGGCGAGCGGCTCCCGCGGCCCGCCTTGACTCGAGGTGGTAGGATCACCTCTGACGTGTGGGGTTCGCCCCCCCATCAGACGGAAACGGGACGAAACCGATGAGCGTGCAAGACCGCGAAATTGCCTTTGATTGGGACTCTATAGCCTACGCCCGTGCGGGGTTCCTCCGGGATCGGCGAACGGCCGAACGGAGCGCGAGATCGGCGAGCGGCTGCTGATGACCTACGCCGGGGCGAGAAGCCTTGTTGAGGATCTCAAGAACATCACGGGCTACCGTGACGTCCGCGAAATAGGGCGTTGGTGGCGCGACAATCGCGAGGCGTGGCTGGCCTGGTGCGCCTGCCAGGCGGGGCTGGTAGGGGAAGAAGGGGACGCTTCGTAGGGTGATTAGGGTACCAAAGGTAGGTTATCCAGGCCGCTTGGTTCCAGCAGGATCGGCGAGTCCAAGTCGGACTCGGAGGCTCAGTCGTGGTGAAAGCAAATTACATTCGGATGGCCGCCGTCGCGATGGCCTTCGCTGCTAGCGTCGGTGCCGGGTCATTCTTAGGATCCTTACGGGTGTCTCACGCCGCATCCATCAGTCAAACTTTCTCTGGATATTCCTTCAACGCTGGATGCAACAACGCCATAGATGCCGCCTCGATGGTGTTCACGCAGGGCTCCAGTTCCATCTATGAGATTCAGGTACATGCGGCTCGAGCCAGTCACGGTGGTTACAGCTATGTTGCTGGGCTGGATCAATATTTCTGGAACGGCAGCTGTAGCCTTGCTCACGAGTCTCCGGCGACAGGCGATGACTTCGTGAGTCGATGGCATTTCAGGTACGGAGGGCAAATATTCACTTCGGACGGTGGATACGCATCCATTGCCTCACCTCATTTCGATCAACGAGTGTTCAATCCCTTCCCTCAGCACTGCACAACTACGTTCGACGGTGCACGAGCAAATATTGAGTATCATTGGATTACGGATGGCGGAGAACACCCAACATTCTACTACTCTTGGTGGGGTAATACATACGCGTTCTCAAAATGTGGTACTTTGGTTGCGAGTAACGGTTGGAACACATATATAGATATGAATGGTGTTCCATACGGGTCCTAAATCCAGCGTAACTATGTGAAACGGGGGCAACGATCATGAACATGGTTCAGAACAAGTGGAAGGTGGCAGCAGCGGCAGCCATCGCAGCGGGAGTTGCCGTAGGGTTCTTGTTTGCAGGGACTCCGTCGCAGGCCCAGCTTCCGGGTGGGTTCCAAGGCTTGCGGGACCTTGCCGGACCTGCCGAGGGGCGGCTGCCCGGTGAAGTTTCGAGCGAGGCCGTCGCCAAGGCGAGAATGGAGGACAGGATACCAGTCGTCTGGCTCGGAGAAAGATTCGGGCAGTTCGCACTGACGCGGTACGGGGAGATTGCCGACACCCCGCGACCGTCTGCCCTTCCGACGACCCAAGCTCCTGTGCTGCGGATTGTCCTGTTTTACGGAGAATGCAAAGAGTCGGAGGGTACAGAACCGAGTTGCGCCGCACCGATCCAAGTGCACATTACCGCTCCTGGCGTGGTGCCTTCCCCCGAAGAGATAGTGGCGATGCCCGGTTGGGGCAAGGTGGTGGTCAACCGTGGCCTGAAGAGCATTCAGGGAGAAGGTAGCTTGATGTTCTGGCTGGAGGACGGCACGGCGATCACTGTGTTCGCGCCGCTGGAGCTGCGACAAATGGCATTGCAGGCCCTCTCTACGGCCAATCACGGGGTAGGGAGCATCCGTGCAGTTGGCCCCGGTGAGTCGTTAGGGCCGGTGAACCAGTTTCAGAAACGTCCCTAGCAGCGGAACGCCGGGACAGCGTCCAACTGCGACGCGTGCGCGTATCCTCTAGCTCCCTGCCCGCACTCGCATCTAGGCATGGCCCCGGCGTCCCACCGGCTGCCGTCCACATGGAGGCGAGCGGCTCCCGCGGCCCGCCTTGACCCGGGGTGGTAGGATCACCTTTGACGTGTGGGGTTCCCCCCCCCGATCAGACGGAAACGGGAGGAAACCGATGAGCGTGCAAGACCGCGAATTGCCTTCGATTGGGACTCCATAACCTACGCCCGTGCGCGGTTCCTCAGGGAACTGGCGAACGGACGAACGGAGCGCGAGATCGGCGAGCGGCTGCTGATGACCTACGCCGGGGCGAGACGCCTTGTTGAGGATCTCAAGAACATCACGGGCTACCGTGACGTCCGCGAAATAGGGCGTTGGTGGCGCGACAACCGGGCGGCCTGGGTGACGTGGTGCGGCCAACAGGCGGGATTGGCGACGGAAGAAGGGGACGCTTCGTAGGGTGATTAGGGTACCAAAGGTAGGTTACCCAGGCCGCTTGGTTCCAGCAGGATCGACGAGTCCAATTTGGATTAGGAGGTTCGGATGGGCACCAAATCAAGAATCGTCAAGAATCGTGGACTAACGCACCTCGTGGCGGCAGCCACTCGTGAGGGGAGACGCCTCGCGTTTCTCGCGGCAATTTGGGCGGCCATCGGGCTCGCCTTGTTGCATCCTCTCAGCTCTAAGGCTCATGATGCGGATTACAGCGTCACGAACTCCACCTATTACGCTTATAACGTCGCTCTCAAGGTTGGACCGAATGGAACAATGCTTCTCAAGAGCAGCGCGCTCACCTCCAATCTTTCCTTGAGTGATATAGCTGGTCACTATTCAGCTGCCACAGGGTTTTCACGAGTTATCGTCCCGTCTGGCGTAGCGGACTGCGGTTACGCCGATGGTTGCGTGATGTTCGACGTAATGCAGACGAGTAACGACTGGTGGCCGCAATGCACCACTCCGGATGCTGGATCTGGGAACTGGGCTGCAATCTTCGTCGGAGCAGGTGTTTTTAGTAATAACAACTGTTCCGGCTTGGGATCTGACTATGCTCCCGTTTGGGTAGTGGCGATAAGCACTGGTAATGTACCGAACAACTGGTACGCGTACCAACACGTTGGCCGACATGAAGTCGGGCACGCGTTGGCACTGGGAGAGGCTGGGCACTCATGCTGGAATATCGCGGGCATTTACTACCCCCTCATGAACAATGGTCCGGCCGCGTCCGCCTGCGGGCCAGCGCAGAACGCCTACCTCACGCCCAACGAAGTCAGCGCAATCATCGCTCGGAACAGTTGGTACTAGCATGCCCGTCAGCATCTTAGGTTCGGTTAAACACAAACCAGCCAGCAACAGGAGGGAACTTGTGATCGCCAAATTCGGATCGACCATTGCCCTTGCCGTCGCTGCAATCGCGCTTCCGATGGGTTCCGTGCTTGTCCGCGCTCAGAGTCCCGAAGTAAACATACATCAACCCGCGACGCGCCTTTCCGCGGTGGGCAGGGATGCCACTGTCCGAATCGAGGCAACGCTTCCCGCGACGTGCGCCGGCACCGACGTGACTGTGGCCCTGTTCCAAAACGGCGGCGCCGCTCGGATCAATCAGTTAGACCCCTTGTTCGAACCAGTTTCGGCTCGTGTAAGCACCGATGGCTCGATCGTGGGCGAGGTGCGATTGCCCGCCATACTGCCTTCGGGGCTCAAGACCCTTTGGCCCGGAGTCATAGGCGCCTGTCTCAAGTCGCCGGTCGTATCTGTCGCTCCCGGACTGCTATTCGGCGTGCTTGATCCATCTGAAAACCCTGGGCCGTCTGGGACGTTTGTCGTACCCCGTGCATCGCTCTTCATGGGTCGTGCCGAACAAGTTGTTTCCGGTAGTCTCACCGTGTTCGCCGACGGCATCCAATGCACAGTGGTCAGCCTGGAGGATTCCAAAGGAAAGGACGCCGACGGGAATGTCCGTATTCACGTCGGTGGCCCGTCACAGCCTTCTGCCTGCTCGCGACAGGGGGCGGGGGTCACCTTCCGCTACCCAAACGGGGCGCTCCTCTATGAAAAGCGCGAATTGGTGCTGGGGGTAACGCAGCCCTTCGAGAACCTCGCCCCGGAGGCGGGGCCAGCGACTTCCGGTCCAGTTGATGCGACAGCGCTGCCGCCTCATGCTGGTCAGTCGGGTGCAGCGGCGAACCAACAAGGGGCAGAGGGCCGAGGATCCCTAGTGCGAGCAGCATCCGTGGCGCTGGGGCTCGGGATCACGGTGGCGGTGCTGTTCGCGGGCTGGCGGGGTAGTTCGAAGGCGACGCGACGTTAAACCCCGCTGCTTCCATGGCGTAGACTCCCGCCAACAACCCGCCGGGAGCCTGCGCCATGACCACCGCCGAACTCACCTCGCTCACCATCGCCGACGCCGCCGAACTACTTAGCACGAAGCGCATCTCCCCCAGCGAACTGACCGAGGCCTACCTCGTCCGTATCGAAAAGCTCAACCCCAGCATCAATGCCTACGTCATGGTCACCGCCGAGCGGGCCCGCGAAGACGCTCGCCGCGCGACCGAGGAGATCACGCACGGCGACTACCGCGGCCCCCTGCACGGCATCCCCATCGCCCTCAAGGATCTTTACGATACTGCCGGTATCCGCACCTCCGGTGGCTGCAAAGCCTACGAAGACCGCGTACCTGCCGAAGATTGCGCCGTCGCTCTCAAGCTGCGAAAAGCGGGCTCTGTCCTGCTCGGTAAGCTCAATACTCATGAACTGGCCTACGGCACCACCACCAACAACCATTGGTACGGCGCCACCCACAACCCCTGGGATCTGGAGCGGATCCCCGGCGGATCCAGCGGAGGTTCTGGCGCCGCCACCATCGCTGATATGGCGGCCGGCACGATGGGGACCGACACCGGCGGCAGCATCCGCATCCCTGCCTCGCTCTGCGGCTGCGTCGGCCTGAAGCCGACATACGGCCGAGTGAGCAAGGCCGGCGTGATGATGATGTCCTGGCAACTGGACCACCCGGGCCCACTCACCAAAACCGTCCGGGACGCCGCCATCATGCTCACCGAAATCCAGGGCTACGACCCTGCCGATGCGGCCACCGTGCGCGTCGGCCGCGTGGATTACGCCTCCGCCTTCGAAGAGAGCGTGCAGGGCCTGATCATCGGCGTCCCCCGCGCCTACTACTGGGAGAACCTCGATCCTGAAGTTGCTGAAGCCTGCGAAGCAGCGCTCAAGGTCTTCAGCGAAAACGGCGCGGTCGTCCGCGACGTGGACGTGCCCGGCTTCGCGCCCTACCTCCGCCCAACGTTCGATATGGTGCGCACCGAGGCGATCGAGTTCCACGCCGAACACCTTGCCGCGAATCCGGACGGCTTCAGTCCCGAGCTGCACGCCATCTTCGGCGCGGGTGCAATCAGCGGCCTCGAATACGCTAAGGCGCAGCGCGGCGTTTACGAATTCACCCAGGGCGTGCGTGCTGCCTTCGAGCCGGTGAGCGTGCTCGTTATGCCCACAACGCCAGGTCCAGCATCCCCGATTGGCGGACCCGGCGCTGGCATCCAGAACACCGCTCCGTTCAACGCCACCGGAATGCCCGCCCTCTCGCTGCCCTGCGGCTTCACCGCCGCCGGTTTGCCGATCGGCCTCCAGATCGTCGGCCGCGAATTCGATGAGTGGACTGTGATCCGAGCCGCCCACGGCTACGAACAGGCCACCGACTGGCACAGAAGGCGGCCGACGCTGGGATAGGGCCCTGGGTGAAGGCGCAAGAATTTACAGTGAATTGTTGATCACCAATGAACCATCGCCGCATACTCCTCGCGACGGAGGGCGGCTCCCCGGCCAGCTCGCCCGGTCGACCTCGAGGTGGAGCATGAGTGTCGGGAGCCACGGATTCGAAGA
>JBBQGT010000154.1:0-6811 GCA_038323265.1 Tepidiformales bacterium
AGCCACACGTTGGAAAATCAGGACCTCTGGCTCATCCCGCTGGGAATAGCGGTGGGCGCCTTTGGTACGCTCGTCGGCGCTGGCGGGGGCTTTGCGCTCGTGCCCGTGCTTCTCCTTCTCTACCCCAAAAAAGACCCTGAAACGATCACGTCCATGTCTTTGCTCGTCGTGTGCGCCAATGCCGCATCGGGGTCGCTGGCTTATGCAAGGCAAAAACGGATCGACTACCGGAGCGGCTTCTGGTTCGCGGCTGGCACCTTTCCGGGCGCGATCGCAGGGGCAATCGTTGTCGGCTATATCCCTCGCCGGCAGTTCGATGCGCTGTTCGCCACAGTCCTCATCGTGCTCGGCACGTTCCTCATCCTGCGCTCCACGAATCAGCTCATCACCGAACCGGTGACGGGCCGGGGCGTGGTTCGCCGGCGCATCACCGATGCCAAAGGGAACACCTTCGCCTACTCCTTCCACCTCTGGAAGGGAGTGCTGATCAGCACCTTCGTGGGGTTCATCAGCAGCTTGCTGGGAATCGGCGGCGGGATTATTCACGTGCCCGTGATGGCCACCATGCTTCACTTCCCCGTGCACATCGCGGCCGCCACTAGCCACTTCGTGCTCGCCTTCATGGCCGCCGAAGGCACTGCGGTCCACCTCGCGACAGGGGCACTGACCTGGGATCGGTCGCTTGTCCAGGCGCTCCTGATTGGGGCCGGCGCCATCCCCGGCGCGCAATTGGGTGCATTGCTTTCGCACCGGCTGCACGGTGCGGTGATTATTCGTGCGTTGGCGGCGGCTCTTGTACTGGTAGGAGTCCGCCTCGCGATGAAAGCGATCTGGGGTTAGTTTGCAGCCCTTAAGGGATGTTTTCCCAGTCTTTCCAACGGGTCTTCGATTCGGACGCATCGATGACGTGCCCGGTGCGCCCTCCGCGGGAGGCAACCACCGCTCTCTTTGCTCCCGAATCGACGCGCCGCAACATAATCCAGATCACAACGCTGACCACACACATGAGTCCGGCAAGCGAGGCGAGGAACCGCAGGCCGCGGCCACGGGAGTCGTTCCAGGCCGCATATGCCGACTGAGAGAGCCCTAGCGCTTTGGCGCCGTCGCCTTGGGCGTACGCCACTTCTGCTGCTTTGAGATCGCCGTCGGGATCCCTCATTACCATCCCCAGCTTATCCAGGAAGCCCGGGGAGAAGTCTGCTTGCTGCGTCTTCGCGAGCGCGATCATTTTGCCCGCGGCATCCTGGTTAATGGCGCCGGTGAGCGAGGCGGACGCGAGGCGCGTTGATTCGCTGAACTTGCCATCGGCGAAGTGTTCCTTCGCCAACGCCAGTTGCCTCACCACTGGCGAATCCGGTGGCTCTGTCGCGAATTGCATGAAGGCATCGCGCAATATTCGCACTGCCTGCCGCTGCTGCTCGATGACTGCTGCGGTCTCAGTCATCGTTCGCTTTCCCCACGAAGCAACCACGCCCCGGCTTGGCGGCAGCCCTGCCTCGGCCGTCAGGTCGGCAACCGCCGCGTAACTCTCGAGGATGGTCGAGCCCCGCGCGATTTGGTCTGGCACCGCCGCGAAGCTCCAGACGTCCAGGTTGTCAAAAATATCACTCGGGGTGCCATTCAGTCCGAGCGCCACCGCCTTGGAGTTGAGCACGCCCAGGGAGTCGTAGATTGCCCGGCGTTCCACCAGCAGCGATGTCGCCGAAACGGGATTAAAGATCCATTCGAGGAAGAGGCGGTCGAGGTTCGCACCACTCACTCGTTCGCCGTTATCCATGAACCAGCGCCCATCGAAGGGCGCGCGCGTGTCATGAGGCAAAGTGAGGGCGAGTACTTTTCTCATGTTCTCTGGCCCTCCGATCGCCGTTTGATAAGCGAACCAGAACGCCCCGGCTTTGCCGTACCAGTAGTCTGAATTAGTGATGAGTGAGCCGTTGCGCCAGGTCATCAAAGGGTCTTTGTAACCGAGCTTCGTCCATGCATGGTTCGATGGAGTGATGCCCATGCCGGGTAGCACCGTGCGCATCGCGTACTCAGCGAGCCCTTCCCACAGCCAGCCTTCGGTGAGGTTGAACCCTGCCCACTGGTGGGCCAGTTCGTGGACAGTGACTTCGGCGTCGTCCGCGAAGCCCGTGTCTGGCGATAACAGCACTTCGCCCTGCTCTGGGAAAGCGATGCCAGCCGCGCCGATGAGTTGGATCTGGTGCGATTGGCGCATTGAGATCCGTTCGCCGTTGGGGTATGCGAAGCCGAACACAGCTTCCAGTTTTGGCAGCGCCGCCTGGGCAATCGCGAACTGCTTCTGCGCCCACGCCTCGTCCCGGCGAAAGAACCCAAAGACAAGCTTCCTTGTCCCGTCCTTCATCGCAACATCCGCTTCCAATTTTCCGCGCGTCGATTGATCGGTGATCGACTGCACGAACGCTGAGAAGAGCCCAGTGGTCGACTCGCGCTGACGGCACTTGTCATCCAGCGCCGCGCATCGTTTCAGTACATCCGGGTTGTTGGTGTTCACTGCCACGACCGCTACATCGCCGCATACCCACCGCTCGAATCCGCCGCTTTTCGCCTCGGAAGGCTGCGAGCTCTGCTTGAGGCAACCCGGGTCGAAGTAGTTTTCGCCGCCGCTAGGGACATCGACGAAGACAAATGAGCCCGCACCCTGGCCAATGAAAGAGGTCTCAATGACGCCTTTTTCCAGCCGCATCAGGTCGCCAACGTGGGCGGGCACGTCGTACGCCATCACGAAGCTGGCTCGGGTGTTGTTCTTCATTGGCGTTGCGAGCGTGGCCAACACCACGCCGGGCTGTTCGAGCTTCTCGGACCCGGCGGTCAGCTTGGTCGGCAACGCCACACCATCACGTTTGACCACGATATTCGTCGCCGTGGGAAGCACGGAGAAGGGAACAGCGGTTGCGTCTTTGCCGCTGCCATTTTGGACCAGCGTCTCTACGGTCACGGACATCGTCCCGTTCGGAACGTCGAGCTTGTAGTACGTCTCGGAGGCACTCGGGAATGGGTTCGTCGGTGCAGCCTGAACGGTTAGTGGCCCACCCAACGAGACCCCCAGCGATGCAACGCCGAGGAGGGCAAGCGCGAGCGAACGGCGAAGGCTCATGCGTTTACCATCGGCGCTTCTGGGTGACCAACAGAGATCAACTTGGTGGACGTGAGCGCTGCCCGAGGCTGGTGGCTAGAAAAGCACTCGCGAGAGTTGCCGCTGGTATTCGCGCGTTATCGGGGAATCGAGGCCGAGGATGTCAAAGCCGGCCAGCATCGCTTTGCGCGCCGCCCCGTCCGCAAAGCCGCGATCAAGCCGAACCGACTCAATCAGTTCATCGAGCGCGGCAGGAAACTGTTTCCGTGCGGCCAACATGACGCCCCACCGGTAGCGGGCGCGTGGATCCGAAGGGCTAGCCTTCGCTTCCCCTTCGAGGTCCTCAGTGGCGTGTTTCTTGGCAAACCTCCCCAGGAAAAGCTTGTGCTTCATCACCTTCGCCCGGCGGTCGGTAGGAACGCGCTCCAACAGCTCTTCGGCCGCTCCCTCCTCCCCGCGCGAGAGCAGGATCGCAGCGAGGCCGGTTACCGCATCTGCGTTGCCCGGGCTCTTAACGAGGATCTCGCGAAAGTTGGCCTCTGCGCCGGCAATGTCGCCGCTCTCCAGCAGTTCTGCCGCTTGACTTGCGGCTTTCTCCGCGGCGCTGGGCACAAGCTTGGCAAAGAACGCGCGAACCTGGGGCTCGGGAAGCGAGCCCGTGAATTCCGCCACCATCTTGCCATCTTTAAACGCCTTCACGGCCGGGATCCCCTGGATCCGAAACTGCGTGGCGACCGCCGGGTTCTCGTCGGTGTTGAGTTTGGCCAGCAACACGTCGTCGCCATGACTGGCAGCGACGCGCTCGATGATGGGCCCGAGCACACGGCAAGGACCGCACCACGGCGCCCAGAAGTCCACGAATACCGGTACCGTCTTCGAACGCTCAAGTACTTCTTTGACGAACGTTGCGTCGGTTACATCGAGGACACTGTTAGAAGCGGACATGAGATGACCCCACCAGAAGAATGCAAGTTGATGGTACGCAACTGGGCGCTGCGCGTCAGTTGTCGTGTCGCCGCTCGCTGCTCACCTGCGCTTGTGTCCCCACATGACCGCGCCTCGCGCCCGTACCCACAGCGGCAGCTCGACCCTCGCTGCAGCTATCTCGGCATCCTTCGAGTCGAACTGCCTGGCCACAAGGTATTCCCAAACTGAACGCTTGTCGGCGAACCGGAAGATCTGCAGCAGCGGAGAGAATTCGGGGTGGTTGAAACGGCTCGGCGCGCAAGCAACAAAGACGCCTCCGGCCGGAGCACTCGGCTCGCTTCTCTCAGGCCGTCCAGCGGATTCTCGAGTTGATAGAGCATCTAGAGAGCAGCCACCGCATCGAACGTGGCATCCCGAAACGGCAACGCCCTGGGATCTCCCAACGCCCTCGGACCAAGTCCAAGTTTGAGTTGCCTGGGGCAGCGGTCCACACCCACCCAAAGCACGCCACGCTCGTCCAGTTGCCGCCCGAGGTTGCTGCTACCACAGCCGATATCCAAAAAAAGGCGGCTTCCAGCCTTCATCAAGCTGTCCGCAGCTGCCGGATGCCCGTCGCGATACTCCTCGCGCAGGATGGAGCCGTTGTGGCCGGATGTGCGGCTGATGCCCGCGCGGTACACTTCGTCTCGTGATCGAACGGCGCGGGTTGTGGTGAATCGTTCATTGGCACTCCCGAAGCCATTCTTGTTTCGCGATTCAGGCCTGCGCAGCGGCATCGCTCGCGGCCCCCAGAAAGAGGCGACCCCATGGACTACGCCCGTCCCAACCTCCTCGCGGAGCCAGGCTGGCTCGCCGACCACGCCAACGATCCGAACGTGAGGATCGTGGACTGCGCCACGGTTGAAGCTTATCGCCGTGCGCATATCCCCGGCGCCGTACAGCTCCCGGTGCACTTTTACATTAAGGACGAGGACCCGGAAGGCAGCGACCACGGCACTTTCGTGATGAAGATGCCGGCGTTCGAAGCCTTGATGGGTGATCTCGGCATCAACAACGAAACCACGGTCGTCACCTACGACGACAACAACGCCCTGGTGGCCTCGCGATTGTGGTGGGTTTTGAATTTCTACGGCCACACCAATGCCAGGGTCTTGAATGGCGGCTGGCATCGCTGGCTCTCCGAAAGCCGTCCCGTGACCTTCCACGCCACCCGGCCTCCGAAGGCTACCTTTCAGGCTAAGCCGAACGAGGATCTGTACGCCTCGGCGGACGACCTGAAGCTCTCTTACGGGCTTTCAAACTGCCAGGTCCTCGACGCCCGTTCGGATGGCGAATGGGATGGCACGAACAGCCGCGGAAACAAGCGCACGGGGCACGTGCCAAACGCCAAGCACCTCGAGTGGACCCGCTTCGTGGAGACCACCGACACTCGCCGCTTCTTGCCGGCGGAGGACATCGAGGGACTGCTCAGGGATGCTGGCATCTCGCGCACCAAACCCACAATCACCTACTGCCAGGGCGGAATTCGCGCCGCGCATGCCGCCTTCGCGATGAGCCTCGTGGGCTTTGACAATGTCCGCGTCTACGACGGCTCGATGCGGGAGTGGGCCAACCGCGAGGACACCCCGCTCAAGAAGTAACGCGGCGACAACGAGCGAAGCCCGGGCGTCACTGCGCCCGGGCTTCGCTCGTTGCGTTTGGCGGGAGTTAAACGAGGGGCCGGCTGTTAAGGTCAGCGTTTTCGATGAGTGCCTCCGTCGCCCGGTCGTGCTCGCCGGCCGGGCTGGCAGTGCCGGGAACGCGGCCGGCCTCCCGGTCCAATTGCGCATTCTGCGAGGCAAGTTCGCGTTCCATGCGTTCACGTTGCTTGAGAGCCATGTCGTCGTCGAGCAGGCGATCCGCGGACGCACCTTCCTGCATCTCGATGCCTGGCGCGCTGAGCTTGTGCTCGTCAGCCTCCTCGCGACTGATCGAAAGCCGGACGTCGTTACCCTCCGTTTGGCGGACGTAACCAGAACTGAGCCAGATGTCTCGCGCCATCGGCAGATCGAGTTTGAAGTAGCCCCCTTTAACTTCCTTCACGTATGCGAACTGCTCCCCATCGCGATCGAAGATCGCACCGCCCACGGGCAGCGTTGCCCCGGTGTTCGGATTCTCGGTAGCCATAAACGCCTCCTGAGTTGCCACTATTCGGTTTGCAAACTCCGCCTGATCGTCCTGCACGGGCGCTTTCAAAGTCATAGCAGCCAGACGAATTCGTCGTTGCAAGGGCGTTACTGTCAGGCGGCCGCGAAACCCCTGGCCGCCTGAGCCGGACCGGGGCAAAACAAACTGCCCGGCTTTCGCCGGACAGTTCGTGGTGTTGTGCGATGGAACACGCGTGCCTAGATGGCGGGCGCGGCTGTCGGTTCTTCTTCCGCGACGACTTTCTCGAGGCGCTGCACCTTGAGGAGTGCCTCAATCGTAAAGCCCAAATCGGCACGCTCGCAAAGCGAACTGCAGTAGGTCATCTTCAGGGCGGTGCTCGGTGACTTGCGCCAGTCGTAACGCAGGCCGCAGCGGGCACACACTTTGATATTGTTCAGATTCATCCCGACAGCGCCGGGACCGATGGGGGTTTCTATGGCGATCCTCCGATCACTTCGCCTGCCAGGCGGGGGTAGGCGAGTTGCGTCCTACATAGAGAACGCATATCCAGCGTAGAAGGTTCCCATCACTAATGCGATCTTGCCTAAACTGAGGAGGCCAATTCCTTATCGTGAGCCTTACCGCCGAGCACTCAGACCG
>JBBQGT010000155.1:0-6749 GCA_038323265.1 Tepidiformales bacterium
TTGATGAACGGCGCGAAGTGCCCCGCATACTGCGCCTGGACCGCCGGCAGCCGCCAGTCGTCGCCGGTGATCGTCCCGCGGCAAGTTGGCGTGCCGCAGGCGCAGGGCGCTTCCAGCAGCGGCACGGGCTGCGCCGTCTGCAAGGCGTAGTCCACGGTCACCTCTTCGCCCGCCGGGATAGCGCGGCGAGCAACCACCGTCACGGCGTCCGCCATCCATGCGTTCGAATCACAAGAGTGGTTGGAGGGCACGGGGAGTTCGTCCGCTAGATGCAGGTGCACATCCTCTTCCACCTGCATCGAATTGAAGTAGTTGCCGGCGGCGATGTACTCAGCCAGCGTCCTCTCCATCTCAGCCTGCGTCAGCTTCGGGCCGCCGAGCACCAGCAGCGTCTCGCCGGCTGCAATCGCCTGCGTCGCGAAGCCTCCAACTCCACCGAGCGGCGACGTCCGCACAACCAGCCGCGAATCGGCCCACGAACTCAGCGGGTAGTCGCTTTCACTTTGCACCCCCCGGCTACACAACCACCGATGTGCAGAACATGCAGCGCTTCGCTCCGATCGGGATTTCGCCCATGCACTCCGGGCACTTGCGCGTTGTTGGGTCCGGTGTGGGCTCCCTCCGTGAGCGTTCGATCAAGGCATTCACTGGCGCCACGACGAAGAAGAACACTACCGCCGCGATGATCGCAAAGGCGATGACCGTATTTAGGAAGTCCCCGTAGGCGAAGCGGCTCGAATTGATGGTGAAATCGAGCGCGCCAAAGTCTGGCTCTCCGCCAATCGCCGCGATCAGCGGAGTTACGAGGTCTTTGACGAACGCCTCAACCACGGCGAGCAAAGCAGTACCGACGACGACCGCCACCGCCAGGTCGACGACATTTCCGCGGAGCAAAAAGGTCTTGAAGTCTCGAATCATTGTTCCTCCAACGATCAGGTTGCGGGGGCCAGCGGTCGCCCGCGCGGGCGGTGAGTCTCGCGCCGGGTCGCCTCCGCGTCCAGCCCCCGGCGCAAGGAGCTGTGGCGCCCCTTGCGGTGAATCTGGCGGATGTCGCGGCTAGTGCGCAGCAGCGTAGTGCGCAACCAGCAGATCGGCGCCGAAGTCGCCCTCCGGGTCTCGCCAGCAGGCGTGCACGTGGTCGCCTTTGGGGTCCGCGTTGTCGTATTCGATCAGGATGCCAGGCCCCTGGATGCGGTAGTAGTGCGCTAACCCTCGCGTCACGGCCCCCGCCCAGGCGAAGTGCAGCTCGCCCAGCACGGGCTGGATGCGCGTCCATTCGCGCTCGGCGAGTGATTCGGGCATGCGCTCCACGTAGCACTGAATCAGCCGCCCCAACAGTTCGCGTTCGCTCTCCGCCATCCGCGCCGCGGCGATGCCCGCGGGCCTGGTCACCGAGTAGCGCAGCGGCGCGAGTTGTTCGTCTGTTACCGCGTTGCCGGCGTTCTGTAGCTCGAAGGCCGCGTCCATGCGTGGGTTCGGCGGCAGGTTCATCAACACTTGCGGCGTGAACGGGATGGCCCCGTCCTCCACCCGCGGCCGGTTCGACTGCACCATGTCCGAAGGCGCGCGCTCGCTGATGATCGCCTCAAGCTTCTGCTCCGCGTCGAGGGCGTGCAACAGTTCCAGCCCCATATCCTCCTCCGGCGCCAGCGGCCGCAAACTGTGACCGTGGCCCAGCGGCAACTCCGCCGGGTGCGAACCGAAAAACGACGGCGTCGGCCGCGCAAGAGCGCCCGCGACAATCGTCTGTGTAACCGAAATGTGGTGTCCACCGAACGTCCAGCCCCACGTCCCGCTCTCCCCAGGCGGGCCGAAAACCGCGACGAAGTACATGTTGGGGTCGCGCCGCACCGACCGCCCGGGGCCGGGATAGGCGGCATAGAGCGATGTTGGCCAGCCTTCGGCATCGGCCAGCGCCCATTCGAGGCTCGTGATCGTGGCTGCCGTGTTGTACGCGCCAAGGCTAAGGCCCGTGCGCAACAACTGGCGCCCGAATTGCTGCTGCACGGCGTCGAGTTCAACGAGCGAGATGCCCGGGCGGGCGTTTGGCGTGTAGTACCAGCGCTGCCGTTCTTGCGTTGCTTCGAACGGCTGCTGAGCGACCTTGCGTTGCTCTTCGGAAAGCGCCTCAAGGAATGCGTTGGCGGCGTGCGCCATCAGGCTGGCGAGTGCGGAAGTAGTCATCGGGCCGCCTCAATTTAAGCTGGCCCAGACTATATCCGTTCTTCAACTCGCGGGACGCGATGGCGAAAGGTGGCGAAGCCTAAATGCCGCCGCTGAACGTGTCGCAGGAATCCATGTCCCCGCTCTGGTACCCGGTGTTGAACCATTTCTGGCGTTGCGCCGAAGAGCCGTGCGTCCAGGTCTCGGGGTTCACCTTGCCCTGGAACTCTTTCTGAATGCGGTCATCGCCCACTGCTGCCGCGGCATCCAGACCATCAGCGATGTCCTGGTCCGAAAGGCTGACGAAGAAGCCGGTGGAAACCGCGTTGTGCGCCCAAACGCCCGCCAGGCAATCGGCCTGCAGCTCGGAGCGCACGGCTTTGCTCGTCGGCCCTTCGCGGTCGTTGCCAATCTGGTTCAGGGTGCCCTCAAGGTCCTGCACGTGATGCCCATACTCGTGCGCGATGACGTAGGCCTCGGCGAATGGCCCGCCCTTCGCCCCAAACTTGCTGCGCAGCTCTTCGAAGAACCCGAGGTCTATGTACACTCGCTTGTCGCCGGGGCAGTAGAACGGCCCAACCTCGGCTGTCGCCGCTCCACAGGCCGTCTGCACCTGGCCGGTGAAGAAGGTCGTTTTAATTGGCACATAGTTCTGGCGACGCCGGGCGTATTCGTCGGTCCAGTACTTCTGGATGCTGTTCACAAAGGCCACGATGCGGCAGTCTTCGCGCGTTTCGGCATCGGCGCCAGTCTTGCAGTTCTCACCAATGGTGCTGCCGGCCGGCGCTTCGCCTCCGGTGGTCTGGTTCTGCAGGCTATCGAATACGCCGCCGCCGCCGCCGCCGCCCAGGCCGCCCGTCCCGCCGAGTAAGTAGATGACGATCGTGATCAGCAAGCCGAGTCCGCCGCCGCCAATCGCCAGTCCGCCCCCGCTTATTCCCCGGCGGCCGCGCTGGTCGTCTACCTGCGATGTATCGAGATTCGCGTCGTCGTTGATATCCATTCGTAGAAGGATAGATTACGTTTCGCCCACCGGGCAGACACAGATGGCGGTCTTTTGTGGCGCTGGTGTATCGGAGTCATCTCAGTCGGCGGCCACCGCTCAGCGGCACGCTGGCACGCTTCCGCCGAAACCTTCGAACTTACCGCGCCGGCTCCTGCTGGATCTCCACCAGATAGAGCACGTGCACGCCGCCGCCGGGCTGCGGCAGGGATTGCAGCAGCGCCTGCAACTGGGCGCGCGCTTCCTGGGTGGCCTGCGAGATGATGCCGTCATCCAGCGCCTGCTTCTGGGCGGCGGCCGTCACGCTCGAGACGGCGCCATCGCGCACATCGTTCCCGCCCAACCCAACAGTCTGGCTCACCTTCGTTAGCAAGCCTGACCCGGTCGAGATGTTGAAAGACTGGCCGTCGATCTCCGTGCTCAGGATCGTCGCGGCGGGGATTCGGATGACAACCACCGGCTCGGCCCCTTCGCGCACCACCTCAATGTCGCTCGTCGTTAGTTGTTGGAGGTTTACGCCGGCTGAAACGGTCACCTTAGCCTTCACGCTCAGATCCTCACCAGCCAGCCAACCGGGCAACGGCACCTTCGCAAATCCGGCGTTCAGTCGCTTCTTAAAGTCTGTGTGGCTGCTGCTGTCGTAAGTGTTTTTCACGGTGGTCAACTCAAACGCCTGTACGCTCGAGAGCAGCTCCGCGCGGTTCACGGTCACTTGGCCCGCGTCTTGTACGCCCAGATTGAAAATGTTCGAATTCGCCCAGCGCCAGCCCACCCAGCCGCCAAACAGCAGCATCACTAGTGTGGCGATGACGAGCAGCCAGCCGACAACCCGCAGAGGGGACGGCCCCGGAGGGCGGCTGACGACGTTGATGGTTAGGGTTTCGTCAGTGGTCATTACTTCATTGTCCGGCCGCACGGCCGGATTAGCTACCGTGAGACCTTGCCAATTGTTTACCTTCGCCGCCAATCCTCTACCGCCAGCCCGCGCCCCGAAACTCGCTTCACGCGTATCCTGCCCCCAACGGAGGCGCAAATTGGCAGACGCGTCACAATGGCTGGACCTGGTCCAGGAAGAGATTCTCGAACCCGCACGGCCGATCATCGATCCCCACCACCATCTCTGGGATCGCGGCGGCAATCGCTACCTTATAGACGAACTGGTGGCGGACACGAGCAGCGGCCACAACATCGTCAGCACGGTCTTCATCGAATGCATGTCGATGTATCGGGCCACCGGCCCCGAGCCGCTCCGGCCAGTGGGCGAAACCGAGTTCGTGCAAGGTGTTGCGGCGATGAGCGCGAGCGGCGGATTCGGCCCTACTCGCGTGGCCGACGGCATCATCGCTTTCGCCGACCTCACGCTCGGTGAAGCGGTAGGTGAGGTGCTCGACGCCCACTTGGCCGCCAGCCCCCCGCGCTTTCGCGGCATCCGCCACGCCGTAGGCTGGGACGCCAGCTCTGAGATCCGCAATTCGCACACGCGCCCACCCGAGCACCTGCTTTTGGACGAAAAGTATCAGCGGGGCGCGGCAGAGTTGGGCCGCCGTGGACTGGTCTTCGAAGCGTGGCTCTACCACTCGCAGATCCCCGAGCTGACCCAGCTCGCGCGCGCCCTGCCGGAGCTGACGATCGTGCTGGACCATTTTGGCGGCCCGCTCGGCATCGGGCCGTTCGCCGGCCACGCCGATGAGGTGTTCGAAGGCTGGCAGCGCAGCATCGATGACCTCGCCGCTTGCCCCAACGTGGTGGCCAAGCTCGGTGGCATCAATATGGATATCAACGGCTTCGGCTGGGACAAGCGCGAACGTCCGCCAACCTCCGAGGAGCTCGTTGAGGCCACCAGGCGCTACTACCTCCACGCTATCGAGCGCTTCGGCCCCCAACGCTGCATGTTCGAAAGCAACTTCCCGGTCGATAAGGTGAGCTGCTCGTACGCCGTCCTCTGGAACTCGTTCAAGCGCCTCGCGAGTGGTTTTTCGGAAGCAGACAAGAGCGCCCTGTTCCACGACACCGCAGCACGCGTCTACAGACTTCCAGCGTAGCAACGAGCCAACAGCCAACAGCCAACAGCCAACCGCCAACCGCCAAGCGCCAAGCGCCAGATGGTAGACTGCGGCTCCATCTCACGTTCGTGAAAAAGGAAACCGTATGGACCCCGAAGTCGCCGCGCTCCTGCCTACGCTCGAATCGGAAACCGGCCGCACGCTGGAGTTGCTGCGCACGGATGTCAACCGCCTGCGTCAGCGCCGCGAAGAGATGTCCGCGCCGATTCGCGGCACAGGCCCGGCCGTGCGCCTCCAGGAAGACCGCGAGATCGCCGGGCCCGGTGGGCCGCTCAACCTGCACATCATCGTCCCCGAAAACCCGCGCGCCGCTTACTTGCACATCCACGGCGGCGGCTGGGTGCTCGGCTCCGAACTGAACCAGGACCCGATGCTCCGGCGGCTCGCGAACGAAGCCTCCGTGGCCGTCGTCTCGGTCGGCTACCGGCTGGCGCCCGAGCACCCTTACCCGGCAGGGCTCGATGACTGCATGGCCGCCTCGCGCTGGCTCGAAGAGCACCTTGCCGAACTGAACGTGGACGACCCTTGCGCGATGTACATCGGTGGCGAATCGGCGGGCGCCAACCTCGCCGCCGCCACACTGCTCAAACGCCGTAACCACGGCGAAGAGCCGATGCGCGGCGCGGTGCTCACCTTCGGCGTTTTCTCAGCGATCTACGGTCTGCCCTCCATGAAGGCTATGTGGGACCGTGAACTCGTCCTCAGCGGACCGATCATGCAGCAATTCTCTGACTTCTACGCAGCAGGCCTGGACATGAAGCACCCTTACATCTCGCCTCTCTACGCTGACCTTAAGGGCATGCCGCCAGCCATCTTCTCGGTCGGTACGCTGGACCACCTCTACTCCGACACACAGCTCATGGCAGAAGCCTGGAGGCGCGCCGGCAACCAGTGCGAAGTCCACGAATACTTCGATGGTTTCCACGGCTTCACCGGCTATCCCATTGCCATGGCGCGCCGCGCGCATTCCACCATCAACGCCTGGTTGGCCGCGCAGGTGGCCGCCGCCCAGGCGGTGTCGTGACCGACGCTAGCCCACGCGTAGTGGTCGACCTCGGTTGCGGAGCGCGCAAGAAGCCTGGCGCCCTCGGCCTCGATATTGCGCCCATCCCCGGAGTCGATGTGATCGCCAACGTGATGAACGGCCTGCCCCTGCGCGATGACTGCGTGGACGAGATCCAGGCCTCGCACATCATTGAGCACGTGGACGACCTGATGAGCTTCATGGGCGAAATCTGGCGCATCTGCAAGCCCAACGCGCTCGTGTACTTTCGCTTCCCCCATGGCACCACCAAGTACATGACGTGGAAGGACCCCACGCACAAACGTGCTGTGTTTCTCGCAACCTTTGAATATTTCGACCCGGCCACGTTCGATGGCGCGGCCTTTGGCTACTACCATCCGGCGAAGTTTTCGATCGTCGGCCAGCGGCTGAACTTCAACATGAACGCAGACACGGTGCGGCCCGGCAAAGCGCGCAGGTGGCTCGGACGCGTCTTCGATGGCCTCGCCAACCGCAA
>JBBQGT010000156.1:0-6621 GCA_038323265.1 Tepidiformales bacterium
ACCGGCCTTGAGCCAAACCTCAAGGATCCGCTGATGTCTAAGCTGGAGGTTCGCCTGGCCCTTTCGCAGGCAACTGACCGCAAGACGCTGAACGACGTGGTGCTCAAGGGCGCGAACATCCCATCCACCAACTGGATGCCGCCAGAACGTTCAGGCACCAAGGCCGGCGAATTTGATGCTGCAATTGGTTTCAACGTTGCCAACGCCAAGGCCAACATGACCAAGGCTGGCTACCCGGATGGCAAGGGCTTCCCGAAGCTGGTGCTGCTCCAAACGGAGTCTGCCACCAACAAGGCGGTCGGTGAATTCCTTCAATCCGAGTGGAAGAAGCACCTCGGGATCGACATCACGCTCGAGTTCACCGATTCCAAGACTCGCTCCGCCCGCTTCAACAGCGGGGACTTCCAGCTCGTCCTCGGCGGCTGGGGCGAAGACTTCCCCGACCCAGAAAACTGGATCCTCGGCCTCTTCGAAACCGGCGGCTCGATCAACAAGCAGGGCTGCAGCAACAAGGAAATCGACGACCTTATCACCAAGGCAAAGACCAACCAGAATGACGAACAGCGCCGCCAGCAGTACCGCGACGTTGAAAAGCTCGTTGTCACCACGGTCTGCGGCCAGGCCCCACTATGGCAGCGTGCCGCGCATCGCGTCGTCAAGCCCTACATCAAAGGCATGGTGGAAAACATCAAGCCGGACGACCACTACATTCCCGGCGACAGCAAAGTCGAGCTCTGGAGCACCACCAAGAAGTAGGTTGCCTGTGGGGTTCGCCCCGGAATCAACCTGTTAAACCAAATCGCACTAAACAGTAGGCCGGGGTCTCTTCAAGCGAGACCCCGGCCTACGAGAATCCGTGGTTCTCATGCTTGCGTTTACTATTCGCCGCGTCGTCCTAATTTTCCCATTGCTTTTCGCCGTCACAACGATAACGTTCTTCTTGATGCACGGCGTCAAGGGTGGTCCGTTCGACCAGGATCGCCCGCTTTCCGCCACAGCTCGCGCCAACCTCGATGCCCGTTATGGTCTTGATAAGTCGCTCCCCGAACAGTACGTGCAGTACATCGGCAACGTTGTCCAGGGGGATCTCGGCATCTCGTTTTCGAACGATCGCCCTGTGCGAGACATCATCAAGGACCGCTTCGGAGTTTCCGTGCAGCTTGGCCTCTGCGCATTCGTGATGGCCCTGGTACTCGGGTTGTCGCTCGGGATTCTCTCAGCGATGTACCAGAACGGCCCGATGGACTACGTGGGCGTTTTCCTCGCGACGGCAGGCGCAGCCTTACCGAGCTTCATCCTCGCACCCATACTTGTGATCATTTTTGCAGTCGGATTGGGCTGGTTTAAGGTCCTTGGATGGGAGTTCGGTGACTATCAGCGCATGGTCTTACCGACGATTGCCCTGGGGACGCTTCCGACGGCCTTCGTTGCCCGAATTACTCGCGCGTCGATGCTCGATGTCCTACGTCAGGACTACATCCGCACCGCGAAAGCTAAAGGTTTGGCCGGTCACCTGGTGGTCTATCGGCATGCGCTGAAGAATGCGATGATCCCGGTGCTGACCGTGCTTGGACCAATCCTCGCCGGTCTGATTGTCGGATCGTTCATCGTTGAGCGCGCGTTCGCGATCCCGGGCCTAGGCCTCACCTTCGTTCAATCGGTGGTCATCCGTGACTACGGCGTGATCATGGGCGTCACGCTCTTTTTCGCCGCGATAATCGCCTTCATGAACCTCATCGTCGATATTCTTTACGGTTTTGTCGACCCTCGAATCCGGTACTAGGAGACCTCCGATGGCGCAGGACAGCAGCACCCTTGCCCAACCATTCGATTTCGCTCGGCAGCAGATACATACCAAGCAGCGCGGTCTTTGGAGCCAGGCACTTCAGCGGCTCGTGCGTAACCGGCTCGCCTTCGCCGCCGCAGTCATCCTCCTCATCCTGTTGACGGTCTCCCTCGCGGCTGAATTCACCGATGTTGTCGCGCGCCATAATCCTGCGACCCAGCAGTACACCAACACGAATTCCGAGCCTACTTCCGAATTCTGGTTAGGTACCGACACGCTTGGACGCGATGTCTGGGCCCGGACGCTTTCCGCTACGCTCTTCTCGCTGAAGATTGGTGTTGGCGCCGAGACGATCGTACTCATCATCGGGCTGAGCGTCGGGATCGCCTCTGCCCTCGGCGGCAAGATCACGGATGGCATCCTGATGTGGATCACCGACCTTGCCTACGCATTCCCGGACCTGCTGGCGATCATCCTCTTGCGCCAACTGCTCTTCGGACGAGACTGGCCGATCATCGGCACCGCAGATCCGCAAATTCCAGGACTGCCCGGCTACCTCATAATTACGATTATGGCGATCTCCTTCGTCAGCTGGGTGACCGTCGCGCGCCTGGTGCGTGGACAGATGCTCTCTCTGCGCGAACAGGATTACATCCTCGCCGCGCGAGCCATCGGCGCCACGCAGGGTCGCGTCGTCCGCTCTCATATGCTTCCCAACACGCTCAGTACGGTCATCGTAGCCGTCACCTTCGGCATCCCGACGCGCATTTTCGCTGAGGCATCGCTCGCCTTCATTGGGCTCGGCGTACCACCGCCCGCGTCCAGCCTGGGCTCGCTCATCACCGATGGCTACGACCACTTGCAAGAGAACAACTTGCTCGTGGTCTGGCCGGCGATCATGGTGGCGACGCTCATGCTCTGCTTTACGTTCCTGGGCGACGGCTTAAGAGACGCGCTTGACCCGCGCACGCGCAAGTAGCCCGCGGCCAGGCATAGCGACCGGGTGCGCGCAGCTCACAGCCTCCCAACCGAGTTTGCCGCTCCCAGACGCCGCTGATACCATCGTCGAGTTGCTTCGGGGCTGTAGCTCAATTGGGAGAGCGCAACACTGGCAGTGTTGAGGTAGAGGGTTCGAATCCCTCCAGCTCCACCAAAACAACCGAACCAAAGAGGCGCCGCTTTGAGCCGCCGCCCCGGCGCGTGCGCCATCGCTTCTCTCCTTCTCTCCTTCTCCTGATTCGCCGGATGGCCCTTCCGAAAGCTGGGTTGCTTTCCGCAACGGCCTATGCTTCGGCGGTTCCCCTGCGTTTGGCCGGCACCCTCAACGAAGGCGGCAGTGCTGCCGGCAGCGTGTCCTTCAACCGGCCCGTCGTTCCGAGCGCGGAACACAGACGGTAACGGTCGATTGGGGCGACGGCGCCGCCGACACAACCTTGAACTTCGCCCCTGGCGAGTCTTCCAGACCGCTTCGCAACGTCCACCGGTCGCACCCCATCCGTCCACCCGCCGCCACCGTCTCACCCTTCGCGCAAATACCCCGCTGTGACGAGAATCACTTCACAGCCATCGGACTAAGTCACTGACCAGCGGCACTGGAATTGAGGTAAGGCATTGAACTCGAAATCGTCGTCGTCCCGCCCGAGCGGGGCAATGTTGTCGTTTGGCTTTCTTATTGGGGTTGTTCTGTGTGCTCTGGCCGGCGTGGGCTCTCTCACCGGCCCACTCGGGCGGTTCACGGCCAGCGCCCTTACGATTGCGGTCGATGGCGATGGAACCGACTGGAGCGGAGCCGCCTCGTTCTCCGATTCGCCATCTGACGCCGGCGGCGGCTCAGGCGACCTCACCGCCTTCTGGTTAACGGCCGATGGTTCAGCACTTTATGTGCGCTGGGATGAATACCTGACTGCCAACAAGTCAAAGATCTCCAGTGACGGGTTCTCAGTCTCGATCGACACGACTGGCGGTTCCACGATCAACGCGCGCATCTGGGTGACGTTCAATGCGCAAGGAAACGCATTGTCCCAGTTGGAGAAGCCCCTCGGGACGTTCGCGGGGGCTGGCTCTGCTCAACAGAACTGCAACGTGGTCGTCTGTGCGAACGGGGCTTTCGCCTACGTCGAGGCGTCGATGCCGTTGTCCGCGCTTGGGGTAGCGTCCGGCACCGTCATCGCGGTGCAGTCGGAAACGCGTGCGAGCCCATCCACCAGTTCGAACATCAAGGACTGTATCCCCGGGGGCGCCACCTGCAGCGGAACCATATTGGTCAACACCGCGACCGGCCTTGTGGTGGTGACTGCCGGTCACTCGACGACCACTTCCGTCGGCTGCAGCCCGGCCTCGCTAACCATTAGTACCGCGACTACCTGCACGGCCACCGTGACTGATAGCAGTTCGAGCGGGGCCACCAACCCGACTGGGGCGGTGACGTTTAGCGCTGGCAGCGGCGCGTTCACGGGCAGCCCCTGTACCCTGGCCTCCGTCCCCGCGAGCTCCCCGCCGCAGAGCACCTGCTCGGTGACCTACACGCCTTCGGCCGTGGGGACGATCACGGTCACGGCCTCCTACGCCGGTGATAGCACGCCGACGCAGTTCGCGGGCAGCAGCGGCACGGCGAACGTTTCGTCGAACGCCACCCCAACCGCCCCGACATCCACGACCACGGCGGGAACCGGCGTGACGAGCACCTCGGCAACACTCAACGGAACAGTCAACGCCAACGGCGCATCGACGACGATAAGCTTCCTCTGGGGCACAGATCCCACGCTTGCCGGTGGCGACACAGCCACTGTAACCGCTACCGGGAGTCCCGCGACTGGCAGCAGCGACGGCGCGGTGAGCTACGCGTTGTCCGCTCTGACCCAGGGCGTGACCTACTACTTCCGCGTTGTCTCAACGAACTCGGTAGGCACGACCAGCGGAAGCATCCTCAGCTTTGTTCCCGCAGCTGCCGCCCCGAGCGCTACGACATCGGCAGCGACCGGTATCACGTCCGCAGCCGCGATCCTCAACGGGACGGTGAATGCCAACGGCGATTCGTCCGCGGTGACCTTCCTCTGGGGCACTAGTCCCAGCCTGGTTGGAGGCGATACTGCGAGCATCCCCGCGGATGAGAGCCCGGCAACCGGGACGTCCGCAACCCCGGTCACTGCCAGCCTAGGCGGGCTGACACCCGCCACCACGTACTACGTCCGCGTTTCGGCGACAAACGGGACTGGAACGCAGGCAGGCTCGATCCTGTCGTTCGTTACGCTCGCTGCGCCAGGCGTGACAACCAGCGCAGCGACGGGAGTGGGCTCGACCGCCGCCACGCTGCACGCCGCGGTGAATGCGCACGGGGCGTCCACCGCGGTCTCATTCGTTTACGGGACGGTCTCCGACCTCTCCTCTTCGACCACAACAACTGCCGCGGCCGAGAGTCCGGTTACGGGGTCGACTGACACTCCCGTCAGCCTCGGGCTCTCAGGGCTCACGCCAAGCACGACTTACTACTTCCGAGCCACGGGCACGAACTCTGTTGGCAGCACCGACGGAACCATTCTCCAATTCACGACGCCCGCCCCGGATCCCACGCCCACGCCCACACCATCCGCGACGGCAACAGCCACACCGACGTCGACACCGGTACCGCCAACTGCGACCGCGACGTCGACACCGGTACCGCCAACCGCGACCGCGACGTCGACACCGGTACTGCCAACCGAAACCGCGACGTCGACGCCGGTGCCGCCAACCGCGACCGCGACGTCGACCTCGGTGCCGCCGACGCCAACCGGTACAGCCACCCCGCGTCCCGCGACGGCTACAGCGACTCCCATGCCGCCAACCGCCACAGCCGCCCCGGCCGAGCCGCCAGTCACTGTATTCTTCCCCGCGACGCCAACCCCGGTGGGAACCATTGCAGCGGTACTCACGCCAACGCCGGTAGCAACCAGCGCTGCCGCGCCAACGCCAACCGCGGTTCCGGCCACGCCGACTCAGGTTGCGCCTCCTTCTGGTCCGGTGGCGCCCCCGGAGAGCGGCTTGCCCCTCGACGGGCGTCCCCCTTCCGGCGGAATTCAGGCCGATGCTTCGCCCGGGGACCTCAGCGTGGTCGCGCCGACCGGCCAGGAGTTCGCCATTGGCGACCGACTGCGACTCAATCCTGGCGGACCGAACGAAGAGGAGGTCGTGGTGGCTGGGACAGCGCCGCTCCGATTCAGAGCGCCTTTGAAGTTCGTTCACAAGGCTGGTGAACCCATCGAAGCGTTGCCCGCGCTGTCGCCAGAGCGTTCGGGGCCGCCATCCCTGCCGACGCCGCTGGCGCCGACCGCTGGATCGGGAGCCGCCGCGCCAACTGAATCGGCCCGTTGGAGTCCGTCAGTTGTACTGTTGCTCGGCCTGACACTTGTCGGCTGCTCCGCCGGATTCGCGGCAGCCTCCGCGATGAGAAATCGAGGGCGGTAGCTCAGCGCGCAGCCTCAGTCGCCAGGCCACGAAGAGCACAATGCCCGCCAGCAGAAACGGCTTCCGTCCGAACACGTGGCTTGAGCTTCAGGACGAGCGGCACAGTCACCGTCGAGGCGAGCAGATAGATCGCGTATCCTCCCTCGGCGGGAGCTTGAACCCGCAGTGGTCGGCCAAGATCTGCGGTGGTTTAGCGGCCACGATCGACTGATCCAGTGTGCTGATGAACATCGCGATGATCAGTGCCCATTACGAGAAACTTCTGGCGTGACGTGAGGTGCCCACCCGACGCGCGCGTTTCGATCGACCCCTGCGTTATGAACGTCCCCTGCCCGGCTCTTGTTACAACCCCCTGAAGGCCGTATCAACATCCCAGCCCGGGGCTTGGGCTA
>JBBQGT010000157.1:0-6406 GCA_038323265.1 Tepidiformales bacterium
GCCGGCGTGGTGTCCTGGTGCGTTGTCACGCCTCGCGCGGGAATGGTCGTGGGGTAGTCCATATCAGGGCAACCGCCCGCGAAATCGCCGTCCTGGCAATCGACGAAGTGCTGAAGCGTGAACGCTGTGGCCACGGCCACATCGCCGAAGTCGGGGATGACGAACGCCTGCGGCAGCCAGTAGCGGTCCGCGGGCGACACCGGCGGGATGGTCGGCGGCGGGATGACCGGCGGCGGCGGCGGCGCGACATACTTCGTGAGGAACAGGTCAGCCGCCCAGCCAACCTTTCCCTTGTTCGCCCCCGAAGCGATCTTCACGTTCCAGAACGAATTGAGCCCGACGTCCACCGGAGGCCCACCAAGAATCTCAAGCTGCGTCCCATCGGCCACGCAGGCCACCTGGTCGGTCGTTGGCGTGGCCCGAATCTTCAAGCACTCAGGCGACGTCCCGGTGACCACAACGATGTCACCAACCGCGAACGGTCCACCAACGGCGTTCACGCTCTCACTCGGATTTGCCTGCGCACTGACAATTGCCGCGGGCTTCGCTGGCGGGTATCGCAGACAGCCATAGACCAGTTCCGCGTACGTGTAGTCGCTTCGCACGAACGTGCCGAAGCCCGGCGCGGTCTTGTCGTTGCAATGCCAAACACCGCCGCGCAGCGGGTTCCGGCTGGGGTTGAGCGGATGGTTGCTAAAGGCGAAGCCGTTGTAGCTCCAGATGGCGTAGTACCAGTCCTCGAGCGCGGCCGGGTCGCCCGTGCCGGCGATTGGCCGAAAGTTTGGTGCACCGTTCCACTTATCTGCGAGGATGCGAACGCCCTCCGCAATGTTGAACAATGGGTGCGTGCCGATGATCGCCTGCCGCGCTGAGGGCACACCGAACTCCCTGGCGGGCGGCGCAGATGCGTGGCCCATACCGCTGGTAATCTGCCCAATCCCATAGCCGCAGTCGGTGGCAAGCAACGTCGCGCCCACCCCGCCGAACGGCACGCTCCCGCTCGCGTTGCCCCACGCGCCGGCCGCCGATTCCACCCAGGCAATCGACTTGTAGATGCTCGGCGGGATGGGCCGGGCCGTGGAAGCCGCCGTGCGGCTCGTCCGTGCTCCGCTCTCCACGCCCTGGTAGGTGACGTCGATCGTCTCGCCGCTTGAGAGCTTGTAGGCTGGCGGGATCGCTTTGCCCGCGACGGCCAATTCGATCGCCTGGTTGTAGCCGGAGATGTAGTCCTCCAGCTCGTACGTGTCGAAATCGAACCCGTGGAACGGCGCATGGCACGACAGGTGGTCCGCCCGGCTAGTTCCAGGATTCCAAAAGGCGTAGGCGAACGCCGCGACGGTCAGCAAGGCCAGTAGCCCTGCCCGAGCTAGCGTACGGCCCATCCGTAGAACCTCGTGAAGTTCGGGACATCTACGCGTTCGCTCCCGGCGACCAACTGCAGCGACGAGTTCCCCGGCTGGTTAAAGCTGCTCCCTGTCCAATGCGTGACGCTCAACGTCGATCCATCGGGGGCGTACTCCAGCGGGACATCGAATCCCGAGATGGACTGCGCTTGCACCTCGCCAATCTCCGAGGAACGCGCCGACCCCACAGGTTCCCGCCCAAACGTTGCCGATGCTTCGCCCGGCTTCCAGGCCGTGCCGAGTTGCTGGCCGGAACCGTCGGCGCTTTGCGCCGCTACTTCGCGCGTCTCGCCGCCGTCCACGTTCTTTGTGCGAGCCACGTATCGAAGGCCGCTATCAAGATTGGCTTCGACGAACGCGATGCGTGTGCCGTCGGGGCTCAGCCGCCAATCGCGCGTGATCTGGGTCGAAAGCAATGCCACCTCAGCCCCATTTCTGACGAGATGCGAGCCAGAACCGTTGATCGTCACCGTCAGCAAGGCGCCGTTCGCATCGAATCCCACGGCGTACGCGCCCAAAGGCGCCGGGACATCGAACAGTTCAGCAACCGCGCCATCGCTCATCGAGACCCGCAGGAACCGGACGTCCGGCCGCGCTTTTCCTCCGTCTACGTCGCGACTAACGACGATCGAACGCCCATCCAGCGTCCACAACGCCGTCTGCAGGGGACTCACATTCCCAGCAAGGTGCGTGGTCTTACCAGACTCGAGGTCCAGCACCAAAAGCGAAGCTTCGGGCCGCGTGGGTGTTCCGGCATCGACGGTGACCAAGGCTAGCTGGCGCCCGTTGGGCGAGACCGCGCCGTTCGCCGTGAACCCTGGCAGGTGCGGGATGCGCGCCACTTCAACAGGCTCGCCGCCCTCTGCCCGGGTCACGGCGACCAGGTCATAGTCGCCCTCGGGGCGCGAGACAACCGCGTAGTTGCCGCTCGGCGCTGTCGCAAAGGCACTCTGCGGCGCGCTCCGAAGGCCGGCGCCGGTCACGATCGCCGCGGCTATTGGCACCACCGCCGCGAAGGCCGCCAGGACTGTCGCGCCGATGAAGACGTACTGCAGGTGGCTTCGCGCCGGTCTCGAACGAATGCTTATCGCCAAATGGTCTCTCCCTCGTGTCGCGACGTCATTTCAGGTCCCGCACGAAGCCGATGAACGACGCTCCGGGCTCTTCGGTGAGCCGCGTCCGGCGGACGGTAGTGACGAATTCGATTGATGGCGCGGAGGCGCCAGCGTTTTCAGCTGAAGTGGTGTAGATCGCGCCCACCAGCGTCGAGCCATCCGGAGACCAGCGTTGTGGGACGACATATCCGCCGTCCTCGGAACTTTCCGAGAGGTGCAGCGTGCCGCCCGGGCCGCCAAATACGGGCACCTGCGAACCCGGCATCCAGGCCGCGCCGAACTGGTTTGCAGTTGCGATGGAGTTACTCACCGCGCCGGTGGCGATGATCAGCGTGCGGCCGGCGTACGCGCGTTCGCCAGCGCCAACGGCTTCGATGTACGCCAGGCGCGAGCCGTCTGGACTGAGCGCCCAGTCCCGCGTCCGGCCGGCGCCAAGGCTGACAACGCGCTGCACCTTCCCGTCCCGTTCCGCCCAAAGCGTCGAGCCAGACTGATCCAGCACCACAATGAACAGCCGATTGCCGTCCAGGCTGTAGCCCACCGGCACGACCTCGAAGGCGTTTTCGAAGCCCGCGACAACGGTCGCGGCGCCGCGCGCGTTGGTGATTTCAACGATCTGCACAGAGATCCTGCCAGCTTCGTCAGGCAACGACGAATGCCGGGCGGCCAACCTGCTGCCATCCGGTGACCAGGCCAGCGGCGAAAGATAGTCGAGCGTCTGATCAATCGCGCGCGTCTCTCCCCACGGCAACGACACAAGGTTGAGCGACGCGTATGGACTGAAGGAAGGAGAGACAGAGAGCACCGCGACGGTGTCGCCTACAGGTGAAGAGGAACCGCGGGCATGGAGCGAAAACGTCGAACGGAATGTGCCGACAACCTTGCCGGGCGCTGGCTCGTTTAAGTGACGGACGTAAAGAAAGTCGTTTATGCCATCTGGCGCAAAATAGGCGACGGATCGCATTTCAGCGGCGTCCGTTAGGGGAAGGGTTGCGTAGGAGTTGTCGTTGGAGATGGAGGAAGCACCGAAAAACGCCCATGCGAGAAGCGTCACCGCGATTGCGAAGGCTCCCATAAGCACCGGCTCGAGGCCGGACGGCAGATAGAATCCGTGTCCACGGACGGGCGGTACTAACACACGGCTACCTCGCGCTGACGTTGCCGGACGCCCAAAAGGCATCCAACTCCGGCGTCCAGGGCTGGCTTCTCGCGGCCAACCCTGCTGCATGACCGAGTGCCGGTACCCCCGCGGTGTACCGCCTCTGCGTGAAAGCTCGTGGAAACGGCCATCCACGAACAGGAATGCGGCCCTTCCAACCGTTCGAAAACAGTCAGAATGCCACGTTCGACCCCCGGAAGGTACTAACGCGATCCGGTTGCGTCAATGCGAGATGAAGGCATTCCCGGGCAAATCGCGCACTTGTGCTAACATTTCTCGCGCATGCTCCGGTTCCTTAACGAATTCTCGGACAACCCCGCGGCCCTGTTTGCGTACCTGGCGGCATTCTGCGTGGCGTTCGTCACCGGCATCGCGTTTCACGAGTTTAGCCACGCGTGGACGGCCAACGAACTGGGAGATGACACCGCCAAACAATTGGGCCGCGTAAGCCTCAACCCGATTCGCCACCTGGATCCACTAGGGACCATCCTGTTGCTTCTGATTGGCTTTGGCTGGGGTAAGCCCACGCCCGTCAATCCTTACCGGCTGCGCAACGGGGTGAAGCGCGGCAACCTGATCGTCGCTGCCGCGGGGCCGCTTTCGAACTTCTTCTTCGCTGCCCTGGCTGCACTGCCGCTCAAGCTCGGCCTCATCGATTCCGTCGCGAGCTTCGACAACATCGGCAATGCCAGCGGAATCGAGATCTTCGGGCTTTTCCTCGTCTTCACGATCTACATCAACGTGCTGCTAGGTGTGTTCAACCTGATTCCCCTGGCGCCGCTGGACGGATTCAAAGTGGCCGTCGGATTGCTGCCGGACCAGCTTTCGCAAGAATTGGACAAGCTGAGCAAATGGGGTCCGGGCATTCTGATGACGCTCTTCGTCCTCAGTTGGATTGCTCCGCAGTACAACATCCTCGGCTGGTTCCTGAGCAGGGTCAGCAGCCTGATCTTCAACGTGATCGTCTAGTGCGCGCCCGGCTCCGGCAGTTTCGACACGCGGCCGCCTTGCCCACCGGCGATGACTTCGAACTGGCCGCCGGCTACCTCGATGGCAAGCTCCTCGCGCTCTTTCGCAGCCAGCACCCACGAGACATCGTGCACAGCACCGGCACGGCCCGTTGGCTGATCGAACGCGGCGAGGCGCAAAGCGACTTGATCGTCGCCGCGCTCCTGCACGACGTGGCCAAGGGTCGTCAGCGCCGCGTTGACCGCGTCGCCTGGGTCCTTGCGGCCCGGACCGGTCTCGGCCCTCGCCTCGCCGCCAGCGATTCGCGGCTCGAATTTCGACGGGCAGCAGCACGCAGCGCCGACCACAGCGAGGCCGGAGCACAGCTGCTCGGTGAGGCCGGCGCCTCACGCGCTGTGGCGGAACTGACGCGTCTTCACCACACGCCACCCGGAACGGATCGTGTGCTAGCCTTACTCCAACAGGCAGACGCCGCAAACTGAATCTGAGCTGCCCCTGGGGACCACATGGCGGAGTCGCGAATCGCGATCATTGGCACCGGCCTGATTGGCACATCCATTGGCCTCAACCTCTGCTCGCGCAAGGACCGAAACTTCGAAGTCGTCGGCGCCGACCGCGACCGCTCGCGCTCACGCCAGGCCAAGAAATTAGGCGCGCTGGACCGTGAAGTGGGGTCGCTCGAAGAAGCGGTCGAAGGCGCCGGACTTGTCATCCTCGCCGTCCCGGTCCTCGCCGCTCACTCGATCCTCAAGGAGATCGGCAGGTTCCTCGCGCCCGGGGTCGTCGTGACGGACACCTGCAGCACGAAAGCCGACATCCTCCGCTGGGCAACTGAATTGCTGCCCGAAACCGCCCACTTCGTGGGCGGCCACCCACTGGCCGGCAAGGAGACGAGCGGCCCTGATGGCGCCACCGCCGACCTATTCCAGGGCGCCACCTGGGCGGTCATCCCCTCCCCACGAGCGGACGAGCAGGCAGTCAGCATCGTCCTCGGCTTCGTCGAGTCCTTGGGCGCAGCGCCGATGTACATCGATCCTGCCGAGCACGACCAATACGCCGCTGCCGTCAGCCATCTGCCGCTGCTCCTTTCGGTCACGCTCTTCCGCATGATTCGCGACAGCGTTGGCTGGGAGGATGCTTCGCTCCTTGCCGGGCCTGGCTTCCGCGATATGACCCGGCTGGCCAGTGGCGACCCGACAATGTCGCGCGACATCATGCTCACCAACCGCGAAGCGATCGTCCACTGGATCGGTCGCATGCAGGAAGAACTGACGATCGTCCAGAAAGCTGTCGCCGCGGGCGATGACGCCGTCCTCGACCTTTTCCGCAGTACACAGTTGGACCGCGATGTCTTCATCGTTAACCCGCCGGTACGGCGCCGCCCAGAAGGCCCAGAAGCGCCTTCCGCACAGGACGCAATGTCGCGGCTCTTCGTCGGCGGCCTCTACGACCGCCTGAAAGAGGCGAGCACACGCGCGACTGCCGGGCGCACAGCTAATGATGCGGACCTGAAGCGGAAGCTTGGCATGCTCGACGAAGGCCGTGATCGTTAACCGCGCCGCGAGAATCCGCGCCACGATCCCGGTCCCCCCGGACAAATCCGTTTCACACCGCGCCCGGATCTTCAACGCCATCGCCGATGGCCCCGCAACCATCGAACGCATGCTCGATTCGGAGGACGTGCGCTCCACGGCCCGCTGCCTTTCGGCGCTCGGCGTGGAAATCGACTGGCCCGAACATTCGAGCACCGCGCGCATCAG
>JBBQGT010000158.1:0-6388 GCA_038323265.1 Tepidiformales bacterium
GCAGGCCCGCTGGCAGCGAGTGCAGATGATGCACATCTGGGGGTCGAACTCCATGAAGGGGTTCGCCCGGTCGGCTGGGGGCTGCGGCGCCTGGTCAAACGAACGCTCCTCGCCCACCCATGGTTCGTAGCCAGACATGCCGACCATTTCGCAGGTGGCTTGCAGTTCGCAGCGGTAGTTCTTCGAACAGGTGAGGCAGCGATGCGTGACTACGTCGTCGCGCAGGCAGATGTCGCCCGGGTGGCAGTGTTCGCGGCGGTGACAGGTGAGACAGCGGTCGCTGTGGTTGGCGAGGATGATCGAAACGACGGCCTTGCGCGCTTCCTTCACTTCGTCGGAATCCGTCGTGACCTTCATTCCGTCCTGGACGAGCGCGGTACAACTAAGTTGCAGCCCGGGAGGGCCCTCAATATCCACGAGGCAAGAGCGGCAGCCCGCGTAGGGTTTCAGCCCATCGATGTAGCAAAGGCTCGAAACGTAGAAGCCGTTGTTCTTGAGTACCTCAACCAGGGGCGCACCCGCAGGCGCGTCGATGACCCGGCCGTCAACAGTGAGAGAAACCATTTCGTGCCTACAGTCGGTGGAAGTCGGCGTTGGGCGCCGGCGCCTTCATGCCGTTGGGATAAGTGTTCTCGTGAGATTCGAGGTGCGCGACCGCCACGCGAGTGAGTGCGTGCTTGTCGCGGTACATCTCATCGAACTTGTAAGTTGCGTCGTTGAACGGGCCGCCCGGTTGAATCGCTTCATAGGGACACGCTTCCGTGCACAGCCCGCAGTACATGCAGATGCGGAAGTCGATCTCGTAGCGGTCGATGTTGCGCCGGCCCTCGGCGTCCTGGCTCGTCGCCACAAGGATGCAGCCGTCTGGGCACGCCTGTGCGCACGTGCTGCAGCCCGTGCACCGCTCTTCGAACCAGAGCAGGTTCGTGCGCGCGTAAACCGGGACGTGGCGGACTTCTTCGGGGAACTGAATGGTCGCCACGGGGCGGAACATCTGCCGCAGCGTCAGCCCCATGCCCTTTGCGATGCCCTTACCGTACGCCATCAACCCTCCGCCGAAGCCGCCCCAACGAACGGCATTCCAACGTCTCCGAGTCTACCGGAGGGTGTTTGTGATTACAAACACGAACCGCCGTCTTTCCGCCTTCGTTAAGCCACCTGGCTCAGGTGGTGGATGCGAATCCGGTCAGCGAGGTGGCCTGCTTCGTGCCCTGCGATTACGTACGGCACGGCGCGCGCGCTCATCTCTGCTCCGCTCGCCATCCCGCGGCGCGTCAACATCTCGGACGGAAGCCCGCCAAACATGGCAAGGGTGCCCGCCCGGACTGCTAGAAACTCCGTTAATAGGCCTACAAGCGTCCGTTCGTTCGCACCTGAGTCCGCGACAAAAAGGTCCTGATCGAACGTCTGCAAGGCGAGGCCGCTCCCACGTGCAAAGTGCATCGCGCGGTACGCGAACACGCGCTCGAAGTCACAAAGGTGGCCTACTACCTCTTTCACCGACCATTCGCTGGCCGCCGGCCGCTCGCTCGCCCGCTCATCGGAAAGCAGCGAGAGCACGCTGACAGTTCGCCACCCCTGCTTTTCGAGCAACTCCAACACGTCGTCCGCAGTCACCCGCTCCACGTACTGGGCGTAGTAAGGATCAAATTCGTCGGCTAACGGGCGAACGATTAGCATGGCTTCACCCAAGCAGCGCGGGCCAGTTGAGTCAGGCCAGCAGCTTCTTCTTCGCCGCCTCGTACTCCGTGTCCGTCAACGCGTGATTGCGGTGCAGCTCATCCAGGTCCTTCAGTTGTTCCACCAGGTCGGGCTCTGGGGCCGTAGCCCCAGCCTGCTGTGCCACGGGCTGGCCGTCCGGACCCATCACGTACGCGCCCGAGTGCAATTGACCGCTCGCCATCTGCTGGAAGACGGTGTTCAGTTTGTCCGCCAGCCCCGGCACTGCGCCAACCAGGGAAGCAGAGGACTCGAACGTGGTGGGCGTTCCAAAAGGCGTCGAAGAGCCCGGCGGATAGGCACCCACCGCGTCACCCGAATCGTCCAGCACCACGTGCGAGGGCTTGGCCGGGTCGTAGCGCACGAACAACGTCCCACCCGGCCGCATGATCGACACTCGCGAATTGGCCGTCTCCAGCTTCGCCTTGAACGGTTCGCCGCCGTCCGGGTGTACTTCAAGCATCAGCCGCACATAGATCGTCAGCCCGCCGCCGGACGACACGCCCGTGTCCTGCACATCGAGGATGCGCGCCATCGCCCGCTTCCCGGTGACTTGGAGCTTGCGGTCGGACTTCGAAGGGCGGTTCCAGGTGACGCAGAACCAAAGAATCGGCCCTCCGATCAGCACAATCAGCAACAGAAGCATCACAAACGCCGGCACCGGGTTCTCAGCTGTGTCCACGTATCGGTCAGCCACTAAGACGGCGACCGCAATCCCGCCGAGCACCGCCGGGACGTAGATGAAATACGCGATGATGAAAATGATGACCTTCTTGGCCAAAAACACCCCTCCTGCCACGCACCGCTGCGAGCGGGCCGAACGATGTAGTCCAGCTCCGAAGGCTAGCTGCGGCGAATCCAGACGCGCCGGATCATCACCGTTTCGCTCACTGCCACGGCGTCGCGGTTGGGGTCCGTGGTCACCGCTCGCGAGGGCGTTTCGTTGCGCACGGGCTTCCGTCGGGATGATGCTGCACCGTTGACGCCGTTGACCGCTGCCCGAGTCGCCTGCCGGGCGGCCTGGCTGGCCACATATCGCCCGGCCAGGCCCACGCCAATCTGCAAAGCGGTCCCAATGGCCAAAGCCGTCGCTGCCTTGCGGACGGGTGCGGGCAAAACCGCCCGTTCGCGCTCCAAGCGCGCTGGCGGGGCCGGTTCAGACCTCACGAGTGGCATTTCGCGCAGCGCGGCAACGTACATCCCGCACTGCCGGCAGTAGTTGTCCGTCACAAAGTAGGAGGCGTTGCAATCAGGGCAGGAACGTGGTTCTTCGTTCATGAACGCGGAGTATAGCAGGTGAGCATCGAGTGCCCCTTCCCGGAACGAAACGTCGATGTCCTAGATGGCCCGCTCGACAGCGTCCGTCAACTCTTTCGGCGGCATGATTGGCGGTACCGCCAGCAATCCCTCGCTGATCGACCGCAGCGTCTCCACCAAAAATGGCCTTTCGCGCTTTACCCCGCGCGCCCGGATGTCGGCGTAAAGCGCTGTCTCCTGCAGAAGCTTGAGATCCGCCGGGAGCGTCTCCGAGCCTCGCCACAATTCTGTATTCGCCGAATCGCGGATCGGGTAGCGACAGTAGCTCAGCGCTGGTCCGCGATCTACGTCGCCGGTGACCACGTTCATCAGGCACCCGCTATGCTTTGCCCGTGTGCGTATCAGCTCGGCAATCACTTCCTGGTAGGTGCCAATCGGTCCATCAGGCAGCGCGGGATGGTCGTTGATAAACGTGAAGCGTCCGAAAAGTGGCTTGGTCGCGATTAGCATGTAACCAAACATAACGCCGAGCTCGAACCCGTACGGCACGAGGAGCTTGGCCGCCGCTTCGTCGTATTCAAGCCGCCACGGCGCCAACGGTTCGCCAGGCTTTGTGATCTTGCCCCCGCGCGCCTTTCGGAACGCCACCGAGGAAAGCGTTTTCACCGGGATGCCGCGACCTTCCACCATCGCCATCAGGCCGTCCGTAGCCTCAGCTTCGCCGCGGTCGCGGTTGACGAACACCACTGCCACCTCAACCGGCAACCCGCGCTCAATCGCCTTCAGCGTGTATTCCAGCGCGCCGAAGGATCCGGGACCGCGCCCGGTCGTCAGCCAGGCAATGCGCAACGTCACTCTTCGTACTCGATTGCGTTGGGCTCCGGGTCGTAATCCGCTTCCACTTCGCGAATCTGCGCCCGGTCGTCTTCGAGTCGCGCCTGCAGCGTTTTCACCTGCAGTTCGGCGCCCTCGAGGATCTTCCGCAGGTCATCCGCGATAGCCGCGCCCTCCTCGTACAGCTTCAGTGATGCCTCCAATGGGAGGTTGCCCTGTTCCAACCTTCGCGCCTTCTCTTCAAGCGCTGAATAAAGCTGTTCGAACGATTTTTCGGCCACTTAGCTCACCTCCGCCCAGAACGCGCCATCGGCCACGGATACCTGCAGCCGCTCTCCCGATTTTACCTTGCGAATGCGGTTCACCACCTGCTTCTTTCCACCCGCCTGTTGGACGATCGCGTAGCCCCGCGCCAGCGTGGCCATCGGGTCAAGCCCCGTCAGCCGCGCCGACAGCCCTTCGAATCGCGCACGGTCGGCGGTGCAGCGCCGTTCGAGGCCGGCCTGGAGTTCGCGAAGCACCATCGTCACGTTACGCGTCAGGCTCGTGAGGTCCGGCGCGCTCGTCTGTAGTCGCCGCAGGCAAGCATCCACGTCCAGCGCTCGCGCTGCGATCGCCTCCCGCGCGCAGGAGGCCATCTGGCGGTCTAGAACGAAGAGTGCGCGCGCCAACTGGGCCGAGTCGGGACTGCTTCGTTCGGCGGCTGCGCTCGGCGTCGGTGCTCGCACATCCGCAACCAAATCGGCGATCGTCTCGTCGGTCTCGTGGCCCACCCCCGAAACGACAGGAACTGGGAAGCCAAAGATCGCCCGGGCCACACCCTCATCGTTAAACGCCCAGAGGTCCTCGATGCTCCCGCCGCCGCGCGCCACGATCGCCAGGTCCAGGCCCGGCTCTCGGGCCAACGCACGCAAGGTCGCGATGATCTGGCCGGGCGCCTGCTCCCCCTGCACCGTTGCCGACGCGAGCACGAGCGTCGCCAGCGGCCAGCGCCGCGAGAGCACGTTCTTAATGTCCTGCAAGGCCGCCCCGGTCGGCGAGGTCACCACCCCGATCTTTCTCGGGAAGCGCGGCAGCTCGCGCTTGCGGGCTGGATCGAACAATCCCTCCTCGTCCAGGCGGGCCTTCATTTCCTCGTACTTCGCCGCCAGCAGCCCGACGCCCTCTGGCCGCACGAAGTCGCAGACGAAATTCAACTCCCCGCGCTGGGCGTAGATCGAGATGTACCCGTGCGCCAGCACCCGGTCGCCGTCCTTCATCCCGAAGCCCGGCATCTTGCTCGCAAACAGCACCGAGCGAAGCACCCCGCCCGAATCCTTCAGCGAAAAATAGCGATGCCCCGCCGACGACCGGCTGTAGTTCGAAACCTCCGCCTGGATCCACAGGTCGGAGAACAGCTCGCCGCCCTCAATAACATCGCGAAGGATCGCGAGAATCGCCGAAGGGGTGATCGCCTGAGTTGTCACGACGGGCCGCCCGCGCCCTACGTAACCCGCTCGATGTACGAGCCGAGGTCCGTGTTGATCCGCAGCTTCGCGCCTTCTTCTACAAACAACGGCACGTTCACCACCAGCCCGGTCTCCATCGTCGCCGGCTTCGAACCACCGGTGGCCGTGTCGCCCTTGAAGCCAGGATCCGTGCGGATGACCGTTAATTCCACGGAGATCGGCATTTCGATCGCGATCACCTCGTCGCCGAAGAGCACCACCTCGCACAGGTCGTTCTCCTTCAGGTACTTGTTGGCGTCGCCGACCTTCGCGGCGTCCACGGGGATCTGCTCGAAGTTCTCGGTGTTCATGAAGTAATAAAACTGGTCGTCGCTGTACAGGTACTGCATTTCGCGGCGCTCGACGCGGGCACGCGTGAACTTCGTGCCCGATTGCACCGTGTGCTCGATGATCGAGCCGCTGCGCACATCGCGCAGCTTAATCTTCACCTGCGCCGAGCCGCGCCCGGTTTTGATGTGGCTGTAGTCCATAATCGCGAAGAGCTTGCCATCCATTTCGATGGTTGAGCCCTTCTTTAGTTCAGCGGTCGAAATCATTGTTCAAACTCCTGCGGGGGTCAGCTTCGGAGCGTGGCTCAGCACGCGCGGCTTACCGTTTTCGAGAATAACGATGTCTTCAATCCGGACGCCGCCCCAGCCGGGAATGTAGATGCCGGGTTCGAGGGTGACGACCATGCCGGCGTCGAGGACGTCGTCGGAGTTTTGGCGGATGCGGGGAAGTTCGTGGACTTCGAGCCCGAGGCCGTGGCCGAGGCCGTGGGTGAAGTAATCGGCGTACCCGGCCTTGTCGATGACTTTGCGGGCGGCGGCGTCGACGTCCTTGGCGGGCACCTCGGCCTTCATGGCCGCGGCCGCGGCCGCCTGCGCCTGTACCACCACTTCGTGCAACTCCTCCAAGTTGTACCCCACCCGCTCCATCTTGTTCCGCCGCGTCGGGGACGTTCCGAAGGGCGACCGGAACGTCCGCGTCAGGTCCGACTTGTATCCCATATCCGCCCCGAAATCGACCAGCAGCTTGCTCGCCTCCCCCAGCCGCCGGCTCGTCGGCGGGGCGTGCGGCAACGCCCCCCG
>JBBQGT010000159.1:0-6264 GCA_038323265.1 Tepidiformales bacterium
ACCTGCGTTCCACGATCCTGAACGACTTCCGCACTGTGCCCGCGGTGCTTGAACGGGCGCGCCGCTTGAGAGCGAGAGATCCGCAGCCAACTGCCAGCCAAGCGGATTCCGCGGCGGCAAGCGGCGCCCGGCGGGTTGACCCGCATGGCCTTGCGACCCTACCCGTAGCTATTGAACAGAAACGTCTTTTCGACTGAAGGAACCAATGTCAGAAACAAATCTACGAGTCATTCCCCTTGGTGGCCTGGGAGAGATAGGCCGCAACATGATGCTCATCGAATACGGAGACGACATAATCGTTGTCGACGTCGGCCTCATGTTCCCCGAAGAAGAGATGCTCGGGGTTGACCTCGTCATCCCCGACTTCACCTACCTCCGGGAACACAAGGACAAGCTTCGCGCCGTCTTCCTCACCCACGGCCACGAGGACCACGTCGGTGCGCTGCCCTACTTCATGCGCGAATTCAACGCGCCGATCTACTCCGCACGCCTTACCGACGGCTTGATCCGCGTAAAGCTGAATGAGCATCGGCTGCTCAACGCCGCGGAGACACACGTCGTCCCGACGGGCGAGACTACAAAGGCGGGTGTGTTCGAAGTCGAGTTCTTTTCGGTCGCGCACAGCATCCCTGACGCCTGCGGCCTGATCATTCGCACCCCGCTTGGCCTGTTGGTGCACACCGGTGATTTCAAACTCGACCACACTCCGGTCATGGATCAACACACGGACCTCATCCGCCTCGCGCAGGTGGGCGCCGAGGGCTGTCTCTTGCTGATGGCCGATTCGACGTACGCAGAGATGGATGGCTACACCCCCAGCGAACAGCTCGTCGGTGAAGCCCTGCGCACGATCTTCGTCAACGCCGAGGCGCGCGTCATTGTTGCCACCTTCGCCTCGCTCATCTCCCGCGTCCAGTTGGTCGTCGATGCTGCCGTCTTCACGGGCCGCAAGGTCTTCGTCACCGGCCGCTCGATGATCGACAACGTCGCGATGGCCCGTCAACTCGGCTACATCAATGCCCCGGACGGGGTCATCATTGGCGTCGAAGAGATGCGCAATACGCCGCCATCCAAGCTAGCTATCGTAACCACCGGCAGCCAGGGCGAGCCGACCAGCGCGCTCACTCGCATGGCGAACGGCGACCATCGCCATATCACCATCGCCAAGGGGGACACCATCGTCCTCTCTTCCAGCCCGGTGCCTGGAAACGAGCAGGCCGTCTATCGGAACGTGGACAACCTTTTCAGGCTGGGCGCTGATGTGCTCTACAACCGCGTCTCGAACGTGCATGTGCGTGGTCACGCCAGCCGCGAAGAGCTGAAAATCATCCAGGCTGTCTGCCAGCCCGAATACTTCTTGCCGATCCACGGCGAATACCGGCACCTGGTGGTGCATGCGCGGCTCGCCGAATCGGTCGGCGTGCCGAAGGGCAACGCATTCGTCATGACCGACGGTGACGTCTTGGAGATCGATGACCAGTCGGCCTGGCTCGCCGACCGCGTGCCCGCCAGCTACGTCTACGTGGACGGCCTTGGTATCGGCGATGTCGACCAGCACATCCTCCGTGACCGCGCGCACCTCTCGACCGACGGCGTGGTCGTGGTGATGGTCCAGGTGGATAAGCAGACCGGCATCCTGGAACGCCCCGCCGAAATCCTGGCGCGCGGTTTCATCGACCTGGGTGACAGCGAAGACATCCTCGAACGGGCCAAAAAAGTAGCTGCCGATTCGTTGAAGGGCGACAAACACCACGTCGAGTTCGCGGACATCAACACGCGCATTCGCGACGCAGTGAGCAAGTTCCTTTATGATGAGACTCGCAGGCGACCCATGGTGTTGACAGTGACTGTCGAGGTCTAGTCAACAACAACCGCCTTGCCCGGCTGTCGCTCGCGGGGAGGGCTGCACGGATCAGAAGGAGTGGCTGCCATGACGGCACGCACACGCGCGCGGCCCCGCGGTACTCGCGCACCCCGCACCAATCGCAAAAAACGCAGCCGGTTCTCGAGCGCTCCACTAAGGCGCCCAGAACTGCTCACGGTCGTGGCAGGCGCCGTTTTGGTGGCCGCTTCGCTGTTTCTCTTCGATGTCCCCGCCGTCGCCGCCGATGTACGTGACGCGCTCTTGGGCAGCTTGGGCCTTGGCGTCGCGATTCTGCTTGGATGGGCGGCGTTCGCTGTCTACGCGTTCGTCCGAAACAGCCATCGTGAGCCAAAGCGGCTCGCTCGCCGCGCGGCTGGATTCGTCGCGCTTGGCCTATTCGCGTGGGGAACTTTGGGTCTCAATCGCGCTGAATGGACCCTCGGCGCAGTTGACTTCCACGAGTCCACTCTTGGCGGCGAGGTAGGCAATGCGCTGATCGCCGGGTTCCTCGGCAAGCTGACGTGGCTGAGTCTCTTCATCGTTGCCATGGCGCTCCTCGCGCCCGGGCCCACCCGCTGGTTCGCGCAGAATGCCCCGCAATGGGTGCAGCTTTCGTGGGAACGCCGCTACTGGCATCGTGCCGCGTCCGGACTTGGACGCTTCGTTGCGTTCGCCTTCCGCCGGCCAGCGAATGACGGCCCGGAGCTCGTGATCGGGTCGGGCGGTTTCGACCGGATCGAACCGATGGGCCGCCTTGCCCTCGAAGACGGCCCGGTGGTCTACCGGCCGTCAATCGACATCGGATCGCCGAGTTCAGCCGTCGGCATCGGTGCAGCGGCCCACTTCGGGACTGCCGTGCTCGAACGGCCTGCCGATGAACTCGGCGAACCAGAAGCGGATCCGCCGCCACACGACCCCAATGCCGAGGAGATCGACGAGCCCCAGCAACTCGGCCTCGAACTCGACCAGAAGAGTGGCTGGCAGCTCCCCGCCATCGAGATGCTGAACGCCCCCATACCCAGCGCCAGCCGCAAACACGATAATGCCGCACGCGCCCAGATGATTGTCGACACCCTCGCCAGTTTCGGCGTGGATGCCAGCGTCGTGGAGATCAACGAAGGCCCGACGGTCACCCAGTTCGGTGTCGAACCTGGCTGGGAAGTGCGCTACAAAGACCTCCAAATCAAAGACGAAAACGGGCGCGCAATCATCGGCGAAGACAATCGCCCAGAGACGGAGAAGATCGAAACTTCACGTACGCGCGTTCGCGTCAACAGAATCACCGCGCTCCAGAATGACCTTGCCCTGGCGCTGGCCGCCCCAAGCCTGCGCATCGAAGCACCGGTCCCCGGCCGGGCGATCGTTGGCATCGAAGTTCCAAACGACAGCGCCACCGTGGTGACGATGCGCACCGTGATGGAAACCAAGGAGTTCCAGGACCTGGCCTCGAAGACGAAGCTGGCCCTCGCCCTCGGCAAGGGCGTCTCCGGCGTGCCTGTGGTGGCAGACCTGGCAAAGATGCCGCACCTCCTCATTGCCGGCGCCACGGGCAGCGGCAAGAGCGTCTGCATGAACGCGGTCATCGCGGGAATCATGATGAACGCCACCCCCGAACAGGTGCGCTTCGTAATGGTTGATCCGAAGCGTGTAGAACTCACCGCCTACACGGGGATCCCTCACCTCGCGTTCAGCGAGGTCATCGTCGATATGGACAAGGTGGTCGGCACGCTCCAGGCGGTGGTCGGCGAAATGGACTCGCGCTACAAGAAATTCGCCAGCCTGGGCGTGCGCAACATCGATTCCTACAACCGCCATCCGCGGATCCTCAAGAAACTGCCCTATTGGGTGATCATCATTGACGAACTGGCCGACCTGATGATGGCCGCGCCGTTCGAAGTGGAGAAGCTTCTGTGCCGGCTCGCGCAACTCGCTCGCGCAACTGGCATTCATCTTGTTGTGGCTACTCAGCGGCCCTCAGTCGACGTGGTCACTGGACTCATTAAGGCCAACTTCCCCACGCGTATCGCTTTCGCGGTGACCTCCCAGATCGATTCGCGCACGATCCTCGACATGGGCGGGGCGGAGAAGCTGCTGGGCCGTGGCGACATGCTCTTCATGCCCACCGATGTGGCCAAGCCGATCCGCATCCAGGGTGTCTACGTCTCCGACCCTGAGGTTGAGCGGCTGGTCGAGTTTTGGAAGGACGACCGCTTCCGCGCACTCGCTCCCGAGACTGCAGATGCGCTCCTTGAACAGGCCCTGATTGATCAGCATGGCGGCGAAACCGATATCGAGCTCGACGCCGAAGACCCGATTGTCGAACGCGCGCGTGCGCTCGCTGCCCAGCATCAGCGAGTCTCTCCTTCCCTCTTCCAGCGGCGGCTGCGCATCGGCTACTTGAAGGCCGCGAAGCTCATCGAGGTTTTAGAGGAAGAGGGCGTGGTGGGCCCGCGCGAAGAGGGTGAATCTCGGCGCGTCCTCGAACGGGCAACGGAAGATGAACTCCCTTGGTAAACTGTCTGACGTGAAGAACTTGCGGACCATCCTGAGACGGACCGAGACGCCAGAAGAAGAACCGGCCGAGCCGCTGCACGAGCACTGTCTCTCCTGCGGCGCGGACCTCGAGGGCTCCCGTTCTTACGAGCGTTACCGAGTCTGCCATTCGTGTGGATTCCATTTCCACCTAAGCGCAAGAGAACGCCTGGCCTCCCTTCTGGACGCCGGAAGTTTTCACGAAGACGACCGCGGCGTGACCGCCATTGACCCGATTTCGTTCCACGGTAAGCAGTCGTATCGCTCGCGCATCATCAACGCCCAACGCCGCACTGGTCTCACCGAGTCTGCTCTAACGGGCACAGGCGCGATCCTCGGCCGGGACATCGTGATCACGGTCCTTGATTTTTCGTTTCTCGGTGGTTCAATCGGCGTCGTCGCCGGCGAACGGTTGGCGCGGGCGTTCGAAAAGGCGGCCTCCCGGCGGTCGGCCGTCGTCGTGGTCTGTTCCACGTCTGGTACACGTATGCAAGAAGGCCTTTTGGCCCTAATGCAAGCGCCCCGCGTCGCGGCTGCGGTCAGACAGCACTCGCGCAACGGATTACCGTTCATTTCCGTGCTCACAGACCCGACGACCGGCTCGGCGTACACAGGATTCGTCAACCTGGCCGATATGATCGTCGCCGAACCAAACGCCCTGGTTGGCTACGCGGCCCTACGCGCGCTGCAAGAAACGCGTGGAAGCGATCTGCCAGCGCATGCGCACACCTCGGAGTCGCACCTTGAGCGTGGCCTGATTGACGCCGTCATCCCGCGGCCCCAACTGCGCGACGCGCTCGCTGTCATGCTCGACCTGCTTCTCAACGACGTGCAGGTGACCGCGCCGAGAGATGTGCGAGAGGGTCGCGCTACTCATCCTCAGTTGGCTGCTTGGCAACAGGTGCAGATCTCACGCCACGAGCAGCGTCCCACGAGTTCGGAGTTCATCGCGCGAATGACGAGTTCGTTCATGGCACTCCGCGGGGACCGCACTGGCCTGGACGACGCGGCGGTTGTGGCTGGCGTGGCATCCCTCAACGGCGAATCCATCATGTTCGTGGCTCAAGACCGGGCGCACGATGGCAACGGGAGCGACGGCTACATCCGCGCCGCTGGCTTTCGCAAGGCCATCCGCGCCATTCAACTCGCCGGGAAGCTCAAGCTGCCACTCGTTACCTTGATCGATACCGCCGGCGCCCACCCCACGCTCGAGAGCGAAGAGGGCGGCCTTGGGCACGCCATCGCCCATTGCATGGCCACAATGCTGGACGCCCCGATCCCCACGCTCACCGTCATCACGGGCGAGGGAAACAGCGAAGCCGCCGTGTCGCTCGCCGTCGCTGACCGTGTCCTCATGCTCGAAAACGCGGTCTACGAAGTGATCCGCCCGGAAGACGCGGCGACGATCCTTTACCAGGAAGCTGGGCGTGCTGGCGAAGCCGCCGAACGCCTCCGCTTGACCTCCCACGATTGTCTGAAGCTGGGCATAACCGACCGCACAATTGCCGAACCGCGAGATGGTGCGCACACGGACCACGGCGAAGCCGCCGAGTTGCTGCGTCGCGGGATCCTTCGAGAAATGAACGCCATCCGGCGCATGCGGCCGAAGCGGCGCCTTGACCGCCGGTACGCCCGCTACCGCGAGATCGGCTCCACGCGTTCATGGCTTCGCGGGCGCATGGAACGGCGCATGGCACACTTCTTCGATCGCCTCGGCGGTATGGGGGACCGCCTTCGGTTGCGCGGCGCCACAGGCCGCCGCCGGATGGATTTCGGGGACCACCCAGACATACCGGTCTAACGTTCTCCGCGTAGACTGGGAGCCGTTCAGACTCTGTGCGATGCGGATTCAGGGAGCCACACGTTGG
>JBBQGT010000160.1:0-6176 GCA_038323265.1 Tepidiformales bacterium
GGTTCACGTTTTCGGAAAAGCTGCCAAAGAGATTCGTGCCGCCGCTATAGACGGCGTTGATCGGGTTTGTGGCATTCACGACATCGAGTGGGCTCGTCCCCGTCACAACGGTGTACTGGGCGAAGCCAACAGATCCTGCCGTGAAAAGCGGCACGCTGGGCCCAATCGCAACCAGCCCGCGGTTAAACTGCACGGTCCCGCCCGCTGGCGCTGGCGGCCCCGTCACAATCGCCGTGAATGTCGTAGTCGAGTTCAAGGGCACTTCAGCTAGGCCTGTCGCCGCGTTGAGCTTCAGGAAGACTTTCGTCGTCGATGTCCCGATGCCGATGTCCACGTTCGGTGAGGTCGTGCAGACCGCGAAGTTACATACGGTTGCTGTTACTCGTAGTTTGCTCAGGGACCCTTTGACCACATTGGTTGTGAACGTTTTGCCCTGGCCGCTCGCTGGCGCTGCGCCTGGCGCGGTCCACGAAATGGATGTCGATGGGCCGCTGAACAGCGCCGCGCACGTGACTACCGCGCGCGGGTTGGTGCCCTGCTCAAACTGCGTGCTGCAGTTCACGATCACGCCCGTTGCGGGAGGCGTTTGCGTCGGCAGGGCGGCCGTCCCGGTGCCGCCGGCACTGCCAACGCCTGCGCTAGGGCCGCTGGTACTGCCCGGTAATGGGAACTGAATCTTTTGCGAGGCTGAAGTTGATTTGCAGATCGTCCGGTTGCAGACCGTCACGCCCACCGCCGCCTGTCCGTCCGAAGTGAAGGTCATGATCAGCAGTTGCTGATTGTTGAACTCGTCAACGAGCTTGCCGTTCGCCGACCAACGAGTGGTAGTGAACGGGCCTGTGATGTCCAGGGTGCAGATCAGCGTCGCCTCGTGTGGCTCTACGGTGTAAATGTCGCTACAGCCAAGGACAAGGTTCTCCGGCGCCGTCAGTGGCGGAATGACCACCGGTGGAGGCAACGCTCCGCCGCTGCCCGGTCCCTGCCCCGGCAGCCGGGGTTTACGCTTGATTGGCTCGCCGGGGCTGTGCGCGAACTTCAGCGGTGTTTCGAGGATGAACGAACCAAACCCCACGATGCGGTTGTCCTCTTCGTTCGCCTTGCCCGGACTAAACGTTATCTGATCGCCGACCAGGAATCCCTCGGAGTTCTGAATGGCCACGAACTGATCGCCCGGAATGGTGCCGATCGAGATGTTCGTCTCCACCACTGCTTCCGGCGTTGGAGTGGGCGCGGGAGCCCTGGTTGCCGTTGCCGTTCCCGTCGCCGGCGCAGCTACCGTAGGGTTCACGTTGCCACCGCCACCGCCGCCGGTCGTCGTCTTTTCGGGCGTGGGCGCGGCGCCGGCGATGACCTTCACATCCGATTTGCCAGAAGCGGGGTCCACCGAAAGCTGGGCCACTGCCGAGCCAGGGTTGTCGATCGTCTGCACCGACGCCTTGCCCTGCTTGTCGTAAGTGTGGATTGTGATGCTTGTCGGCTTCCCAGCGGCGTCCAGCACTTCGATCTTGTAATCATCCGCGGTGCCCGGAAGGATGATCTGATTGGTGCCTGCGTCCGCAGGTGGCGCGCTTTCGATGCAGCTTGGGTCGCGCCACGCCTGCCTTGTGGAGTACGAAGCGCCCGGGATCTCGTTCACCGCACCCTTCGCCGCTTCCTCCGCCGTACCCGTCGCCAGCGAGCCGACAACGCGACCCTGCTTGTCTGTGATGCGCACGCGCACGTCCGAAGGCGCCGAGAACACTACCGCACTCAAGTCGTTGCTCGGTTCGAAGATCACTGAACTTTTGACTTTGCCCTTGTAGACATCGAGCGTCTTGCGGTCGCGGTAGTAAGGGTCGTTGATCAGGATCGAATCGCCGTCGAGACCCACCGCCGCGATCCAGTGCCCCGGCACCTCGAGGACGACCGGGCGGCCCTGCTTGAGCTGCTCCTTGATCTCGTCGTCACTGCCGCTGCCGGTGCGGGAGAAGCGGATCGTCTGCACCCCGGGGTGCGCTTTCGCCATTTCGCCGGATAACTCGTTCGCCGCGGTCCAGATCACGTCTCCATAGATATATCCGCGACTGACCCACCCCCGGTTGGTCTTCGTGGCATCCTCGTTGAACCAGCTGTTCATCGCTTCAGGCGTTAACGGCGAACCATCCGGCATCTGAAGTAGCCCAAAAAGCGCCATTGTCGTGGCGACCGAAGTCATCGCGCAGCCACACTGCTCGATGGTACTGCCGCACCAGTCGGGTCCGAAATCAGGATCTTTCGCCCTGGCATATTCGTCCTTGCCCCAGCGCGGGTCGTTTTGTGCGAAGTAGGGCGCACCGGGGTCGACGCCAGAGGCAAGGGCCCTACCGCTCGCGGGCTTGGGCACTGCGGCATTTTCCTGCTTCTGGCGAGCCTCGGCCTTGGCGGCCTCGTCCTTGTCGCACAGGTGAACGCCAGAGAACTTCGCCTCGGCGTTCGCGGAGGTGACCACACTATCGGAGCGAAGCAACATGATTGCCACAGCAACGAGCGCGATCGCCCCCACGGCGACCACAAACATGGCTGGGGCAACGAACTTCTGGAGCGGCGGCCGCAGGGCGAGTTGGCCCAGGGCCGTGACTTTTTGGCCGCCCGGCCCATCGGACTCCGCATGGACATTGAACGGCAGTGCGATCGGCACGCCCAGCAGCGGCGTTTTGTGGTGGACGCGCAGCCCGATGGTACGCCGCTCGCCAGGCTGCAGGTTGACCGCCGGCAGTTCGAACTCGTAGCGGTAGGCGGCGTCGGCGTCCTCGCCTTCGAGGGTATACGTTGCTGCCTGGTTGCCCCGGTTCTCGGTAACCACAAGGAAATCGCGCTTGCTTCGGGGTGCTTCAAAGCCCAACGCCAGGTTCTGGAAGGGCGCTAGGGTGAAGCGTCCGAGTGTGGAGGCCTCCCGCTGGTGTTCGTACGAACTGACTTGGACGGTGAAGTCATAATCCCCGGCCAACGATTCTGCTTTGCGGGGTGGGATGATCGTTAGCTGCACGATTTCAGCGGCGCCTGGCGGCAGAGCTAGCTCCGCACGATCGAGCCGCACCCAGCCCGCTGGCAGGTCCGGAACTGAGATCACGACGCGGTCCACCACGTTGCTGCGGTTGTGTACACGCAGCGTCGCGACCCACGGTGCGCCAGCGATGACGGGGGCGTTGGGCGTTGCCAGCGTCACTCCAAGCCGAGAGCCAATTGCAAAATCCTGGCCGCGTTCGTCTTCCTCGCCGCCTGGTAGCGAAGTCATCCCAGGCTGCATCTGGACTTCTGCGGGTGGCGGAGGCTCGAACCGCACTTCGATATCGCCGAAGCGGAGCTCTGCGTCGTCCTCCACCAGGTTGGGGACGTTGGGGGTGATTCGTTCGCCGTTGATGAACGTGCCCTGGGCCGAACCCAGGTCCTCAACAAGCAGATGGCCTGAATCTACGGTCAGTCGGGCGTGCCGCCGTGAGATCGACAGGTCATCGATGATGATCGCGTTTCCATCGGCACGACCAACCACCAGGGAAGGGAGATCGAGCGGCAAATCCCGCCGTTTCCCATCGGACCCCGTTATCTGTAGTACGCCGAATTTCACGCCACGTCCCTGGTTGTAGGCCCAGGGCGCCAGAGGCTGCCGCGGGCGCGTTCGTAGGCAGGATAGACCTGCGTTGCCAGATAAGACCACCGCAAATCTTTACAAAACTGCGTTTCGCACAGAGTTCTTACGCAGCAACTATCTGGATGGTCGGCGGAAAGGTCATTCACGTTCAGCCCGTCTGGACCGTCCAAGCCACTTCGCTCGGAGAACCCGTCGCAATCCAATAAACCGCGCCTCGCGTCAGGGTAGTGAAATCGTTCGCCCCGGGGATTCCCTCTGAGAGCGGGAAGTAACCCTTGTAGATCAGGTTTTCGGTGTCCCAACGGAAGATCGCGCTGACCTTGGTAGTGATGTCGCTGCCGGCAGTCGGCGGGTATCCGCGAACTGCGTCGCCGATGGCGATTCCGTCGCGCCCGAACCACGTGAGGAGCGTCCATCGGAAGCTCAGGCTGTAGGTGATCGGGCCCGCCGCGCTGGGCGGCGGAGGCGTCGTACCGCCCAAACCGCTCGGGGACTTGTAGGTAAAGTTAGCTACGATGTCGCTGGTCCCATTCGTCGTCGTCACCGTCACCACCGTCTGGCCAGATACATTCGGTGGTGTGACGGCCTTAAGCGTGGTGTCGTTAACCATCTGGCAGCTGATCGCTGGGACCGTGCCGAATTTGACCGCGCCGGGGCACACAACCCCGCTGAAGCCCGCCCCAATGATCGTCACCTCCTGGCCGCCGAACGTCGATCCGGAGTTTGGGTCGATCGTCGTAATAATTGGAACAGCCGCTACGTAGGTGAACTTCGCTGTGTCGCTGATTGGACTAATGTCCGCACCCTTCGTGACGCGGACGTCCTTGATTCCCGCCGCCGCTGCCGGTGGGGTAAGGAGCGTCAACTGCGTTGCGCTGTTGACGTTCAGGTTGTCCACGTTGACTTCGCCGAATTTCACCGTCAGCCCAGCGGTGAAGTTCTTGCCCGTGATGATCACGATGGTGCCGCCGGTCGTGGGTCCGCTCGTTGGGTTCAGCGCATCAACAATCGGCCCGCTGGTGTAGGTATACAGGTCGCCGGGCACAATGGGACTCTGGCCCGAGATCGTCGTCACTCGCACATCAAGTGATACCCCGTTGGTGCTTACCGGCGCGATTACCGAGAGCTGCGTGGGGTTGATGAACGTCACCTGCGCCGGGGGCACGGGCAACGCACCGAACACCACGGCTGACCCCGAGGTGAAGTTCTGCCCCGTGATCAGCACCGCGTTCCCGCCTGCGATCGGCCCGGCGTTTGGCGTGAGGCTGGTAATCGTCGGTCCTGTGTACGAATAGTTGTCAGCGGCCGTGTTCGGCGATTGATTAGCGCCGGCGGTAACCACCACGTCGACGTTGCCGCCTCCGGCTGGCGCGACCGCGCGGATGATGTTGGGGCTGTCCACGGAGACGGTCGTGGCTGGGAGTAGGCCGAACTTGACCGTCGAACCCGGCAGGAAGCCCACGCCCGTGATCGTCACCATTGTGCCGCCCGTCACGGGTCCGCTCGTGGGGCTCAGCCCAAGGACCACCGGCCCGGCCGTATAGCTGAAGTTGGCATTGGTGGTGAACGGGCTGTCTCCCAGACTCGTGTGAACGACGATCTGCTTGACGCCGCTACATGGTGCGGGACAAGCCGGAGCAATAGCGGTTATCTGCGTGTCGGTGTGGAAAAGAGGGTTAAGTGAGGGTGTCCCACCGAACGTCACCGTTGGCGCTGGCTGAGGTCCCGGCAGCTGAGCGAGGAAGCCGCTACCGGTGATCGTCACCACCGTTCCGCCCGATTCGGGTCCGAAGGAAGGGGCGATAGCGTCGATCTTCGGTCCACCGGTAAAGGTGTACTTGGTTTCTTGAGTCGGCGGGCTACTGCCGGCCGTCACATCAACTGTGCCGGGGCCGTGAGCCGGAGACACTAGTCGTACGGAGCCTGGATTAAGATCGGTGCAGGTTGCGACCGGGGACCCCCCGAACAAAATCCTCTGACTGCATGTCAGTTGGGAGTTGCCGATCAGATTTACTAGAGTCCCCCCCGCGGCCGAGCCACTGCTCGGGGAGACGTTTGTGATAGTCGGGCCGGCCGCTTTTGAGAAGCGGTCCGCTGCCGTGCGTAGGCTGTCAGTGAACGGAGGATTGCCGGCGGAGGCGCCGGTTGCGACCTCGATGACCAGGTCGTACTCAGTTCCCGCCGAAAGCGAACTCGGAGCAGACAGAAGAATTTGCGTCGGAGTTACAGTGAAGTCGAGGTAACTAATGTCCAGAGGCGTATTGGTGTTCACCGCGAACGCAATGAGCTTCACGGTGCAGGGGGGGTCGCCGGGCAAGGCCGCCACACCGCCGGCGCAGATCGGCGCGAAATTGGTCCCCGTAATGCTTATCGGAACGCCGGTGATGCCGCTACGCGGCGCAACATTCGTCACCGTCGGCGCGAAGACCCCAACGATATGGATCGGCGCGGTGCTCTTGCCGAAATCGATCTGCCCACCGCCTGTGACGCTCAAGATCGTCACCCGCACGTTGCGGGTGAAGTAGCGCGATTTGTTCAGCGTTTGGAACATGAACGTCTTCGACGTCTC
>JBBQGT010000161.1:0-6154 GCA_038323265.1 Tepidiformales bacterium
GCTAGGCGTCAGTCCGCAACGCCGCAACGAACAGCGCCGTGTGCGGCGCCGATGAGTTGAACCTGCAGCGCCGATTGCTCGGGCCTGGCGCTCAGCGACGCCGCACAGGGCGCCAACCCAGCGTAGCGCGCGAGGCTGCCCGTCCGCTTGGGCCGAAATGGCCTCCAGTGCTACCATAAACAGACCCCTTTTCCGGAGCCCAACGGGGACGCCTACAACATCACGGTGGTCGGCGGCGCTGGCATCGTCGGCCGCGAATTCCTCAAATTGCTCGATTCTCGCGACCTCCCCGTCAAGCGCCTGCGATTGCTCGCCACCTCCCGTTCGGCGGGCAAGACGGTCGAATTTCGTGGTCAGCAGATCATCGTCGAAGAAACCTCCCGAGGCAGTTTCACCGCCGATGACCACGTCGTCTTCCTCTCTGCCTCGGGTGAAGCTTCGAAGCAGTACGCGCCCATCGCCCAAAGCAACGGCAGCTTCGTCGTCGATGATTCGAGCGCCTACCGCATGAACCCCGCTGTCCCGCTCGTCATCCCCGAAATCAACGCTGCCGACCTCGAATGGCACACGGGCATCATCAGCCAGCCAAATTGCACCACCACCCCGATGGTCCTCGCCCTCAACCCCATCCACCAGGTCAACCCGCTGAAGCGCGTCATCGTCAGCACCTACCAGGCGGTCGCTGGCGCGGGCGCTGCGGCGGTCGAAGGTCTCGCCGCCGAATCGCGAGCCGCCCTCGATGGCCGCCACGAACCCTCGGGCACACAGAAGCGCGAAATCGCCTTCAACGCCGTCCCCCAGATCGACCTCTTCGCCGAAGACGGCTACACGAAGGAAGAGATCAAGATGGCGAACGAGACGCGCAAGATCCTGCACGCCCCGGAGATCGCGATCAGCGCCACCTGTGTGCGCATCCCCACGTTCTTCGGCCACGCGATGACGGTCTGGGCCGAATTCGAACGCCCGATCGAACCAGCCGAAGCGCGCCGCTTGATGGACGCCGCCCCCGGTATCCGCGTCGTCGATGACCCCGCCCACGAACTGTACCCCACGCCAATGGACGCCGCCGGTACAGACGAGGCATTCGTCGGACGCATCCGCGCCGATTCCAGCCACCCAGGCGCGCTCACCTTTTGGACGGTCACCGACAGCATCCGCAAAGGCGCGGCCACCAACGTCGTGCAGATAATCGAAGAAGCCGCGCGCCGAGGGCTGATCCAGCGCTGACGCCAGCTGCCCAAACTCGCCAATTATTGACGAATTTCTCCACAACTCTTCCTAACCGCTCTTCCGCGGTATAGAGTCCGCTCGCCGTATGGGGTGGGTCGGCGACCGGGTGTCCCTGCGAGCAGGGGGGTAGAGTGGCTAAACAGTCCGAACTGGAGAAGAAACTCAAAGAGGCGAGCGACCTCCACGCAAAAGGCGTCCTGAATGACGAGGAGTACACCGCCCGGCGTACCGCGATCATGAGTATCCCAGAGTCGAGTGCCCCCGCCAAGAAAGGTGGGTTCCCGATCTTCAAAGTGGGCTGCTTGGGACTGGTCGCGATCGTTGTGGTCATCATCATCGCCGCCGCGGCTGTTTCCGGTGGTGGTGACGACGACGCAAAGAGTGTGGCCAATTCCAGTCCCGGAGCCGTCGGTACGAACAAAGGCGACGTTCACATCACCTTCGCGGCAAACACGTTCGGGATGATCGCACCGGCCGGTAGCGACAACAAGAAGTCGAAAGTAACCATCCTCCAGAGCGCGGACAACATTGTTTCCACCAATCAATTTTCGAAACCGGCGGCCGGGAAGAAGTGGTGGGGGATAGAAGTAGAAGTTGAAAATGTGGGCACAGCTGAAATAAGTTCCCTGGATTGGAAACTCCGCGACAGCAACGACTCCGAGCACGATCGAACCTTCGTTACTGGAGCTGGGGAGAATCTCGAAGTGTTCTATACCCTCACTCCCGGCGGCAAAACCAAGGGGTGGGTGGTGTTCGAGATTGACTCAGCAGCGACTCCAAAGTGGATTCGAGCCGACCCGAACCCGTTCGTCAAGAATGATCTCTACTTCGACGTGAAGTGAAATGGCTGAGTCGGCGCTAGAGGATCGCCTGGCCGAAGTCGACCGTCTGCGAGCAGTCGGAATTCTGACGGACTCCGAGCACGCCGCGAGACGACGGCTCGTGCTAAACGCGAGCGTTCCGCAGCGACCCAACGCGTCGGGCGGCGTGGTCGTGCTTGTTTTGACGGTGCTGGGCGCCTTGGTCGGCGTAATGATGGGTCTTGTCGCGCTCACCGTTGGCGGGCTCGGGAACGAACTCGAGGACGGTTCTGGCGACCAGGTCATTGGCTTGGGGCTTAGCGCAATTGCCGCTGTCGTAGCAAGCGTGGTCTTCGGGCTCTACGTTTCTGGCCGTAACCGGTTGGCGATGTCTTGGTGTTTACTTGGCGCGGCAATCTGGCACCTTGTATCGATTTCGGCGTTCGGATTTCCAGGCTTCGTCTTTCTCATCCTTGGCGCGACCTTCGCCTTCGTCGGACGGGACGGCTGAGATCCCGCTCCAACTCCTCGCAGCCACAATGACTCATGGGCAGAGCTATACTGGACATATGGAAGCGCAAAAGGCCTCGCAACGGGATAAGGACTACATGCGCCGTCTCGGCGAATATCAGGATGAAGCGAACGCCGAATGGCGCGCAACCTGGCGAGCACTGCCCCTTCACGTCCGGCTGCAGCACAGTGCAGCGAGGCGCTTCGGGCTGCCAGTCTCCGCACGCCGCGACCCCGAAGAGCCGGAACGGTTGTATGAACGCGCCCGGAGGTTAGGCCTCTATCGTGGCTGACCGCCAGCCCTTGCTGGAGCCAAATAATTGGCTGCGGTTCATGTCCGAAAGCATGCGTTCGGCCGGACTCGCCCACGCGCTGATCGGTGGGCACGCGGTCATCGCCTGGACTCTCCCGAGGCAAACCGACGACCACGACTTCATCGTGGCCGCAGATCGCGACGCGATCAGCCACATCCAGCACAGCCTGGAAGCACAGTCGTTGCGGATCTTGAGGGTGCAAGATTCGGGCTCCCCGAGCGGGCCTGACTTCCTCCAACTTCGGACCGCTGACAACACGTTCCAAATCGATCTACAGACCGCGAAGACTGAGTACCAGGACCTCGTCATCGAACGGGCTGTGGCGGATTCCGAATACGGCATCTCCGTTGCAACGCCCGAGGATCTCATCGTTCTCAAGCTCCTTGCGATGCGCAGCCAGGATCAACGCGATATCGCTGTCATGATGGAGGGGTTAAGTGGCGCACTCGACTGGCCGTACATCGAGCATTGGGCAGGGGTCTGGGATGTCACCCAGAATCTGCGGGTGTTCAGACCTGAACTCCTCCCATGACAGCGCGTCCCCCCAATCCGCTATACTCCACGTCATCCGTTAGGCACGGGCTAAACATTCTCGCTCGCCCGCACCTGACCCACGGGAGAGTCGCATGAAGTTCCACTGGTTCCACCTGATGCCCTGGCCCTACCTGCCGGACGACTTCCCGCAGAAGCACCGCTCCGTTTGGGTTGACCCTGACTACAGCCTCTACGACCCGAAAAAGGGCAACACTGTTTACAACGACTACCTCGACGAACTCGAATTCGCCGACACCGTTGGCTTCGATGGCGTCTGCGTGAACGAGCACCATTCGAACGCTTACGGCCTGATGCCCAGCCCGAACATCATGGCGGCCACCCTCACGCGCCGCACAAAGAACGCCTCGATCGTGGTGATGGGCAACTCCATCGCCCTCTACAACCCGCCGCTGCGCGTGGCCGAAGAGTTCGCCATGCTCGATGTCATGTCCGGCGGGCGCCTCGTCGCCGGGTTCCCAGTCGGGACTTCGATGGACACGAACTTCACCTATGGGGTGCCCGGCGCCCAACTGCGTGAGCGCTACTACGAAGCGCACGACATGATCATGCAGGCCTGGAAGGACAAGGGCGTCAGCACGTTCAACGGCAAATTCAACCAGATTCGCTACATGAACCCCTGGCCGCGCCCTCTGCAGGACCCCCACCCGCCAATCTGGATCCCCGGTGGCGGCTCCATCGAGACGTGGGAATGGTGCGCCGATATGGCCTACCTTTACTCCTACCTCTCGTTCAGCGGCTACATGCGCGCAAAGGCGATCATGGACGGATTCTGGAAGCGCATGGAAGACAAACAGAAGGAGCCCAACCCGCACCAGGCTGGCTTCTTCCAAGTCATCTGCGTCGCCAACTCCTACGACGAGGCGAAGCGCCTCTACGGAAAGCACATCGAGTACTTCTACCAGCGCTGTCTGCACGTCTTCCCGGGATTCGCCGACGCCCCCGGCTACCGCACGAACCGCACGGTGAAGGCCGGCATGAAGTCGATGATGGACCTCGCAGCAGCCCGCTCCACAATGACTTTCGACTTCGATTCGCTTGCCAAGGCCGGCTACATCATCGCCGGCAACCCGGACGACGTGGCCCAGCAGATCGACAAGCTGACCACGGACCTGAACATCGGACAGTTGATGTGCGGCCTACAGATGGGCTCCATGCCGCGCGACGCTGTGTTCTACAACACGAAGCTGTTCGCCGAAAAGGTCGCCCCGAAACTGCGCAACAAGTTCAGCGAATTCGAAGATCACTGGGCGCCGAAGCCCATGCCCGCCGCAGATCGCGCCATCCCCAACCCGCCCATCTCAGCGGCCGCGGTGCCGGTGCCAGAAATCCTCCGCGAAGCGATGCCCGTCGGCGGCGCCGGCAGCTAAGCGATCGCGGCTCGAATTCAGAACGGGGGTGGCGAAAGCCGCCCCCGTTTGGCGTCTCCGTGGCTTGCGAGGGAATGGAAGATTCGCGCACCCCCCCGGGTCTTACGACCTGGAAGCTGTAAACCCGGAGGGACCTTAGCCGAGCGGGCCGTAGTTGAGCGCGGGCGCCCACGGCACTTCTTCCTCGGCAACTTCCATCTTCACCTCGCGCCACGAGACCGTGACCGCGCCCTCGGGCTGGCCTTCCGCGGGGTCCACCAGCACTTCGAACATGCCACCGTTGACCACCTCGGCGGGCTGTGCGAGCACCTGAAGGAAAGCCTGAGCGGCCTCGTTCGTTTCCAGCATGCGCGGCTGCCAACGTCCGAAGACCTTGGGGTTCTCGGCGTACTCGCCGGTCATCCCCGTCCGCACGAAGGGGTAGAGCACCGAAAACGCCGAGACCAGACCCGCGGACTTGCCGAGATTCACGGCCAATACCTTCGGTAGTTGCAGCACTGCCCAGTTCGCAATCGAATAGCCCGGCACGCTCATCCCGGGGTCGATGGACTGGCGCGAGGAGATGTAGACGATCTGCATCGGCTCGTTCGCGTACACCGCCTCGCCCGCCCACAAGTGCGTCATGGCGATGAAGCCATCGACCTTGGTGTTCAGCACGGCCTTCGTTTCCGTCAGGTTGTCGATGAACGCCTGGCGCACCTTCGCTCGCCGCTTGGCCATCGATTCGCCCTCAACTTCGCGCAACGAACGGCCAAACGAGTAGCCCTTCTCCGTCAGCCCGGAGTTGCAAATAACCAGGTTTGGCACGCCGCCCATCTTGTCGATGATGTACGTCCGCGTGGCCCACAGGTCGTTCAAGTTGGTTACGTCCGCCTGGATGGGGAAGGCATTGACGCCCGCCTTCTGGAGCACGTCCACGAGGTCCAGCGCATCGTCATAGCTGCTGTGAAAGTGCACGCCAACCGCCGCCGCACCGTTCATCCCGGCCGCCAACGCAAACGACTGGCCGAGGCCCTGATCTTTGCCGGCGCCGCTGATGAGCACCCGCTTGCCCTTCACCGCAGCTGCGAATTCGGCTGGATAGCGAAACTTTTCGGGGTCGACGGTGAAAGCCATGACAGTGGATCTCCTGCTGATATTGACGCCCACTATAGCCCAGCACCCCGCCATAGGCGAGACGATCACTCCGGACTCGGGAACCTTTGCACTACGCCCTCAGCTCCCCGTGGGACCCTCACCACCAGAGAATGTCATCCAGCGGGTCTTCGTGCTGTTCGATGGCCGGGTCGGTGTCGTTCATCGACCAGAGGTCCGTGCCCAGGTACTTCCAGCCGCCATCCGCAAAAATCATCACGATGTTGCCGCGCTTCAGGCGGCT
>JBBQGT010000162.1:0-5982 GCA_038323265.1 Tepidiformales bacterium
TGTGTGACGGCCGACACCAGCGACGTCATCGTCAAGACGCTGGCCAACGGCACCGCGGTAATTGACCTCGATGCTGGCGAGTCGGTCACGTGCACCTACACGAACACCAAGCTCGGAAAGATCATCACCACCAAGGTGACCGTCCCCGCGAGCGACACGACAACCAGCTTCGACTTCGACCCGAGCTGGAGCGCGACTAACTTCCCGCTAACCAACACCGGCACGCCGAAGGACAGCGGGTTCCTCACTCCAGGCCCTTACACCGTCACGGAACTGCCGAAGAGCGGCTGGGATCTCACGGGCGTGTCTTGCGACAACGGCACCACCACCAACGGCGGAACGATCAATCTCGCCGCCGGCCAGATCGTGCATTGCACGTTCACCAACACCAAGCGCGGCTCGATCACGATCGTGAAGGACGTTGTCCCGAACGATGCGGCCGCTTCATTCAACTTCACAATCGACGGCCCGGGCGAACTGGTTGATGGCAACCGCACCGTCAACGGCCTTACCGAGGCTGCTGGCGGCCACCCTGAAACCAACCTCCTGCCCGGTGCCTACACCGTCGGCGAGGATGGCAACACCGGTTATTCGACAACCGTGAGCTGCACGAACAACGCCACTGGCTCCACTTCGGCGAGCTTCGACCTGGCGGCTGGCCAGGATGTGACGTGCACGTTCGTCAACTCCCGGCTCGGCACACTCCGCATCATCAAGGACGCCGTCCCGAACAACGCTCAGGACTTCGCCTTCACAACCACCGGCGCAGGCCTCAGCGGCTTCAGCCTGGACGACGATGCCGACGGCGCCCTCTCCAACACGAAGGTCTTCACAGGCCTCTCCGTTACTGCCGGCTCGAACGCCTACGACGTCACGGAAACGGCCTCTGTGGGCTGGGACCTCACCAACATCGTCTGCACCAACGCCGCCGGAAGCGCTGATGTTGTCTTTGGACTTCCAGAAGCGTTCGCCTTCGGAGACCTTTCCGCACACGTCGTCCTCCACGCTGGCGACGACATCACCTGCACCTTCACGAACACCCAGCGCGGCAAGATCATCACCACAAAGGTGACTGTCCCAGCCAGCGACACCACGACTGAGTTCGACTTCAACCCGGACTGGAGCGCCGATAACTTCACGCTGCTGAACGGCGGCTCGAACGACAGCGGCTTCCTGGCCCCCGGCACCTACTCGGTGGAGGAGTTGGCGAAGGCTGGCTGGGACCTCACCTCGAGCATCTGCTCGGACCAGAGCCCGGTGACCGCCATCGTCGTTTCCGCCGGTGAGACCGTCACCTGCACGTTCACGAACACTCAGCGCGGGACGATTCAGGTGATCAAGCTCGACAACGTGACGGCCACCGATCCAGAGCGCCCGGCCATCTGGCACTTCACCATCACCGGCCCAAACAACTTCAACGAAGCACGCACCATCGCTCTCGGCGGCGGTACGGCTACCATCACCAACGTCCCGCTCGGCGCCGGCTACTCCGTGGTCGAAACCGAGGCCAAGGCTGGCGCCTGCCCCGTCCCGAACGAGACCGGCACCTACCGGACCACCGGGCCTGACGGAAGCCAGACCGTGACCGCAGGCAGCACCATCACCTTCACCTTCACGAACAGCGAATGCGGCATCGTCCTGAGCACCGGCCGCCTCGTTATCAATAAGGTGAACGACCTCAACGGAAACCACATCCAGGACGCTGGCGAACTTGGTATCGCTGGCTGGAGCTTCACCGTCCGGGGCCCGCAGTTCCCCGCGGGCGCCGTGTTCCTCACCGACGCCAACGGCCAGATCCTCGGCCTGGACGGCATCAAGACCGGAACCTACACGATCACCGAAGAGACGCGCCCCACTCACACCGCCATTGGCGTCGTTACCGACGACGACGCTCCGGTCTTCACTGCGGGCGCCATCTCAACAACCGTCAACCTCACCTTCCAGGACACGGACACGGCGACCTTCTACAACCGACCGAACGGTTCGATCGAAGTTACCAAGTCCACGTTCATCAGCACGGATGGCGGACCGAACGTCCCAGCTCCGTTCGACCTGGATGGCTGGCTTATCACCGTCAAGTCCGTGGCCTGTGGCATTAACACAAGCGCGCTAACGGGACTTGATGGCCGGGCAGTCTTCAACAACCTTCCGATCTCGTGCCACGACTATGTGGTGGCCGAGGACCTCACGCTCCCGGGCGCACCCGGTTACTTGCCAGTCGGACCGGCTTCGGTGAGCAGCATCACGCCTGGCAGCCCCGCTACCAAGGTCGCATTCACCAACCGCAAGGCGCAGGTGACCCCGGCATGCACAAGCTGCGAGCCGATCATCATCAATACGCCAACCCCATCCGCAACGCCGACGAAGACGCCGACTAACACGCCAACGAACACGCCAACCAAAACGCCTGTGAAGGCTACCAACACGCCAGTTCCACCGACCCCGACGGTCAACCTCGTGGCCGGTGAGAAGACCCCTAACCCGCAGCCCACGCCGCTGGCCCCACGAACCGGAGAGGGCCTCGTCAACGGCGTGACCTCCTTCAATTCATTCCTCGCAATCCTCGGATTGCTGGGCATCGCCGCTGGCTTCCTCGTCGTCGGTCTCGGCCGCAAACGGCGCCGCCAGAGCTAGCCGCCAAGTTCACTTCGATCGTCAGGAGGCCCCGAAAGGGGCCTTCTGACTGATTTAGCGGAGGGCTCCCAAGTGGCTGTGGGGTGAACTCTTTGGCGCCCAATACCTCGCGCGGCGAATCGGCATCTACAAATTGTCACAGCGCCGCCGCGCTATACTCACTCCCATGCCCCCTCCCATTTTCACCGGCGTCCACTTTTGGGTCGCAGACATGGCTGCCACCCTGGCGTTCTACCGCGCGATTGGCTTCGCAATCCCTCCCGAAGCCGACGGAGAGGATTTCGTGAATTTCGACGCCGCCACCGGCGCGGGGTTCCAATTCGCCACACCCTCGCTGACCAACGGCTACCACGCCGGGTTCGAAGCATCCTCGGAGCGCGGGGCGAGTTGCCTGCAGTTCAGCCTCCAATCCCGCGAGGCGGTCGATGCCCTGTACCAACAGTTGACGGGCGCCGGGTACGTCAGCCACCTCGAACCGATCGATGCGTTCTGGGGTGCGCGCTACGCCGAACTGCTCGACCCCGACGGCAACGCCGTGGGTTTCCACAGCCCGCGAGACCCCGATCGAGTGAGCCCTCCCCCCTTGAGTTGATGACTCCGCATCCGCCGACCGAACATGCCAATGCCGGGGTCGCTCGGACGAAATGAAAAAAGACGTTACAACCGCTTGCATAGTCTGCTTAGCGCGTGCTAAAACTAGCGCGGGCCGAGCTGGACGGCGTGTCCGCTCCACACGTCCACCGGCCCTATAAAACCCTTCCCCCTTTCACCGCTCTCCAGACAGGCAACGGCTGCTGTACGCTTCTCTGCATGCGGAAGCTCACCATCGCCTGTTGCCAGCTCCGCGCGTTTGATATCGAGGACGCCGAGGCTAACCTCCAAAACATCCTTCGCTCCCTCGACGAAGCTGGCGCGTCCGGAGCGGATCTGGTGTTGCTCCCGGAATGCTCTTACCCCGCCTATTACCTCAAGGATCGCCAGCCGTACGCTCGGCCCGGCGTGCGGCCGTTTGCCGAAGTGGCCTCCCTCCTGGCCGCAAAAGCGAAGCAGCATGGCTACTGGCTGGCAGCCGGCCTCGTCGTGCCGACGGACTCCGGCCGGGTGACCAATAGCGGCGTCGTCTTCGGACCTGATGGCGAACGCCGCGGCCAGTACGACAAGAGCTTTCTCTGGCACTTCGACACCCAGTGGTTCGAACGGGGCGAAACGTTCTCCGTGTTCGACATGGGATTTGCCCGCGCCGGCATTCTGATCTGCGCAGATGGCCGTCTGCCCGAGATCGCCCGCTCGCTCGCCCTGAACGGCGCCGAAATCATCCTCGACCTGACCGCATGGGTTGCCTCGGGGCGAGACACAGCCACGCTTTCGAACATCCAGTGCGAGTACATGATGCCCGTCCGCGCGTTCGAAAACGGCGTCTGGGTAGCGGCCGCCGACAAGTGGGGTACCGAGGATGGCAGCATCGTCTACGCCGGCCGCTCTTGTGTGATCGACCCCTTGGGCGTGATCCGCGCCTCCGCACCGAGCGACAGCGAAACAGTTCTCGTCTACGAAATCGAGCCCATGCCACCCATGGAGCTCGTCCAGCGACGCCCGAGCCTCTACGGCGCGCTCACGCAGCCGACGGCCACGCTCCCGGTCACGCGGGTGCTCGAAGAACCACTCGTGCCGTCGCGCGAAAACCGCCGTGTTGCCGTTGCGCCCGGCCTTGAGACGTTCGATGCGCGGGCGATGGCAGCACGCTTCGAGGGCTTGCGGCTGCAGGATGCCGACCTCGTGGTATTTCCCGGTATGGTTGCCGCCGATGGCTGGCAGGTGGACCTCTCGATCCTCGAATCTGCCGTCCAGGCGCTTGGCGGGATGCTGGCCTTTGGCGCAAGCACAAATGGTTGCATGCATGGCCGCTCGGCCACGCTCGTCACCCCTCAGGGTTCGCACGAACACATTGCCACGCATGGCAGAGGCATCACGCTCGGCGAACTACCCTCGCCGGTCATCCCGTCGCCCGCCGGCAACGTGGCGCTACTCTGCGGCGACGAAGGCCTGGTTCCCGAAGTCGCCCGCTCTCTCACGCTCGAAGGGGCCGACATTCTCGCCTGGCCGCTCTTTTTCGCTGATCGTATGACCGAAGCCCTGGCACGTACGCGCAGCGACGAAAACAAGATCTATGTGGCCGCGGCGTGGCCCGGCGGTGGATTCGTTGTCGCGCCCAACGGCGCACTGGTGGCCGCTTCTCCAGACGGCAGCGGCGTGGCGATGACCGCCTCGGTTAACCGCGCAATGGCTCGCTGGAAGGACATGGCTCCAGGCACGCACGTCATCAACGACCGTCTCCCGGCGGCCTACGGTGCGCTCACTCGCTGACGAGAGCTACGCCTTGGGCTCGAGCACCACGATCGTCATGTCCTGCGGAAGCTGTGTGCGCGAATACTGCACCTTCGGAAGCGGCTCGGGCTTTGAGCCGACCTCTTTGAGAAACGTCTCGAGCGGCTGGAGGTCGCTGGTCTCCACTTCGGTCTTGTAATTCATCGGGATCGCTGCCCGTGGGTCCAGCTTAGTCATCACGTCCGCCGCTCCCGGCCCGCCCAGCGAGTTCATTCCGCCGGCGGGGAAGAGGAGGACGTCAACGTCCTTGATCTCGTCTATGCCCTGGGTGCTCGCGAGGCCCAGGTGGCCGATGCGGATGCCGTCGATCTCCAGCACGAAGATCACGTTGCGTCCGCCGTCCAGCCGTTTCGTGGCGATACCGGTGACCAGGATGCCGCCCATTTCGTACTCGCCAGGCGCGTCCAAGACGTGCGTATCCGCCGCCAGGCCCTCACGAAAGCTGTAGCCGGGGTCGTCCCGGTTACTGATTGTGACGATGTTCGCGGGCTGTTTGCCAATTACATAGCCGCTATCGGGCGGGCATGGATCAGTGAGCACGACGCCATCGCGGCCCTTCAATCGAAAACAGTTGCGGCCAAGCCAGGTAATCTCAACGGGCATGGCTAAATGTTAGGACAGTTAGGCGGTATAGGCGCGAAGATCCGAGCTCATTCGCGCGCTAGGACGATGCTCACGTTGCTGCCGCCAAGCCCCAGGCTCGTTACCAGGATGCAGTCCAGCTTCTCCGGTCGCGCGGCCCGTACGTACGCCAACTCAAGGTCTGTCTCCGCATTTTCGAAGCCCGCGATCGGGAACACCTCTTGCCGTCGGAAGGCCTCTACGGCGAACGCCAGCGAAAGTGCGCCGCTCGCCCCGAGCGCGTTTCCCAGCGCCCCTGCGATGGCGCTTACCGCGGCGTAGTAGGCATGGCGCCCGAACGTGCGCTTCGCTCCGTAGCCTTCTCCAAAGTCCACCGCCGGG
>JBBQGT010000163.1:0-5938 GCA_038323265.1 Tepidiformales bacterium
GCATCGGCGTGAGCCACGCCCCGGCAAACAAACGTCTCGGCGCGGACGTGGGCAAGCCGCTCAGTGACATGCGCGAATACGTCGAAAAGATGCGTGAAGGCACACAGCAATGGGGCCCACTACCACCAATCGTCCTCGCCACGCTACGTAAGAAGATGGTGGGCCTGGCGGTGGAAGTGGCCGAAGGAGCGGTCTGGGCAAACGGATCCCGTTCCCACATGGCGGAATCACTCAGTGCCATCCCCGTCGAAAAGCGGGACGGCGGTTTCTACATCGGTGACATGATCCCGACCTGCATTGACGACGACCGCGAGGCCGCTGCCGCCGTGATGCGCCGCACGCTTTCCGGTTACGTCATGTTGCCGAACTATCGGAACTACTGGAAGGAAGCGGGTTACCGCGAAGAGATGGAAGCGATCGAAAAGGCCCTCGCCGCTGGTGACCGGGACAAGATCCCGGGTCTCATGACCGATCGATGGCTTTCCGACTCGACCCTCTACGGTTCTGTGGCCGAAGTGCGCGAAGGCCTTGAGGCGTGGTTCGCGGCCGGAGTGAAAACGCCGATTGTTGTCCCATCGTCCACTCGCGGCGGACAGATCAAGGCTTTCGAAGAGATCTTCGCTGCCTTTGCCTAGCCATCGGAACATCCATCTGTGAGTGAAGTGCCACTGGAAGCGGAGTTAGCCGTCGCGATCGCTGCTGCTCGCGCCGCTGGCGCGGAGGTGCTCCGCCTCCGCAATGAGGGGGTGAGGTACGGGCGGAAGGAAGGCTGGGAACTCGTCTCCGAGGCCGACATCCTCGCCGCCGAAATGCTACACGAAGCGCTCACCAAGCCGTTCCCCGATACCGGCTGGTTGAGCGAAGAGCACACCGATACGGATCACCGCCTGAACAAGGAGCGTGTCTGGGTGGTCGACCCGATTGACGGGACGCGGGAGTACCTCCAGGGCATTCCGGAGTACGCCATCTCGATCGGGCTGGTCATCAACGGCGCGCCAGCCCTCGGCGTTGTTTACAACCCTGCTACAGATAGGCTCACCGCGGCCGCCTGCCTCGGCTCGGAAGAACGCCCGGCGCGAAAAGTGCTCCCCACGAAGTTCGAAGCCCTGGTTGGCCGCGGCGAGCAACGCACAAACGATATCCCTCCATTGCCTCGGGGCGCCAAGTCCCGCGGCATCGGCAGCGTCGCCTACCGCCTCGCACTTCTGTCAGGGGGCGAAGGCGATGTCTGCCTGACCGGAAGTGGCCGGAGCGAGTGGGACGTGGCCGCAGGCGCGGCGCTGTGCCTGGCCGCCGGCCTGCGCGTCACTGGTGTGCTCGGTGAACCGCTAACGTTCAATCAACCAGAACCGTACATCCGCGGGCTGCTGGTCGCCGAGCCAGGCCTGCACGAGCACATCTCGCGCTTCTTCGACCAGTTCCGCGGCTAAGCGAACGTCGCGCCGCTTCGCTGCGAATTCTCTACAGTGATTGCAACAGACTTCGGAGCAGCAGATGAGCATCGGCATCGGTCTTGGCATCGCGGGGTTCCCATTTTCGAGTTCGGAAGCATTTCTTGACTGGATCGACCTCTGCGAAAACAGCGGTGTGGATTCGGTCTGGCTGAGCGAGCGGCTGGTTTCGCCACAGCCAAACCTCGAAACGATCGCTGCGTTTGGAGTGATCGCCGGGCGGACCAAGCGTTTGAAGTTCGGGATGAACGCGATCGTCGTGCCGTTGCGGGACCCGCTCATCCTGGCCAAGGAGTGCGCAACGCTGGACTTTCTAAGCGACGGGCGCTTACTCCCGGTCTTCGGCGTCGGCTCGGAAATTGCGCCAGAGTGGCGGGCCACCGGCCGCAACCCGCTCGGCCGGGGCGGGCGTTCGGACGAGATGCTCACAATTATGTCGCGTCTGTGGAACGAAGATTCAGTCAATTTCGAGGGTAAGCATTTCCAGTACAACGCAGTGACCATCAGCCCGAAGCCAAAGCAGCAGCCGCTGCCGCTCTGGATTGGCGGCAGCAGCGATGCCGCGATTCGCCGTACGGCATTGCTCGGAACCGGATGGCTGGGCGGGATCCAGTCTCCATCGCAGGTGCGGCCGGTGGTGGCGAAGATTCGTGCCGCCACCGCAGAGGCTGGCCGGGTTATCGACGACGACCACTACGGCGCGGGCTTCCCGTTCCGCTTCGGTTCGATCGACGACGAGGTGGTACAGCGCAATGCGGCCGGTCTGCGACGCGTGCCAGACGCTGACGACCCACTGAGCTACATGGGCGTTGGGAGCGCCAGCGATATTGGGGCCCGCGTGCGCGAGTATGTCGACGCCGGCGTTTCGAAGTTTGTGCTGCGTCCGATGGCGACTTCGGACGGGGACATGATGGCGCAAACGCGGCGGCTGATCGAAGAGGTCATCCCACAGTTCTAAGCCTGTGGCGGTGGCAGCTGCGAAAGGCGCACGAACAGGGCGTCGCCACCAACGGAATCGCCGGCGAAAGTGCCCGTAGCCCCGAAGAGTCCGAAGACGGTGGCCGAATCAGCGATGGCCACCATTCCGGTGCGCTCCCAGGCTGGGACTTTAGCGTTCGCCAGCACGTCCGGGACCTTGCGGTACAAGCCGTGATAGAGAATGCGGTCGCCAGGCGCCAGCGGCCGTGCGCGAAGGGCGCCTTTCTGAGCTGAAGTATCAATGGCCAGTGCCATCGCGCCCTCCAATCCAGGCAGCGGCTCGGTTGACGTGTCCACGCGCCAGGGACCGGCGCGTGTGCTGCCCGGGACATTCAGGATGGCCGCCTCGAACGGTTCGACCGCCCCGAGCACCGGCCCGATGCGGACGGCGCCGCAACTGACTTGCACTTCCGCCGGGCCGAAGCGGACTCGCCCAGCGCCTTTTTCGAGGACGGTACGCAAGTTCGTGACGCGCGTGCGATTCACGTCGGGGGTCAGTTGGTAGAACGAAGCTTCGCGTTCAAGAAGCAAAGTCAGGCCCTCGTTCGGCAGCGCACGGACCGCCAGCAGCGAAAGTACCGCGCCGATTTGGCCCCGTTGCTGCGGGACCAGGGCCATCACCTGCCGTTCGACGCCCTGGAACAACTCTCGGGCGCTCGCCGCGAGACCGATCAATGAAGTCTCGACCGACGGGTTCAAAGCCCTTAATGCATCGAAGGTTTGCAGGCGGACGCGATTGCGCGTGTACGCGGGGTCCTCGTTCGATTCATCGGCGATAGGGAGCAAGCCTGCTTCTGCGCAGATCGCCACGGTCTCCGCGCGCGTGACTGCAAGCAGTGGACGAATGAGGCGTTGGGCTTCGGAGCCAGGGACGCCAGAAACCGGCGACATGCCGCGAATTCCGCGCACGCCGGATCCGCGAACAATGCGCATCAGGACCGTTTCCGCCTGGTCATCCGCGGTGTGGCCCGTGGCGATGGCGTCAGCCATCTCTTTGCCCGCCGCGAACGCGAGGAACTGGTAACGCATGGTGCGGGCGGCCAATTCGATGCTCTGGTGCGTGTCCCGCGCCATCGCCCGCACGTCGCCCTCACCCGTGACGCACTCTACGCCCAGGCCGTCGCAGATTTCCCGGACGCGCTTCATGTCAGCTGCAGAACCTTCGCGCAACTGATGATCGAAGTGACAGGCGACGATTTCGAAGCCAAAGCGCTCACTGAGACGGAGCAATAGAAGCAGGCAGGCGAGGGAATCCGGCCCACCGGAAAGCGCCAGCATGATCCGTTTGGTGCGCCGGAACATCCGCTCGCGCCCGGCGAATTTCGCCACGCGGAGCGATACGGTTTCGGCGACGGACATCAGGTTTATCGGGGGAAAAGGCGCTGCCACCACTCGCCGGTGGGCTGGCTGCCCTCTTTGGGCGCCGGGCTGGTCACGACGAATGGGATCTCGCCGTCCCGGATGTAACCCAGCTGACGGCGCGCCTCTTGCTCCACGTATTGGTCTGAGGCGACGTAGTTGCGCACGGCTTCCAGGTACTTCTGCTTGTTTTCAAGTTGGGTCACCTGGGCTGCGGATTCGGCGCGTTGCTGTGCCAACTGGTGGTTGTGAATCACGCCTGACGCAGCGGTGAATACGAAATAGCCCGCTACTATCACGCCAGCGGCGAAGATCAGGCGGGAACGGCTCTTTGCAATGAATCCCATTGGCAGGGTCACAACCTAACCCCGGCGTGATCAAGGTTCAAGTCCGCGAGGTGGCACGCATCATTAAGTCCGACCACATGCACTCGCGTCCCTCGCAAAAATAGCGTCGAAACCGAGGCGAGCCCGATTTCAAACGCGCGGAACGCCGCCAGTTCGACATCCAGGAGCGAACAGAGCATTACCTTGAGCACGAAGTTGTGGGACACGACAACCGCCGAAGCGTCCGCGGGGAGTCCTCGCAATTCTTCCACCAGCGGCGCGAGCCTGTTGGCCACGTCTTCGAGGCTTTCACCACCCGGCATCACGGTCTTCGCGACATCCGGTCCTGCCCAGCAAGCCACGAATTCCGGGAACTGCGCCCGCACCTCTGGGAAGGCCATGCCTTCGGTGAAGCCGACGTCCATCTCGATCAGTTCGTCGCGGATTTCCATTTCGAGACCCGCAGACTCGGCGATCAGGCTGGCGCCATCAGCGGCGCGGCTCAGCGGGCTGGCGAGCACGCGCTCGATTTTCACATTGGCGAATCGTTGGGCCACAGCGGCCGCCTGTGCGCGGCCAAGCTCGGTGAGCGACTCGTCTCGCCGGCCTAATCCAACACCGTCCCGGTTATGGGCCGTCTCGCCGTGCCGGATGAGGTAGAGATTCACGCCTCGCCTTTGTCAGGAAGAGCGGCCCATACCCGCTCGATGAACGGCGAAAACCCCATGGACCGCCAGAAGGTGGCAGCCTCCTGGTCCGCCGCCAGGACGGTCATCTCCATGTGCGATACGCCGTCCTGGCGACCCGCCCAATCGGTTACCGCACGAACAAGCTGGCTCCCGATGCCGTTGCGGCGAGCAGAGGCGGCAACCCAGAGATAGCCCACCGTGGCGTGCAATTCAGGCAACCGGTCCGGATGGTTCGGTTCGACACCGCCGCTGATGAACCCGGCGAGCTTGCCGTCCACCTCAGCGACGAAGGCGACGCTGGTGTCGCGCGCGAGCACCGAATCGAGACCGGCGGCGAAGTCATCTGGGCCAACGGGGACGGGCATTACGCGTGGATCGATCGAGGAGTTGTAGCGGCGCAGTTCGCTCCAATGCACGTACAACGCCGAGGCATCCTTCGCGGTGGCGCGCCGTACCGTCGCGCTCACGACTGGTACTGACCTACGCGCCGCCACGCCTCGCGGGCCGGCGAAGGGTCATCGAGCACGAGGCCTGTGCGCGTGATCGCGGTGGCGGCTACGCCCGGCAGGATCGCCTCGATCACCTGCTCCGGGCGGGCGGTGAGATTTGCATCCGCCTGGAGGCGCATCGTGAGGCGCATACCGCCATCAACACCGGCGACCCCAAGCGAGGCCACCGCTGCTCGCAAGTTGTAGGTCTTGCTGCGCTCCTTCTTTTCTTCTGTCCATGGGACTTCGGTGGCCGCGACGAAACTGGTAACTGCTAACAAGACAACCTCGGGATCGACGTCTACGAGGTCAACGCGGTAGTCGGCCCAAAGGATGGCCGCCTGGGGAGCGAGCGTGGAGAGCGCGATCTCACGGATACCCACGAGCGACAGGTCCTCGGTGGTCTCGGGGAGCAGGCGGGCGCGGAAGACTTCGGGGTCGATGCGTTCATCGAGCGTCACGTCCATGACCTCGGCCTCGGACATGAAACCGAGCGGCAATGGGGAAGCGAACGCCAGCTTTGGGTGAGGCGTGAAGCCTTGGGAGTAGGAGAGCGGCAGTTCCGCCCGCCGAATCGCCCGTTCCCAAAAGCGCAAGACGTCGAGGTGCGAGATGTAGCGGACGCGCTCACCTTTGCGAAAGAGCAC
>JBBQGT010000164.1:0-5926 GCA_038323265.1 Tepidiformales bacterium
AAGTCTGCTGTCGTCAGCGGTGGAGGCTCGGGCATCGGCCGTGCGACGTGCGTGGCACTCGCAAAAGCTGGCGCGAAAGTGATCGTCGCCGACATCGACGATGCGGGCGGCAACCAGACCGTCGACACGATCGGCGCGGCCGGGGGCATCGCCGTCTTCCGCCATTGCGATGTCACGCAGACCGAGGACCTGGCGGGGACCATGGCCTCCGCGGTGGAGCACTTTGGCTCGCTCGACATCGTCTTCAACAACGCCGGGATCGGCGGCGAAGACCTCTTCGTGGAAGAGATGCAGGCGTGGGCGAAAGTCGTGGACATCAACCTCACCGCCGTGATCGACGCAACGCGCATCGCCGTGCGCGAGATGAAGCGCGCCCGGGGCGGCGTCATCGTCAACACCGCCTCGATGGGCGGGCTGCTGCCGATGCCGGGCTCGCCGGTCTATGCCGCCACCAAGGCGGGCGTCGTCAACTTCTCGCGCTCGCTCGCGTACCTCGCCATGGAGAGCAATATCCGCGTCAACGCCGTCTGCCCGACCTTCACCGATACGCCGCTGGTGCGCCGCTCCGGCGATGAGCGCGTGGAGGAGATGAAGCGCCAGATCGGTGGCATCCTTCAACCTGAAGACATCGTGGCCGGCGTGATCGAACTGGTCGAAGACGACTCGCGTGCCGGCGCCATCATGCGCTGCACGATTCGCGGCCGGGACTACGCCCGTGAGATCAGGCCGTAGGCGGCGATCAGATGGACACACTCACGATCGAACGTGACCTCGAGCTGATCGGCCTCGTCACCATCACCCTCAACCGGCCGAAGAAGCTCAACGCGATCAGCTTCACGATGCACCAGGAGCTGCAGGCCGCCTGCCGAGAGTTCGCCGATGACGCCGAGGCGCGCGTTGTGATCCTCACCGGCGCCGGGCGTGCCTTCTCGGCCGGCGCCGACGTTGGCCGCGGAGACGCGAGAGCGGTGCCCCTCGCGGCGGCCAACGAGGAGTCGTCCCCTCTCGCCGAACGCATCCGCAACAGCGCCGGCAACCGCACCGCGCTTGCCCTCGAGTCCCTGTCCCAGGTGACCATCGGTGCTGCCAACGGGCTGGCGATCGGCGGCGCTGTCGTCTTTCTCACCTGCATGGATATTCGCCTCGCCGCCGAATCGGCGTGGTTTTCGATCCCCGAAATCGACCTCGATATCCCCATGACCTGGAATTCTCTCCCCCGCCTGATGCGCGAACTCGGCCCCGCCCGTACCAAGGAGCTTGTGATGACTTGCGACCGCTTCACTGCTGAGGACGCGCTGCGCTGGGGCTTCGTTAACCACGTCGTGCCGGATGCGGACCTGCTGCTCCGTGCCCGCGCGCTCGCCGCGAAGCTGCTGGCCAAGGACCCCATGTCCCTGGCGATGACCAAGAGCACCATGAACGCCCTCGCCGAATCGCTCATCCCGGCGCACGTCACCCATCAGGACCCGGACTACCTGGGCTACGCCCGTCTCCTTGGCAAGGAGCGCGCGACGAATTCGAACAACACGTAGCGCTTGGTGCTCGCCCAAACTCCTTCTCAGCCCTAGCATTCGTACCGATGCCCGACGCCTACGCGACCGACGCCCGCTTTTACGACGCGATTCACGGTGACCAGCGCGACGATGTGGGTCTCTGGCTGTCGTACGCCGGCCGCACCGACCGGCCGGTGCTCGATGTTGGCTGTGGCACGGGACGCATCGCGCTTGCACTGTCGCGGGCGGGCCATGAGGTGGTGGGGATCGACCCCTCGCCCGCCATGCTCGCGGTCGCACGGCAGCGGGCCGAGGACGATGCGCTCGAGGTGGAGCTTATCGAGGGGCGGGTCATCGACCTCGCGCTCGAAGAAGGACATTACGGGCTTGCGTTGTTGCCCGCCGACGTCTTCCTCTACTGCGCCGACGCTGAGGAGCAGGTGGCCACACTCGCCTTGCTGGGGCGTTGCTTGCAGTTCAACGGCCTGCTCGCCATCGACCTTCCTGGACCGGCACTCTGGCTGGACCCGGACTCCAACGGTCAGGCGGTACTGACCTTCAGCGGCGAGACCGAATCCGGCGAGCGGTTTGACGCCTGGCAAGTGCACGAAGACGACCTGGCGCAACAGACTCGGTGGCTGCGCGTCAGCTACGAGCAGTCTGGCGAAGATGGGGTACTTCGCCGCTGGCAATCCGAGCACCAGCTGCGCTACGTCTACCGGTTCGAAATGGAGTACCTGCTGCGGCTGGCCGGGCTGGCGCAACAAGACATCTATGGCGACTATGATCTCGGACCCCTGAGCAACGAGAGTGAACGGATGATCGTCATCGCCCGCAGGTTGCAGGGATGAGCGCCCGGATTGTGGTGGACGCCATGGGCGGCGACAACGCCCCGCAGGAGATTGTGGCGGGCGCTTTGATGGCCGCCGGTGGCCTCGGCGTCGAACTGACGCTCGTCGGGCGAATGGACGCGATTCGGGAAGAGATGGCAGGCACCACCGAGATCCCCGGCCTGCGTATCGTCGATGCCCCCGACGTCATCGGCATGGATGAGCACCCGACTGACGCCGTGCGTTCGAAGCCGAACTCCTCGATCAACGTCGGCCTGCGCCTGGTGAAGAACGGCGAAGCGGATGCCTTCGTGACCGCCGGAAACACGGGTGCTGCGATGACCGCTGCGCTGCTCACCCTGGGGCGCATTCGCGGAATCGGCAGACCTGCTCTGGGCACCGTATTCCCGACCGGCGAAAACAAGGTGACGATGTTCCTGGACGTGGGCGCGAACGCCGACTGCCGCCCGATCCACCTGCTGCAGTTCGCCTACATGGGCTCCGCCTACATGGAGCGCGCTTACGGCGTGGCGAACCCGCGTGTGGGCCTGCTCTCCATTGGCGAAGAGGATACGAAGGGCAACCAGCTGACGATCGAGGTGAACGAAGCGCTGCGCGGCAGCCGTCTGAACTTCATCGGCAACGTCGAAGGCAAGGACCTCACGAAGGGCGTCTGCGACGTGGCGGTCATGGATGGCTTCACCGGAAACGTCGTCCTCAAGACAGCCGAAGGGATGGCCGAGCTGATGTTCGGCGAGCTTCGCAAAGCCGTGGAGTTGACCCCCTGGAACCGCGCGGCGGGTCTCGTCCTGATGTCCGAATTGCGCAAAGTGAAGCGTCGCCTGGACTACACCGAGTACGGGGGCGCGCAATTGCTGGGCGTGGACGGCGTCACGGTCATCGGTCACGGCCGCTCCAACGCGCGCGCCGTCTTCAGCGCCATCCGCGCCGCACGCGACGCTGTCAACAACCGCGTCCTCGATACACTGCGCGAAGTGGCGAAAGAGATCCCCGCCAAAAAGGGCCTGCAAGGCGCAAGCGAGAGCGACGAACAGTAAGCCGCTCGACGCCACCCCGCGTTTGCATTTCTGAGAGGTTTGCGCGCGTTTGGGAGACTCCAGAAAAATTGATTTTGCGTAATTAGCGCTTGTAGCGCGTTGCTAGCGCTTGAAGCGCGTTTTGGCGGTTTTTGGGAGGTTTGCCGGCGGGAAAAAGGGCCCACGTCCCCAGGTGCTCTCGGTGCCTAAGTGTCGCTCGGCGGATTTTGCACATGGTCTTGGAGTGAGCTTGCGGTAGGGGTGGGGGGAGAGCCGAGGGGTGGGTGGCGTTTTGGACGGGTCTTCCCCGAGCTCCGAAATTCAAAGTGGAGAGGTGGTTTTGTGACGCCGCTAGCAGAAGCGAAGTCGCACACGGGTCAGAGAAAGCCGAACGTCGGCCCAACGATGGTGCCTGCAGTGGTGATCTGGCACCCGATCGTCTATCGCAGAGTGGAGCGAAACGCAACCAGGTCTCCTCCGTCGCAGACGCCAACGTATGACCGGGCGCTTGAGAACAGTCGCGACCGGGCTGCTAGCGCGCACCGGCGAACGCGAGTCCCCCGGTTGCGGTTTCATTTGGCGACGCAGTCGGGCCGCCGACGTAACCGCTTCCGCTTTCCATTTCGGGCTCTGCTCCTCTAACCCAAAGCCTCGTGATCTGTTGTGTCACGGTCATCCGCGGCTCAGGTTTTGCAATGAGTTGCGCGACTGCTTCTTGCAACAAACTTGAAATCGATACACCACGTGATGCCGCGTTGCGGCGTATCGCCTGAAGCTGATCCATCGGCAGGCGAACAGACAGGACCGCTGTGACGTCCCCGGCAACTTTAAGACTGGCGAGTTCACCGATCGTTCCGTCGTCGCGGGCGTGCTCGGCGGCTGCGATTAAAGTTCGTTCTTCGGCTCGCGAGATTGTTCTTCGTGCCATCTTGCTCTCTCCCTTGTAGTGCTCGGCCACCCAGTTATTGGGCGCCAGATACCTGCGGCATCGTCGATCATAACCAACACCACCGTCCACATCGACCCGTCGGCCGATGGACCCACCATGAGGTGGCTCCCGCTTCGATTGTCGGCCGGAGGGTTGACGAAGAACAAAGGTTCGCCGGCCACCAGGTCGTAAAGCAGGTTGGAGTCGATCCCGTGCTTCTGACAATGCTCAGAGTTCCGGCTGTCGATTTCGAAACCTCTGACTTCCAGCGGCTCTTGATCTCCTGCGGTCACGGTCTTACTGTAGACTTTGTAAACAAAGTATACAAGGAGCCCAGAGAATGGAAGTAGACTTCCTCACCCTTGCTGATAGCGCCCAAGTGGTTGGCGAAAAGCTCTACATGCTCGGCGGCGGCTGGAGCTTCGTCCGAGCCCCACAGTTCCCGGTTATCCACCCGATGTCGGTGGCCGTCGGCTTTTCCGTCGATTGGATGGAAACCAACAGACGCCACGAGTTCCGTATTGAGGTGAAGAACGAGGATGGCGGCGGCCAGAAACTCGCTGAGATCGTTGGGCAGTTCGAAACAGGTCGTCCTGCCGGGATACCAGCTGGTACGTCGCAGAAGGTCATTTTGGCGTTCAACATCCCGGCGGCGCTGGAAAGACCAGGGCAATATGTTGTGAAATTGTTCTTGGACGGTGACGAGGTGAAACATCAGGCCTTCATCGCTGCAACTATGCAGCCCGAGGCTACCCCACCTCCCGCACCTGCAGGGTAAAACCACGAATTGTCGCCTCAGTTACGGTCGGAAATCGAGTGAACACCGAATCGGTGCCAGCCGCGCCTCAGAACATCGGCGGCGGGTCCAGGCCCAGCAGCAGCTTGCCGGAGGCGGCGAACGTTGCCGGTGAGGCGACGATGTGCTGGTTAAGGGTGCGGATGTCGCGCAGGCAGCGGTCGAGGACGCTGCCGGAGTAGAGGGCGGCGCTGCCGGCCAGGTTGTAGAGCGTATCGACCGCCGCCACGCTCTCGGCGTGGACGTAGGCGATGGACGAGCGGAAGCGCGCGCGCTGCTGGAGCGACGGGTCTCCGCCGGCGCAGAGCGTTGCCCAGAGGTCGCCCATGACGGCCATGAGGTGGGCGCGGGCTGCGGCGATTCGGGCGTCTTCGCGGCCAATTGCGGACTGGACCAGCACGTCATCGCGCATCGAGCCGCCGCTCATGTTGTCCTTCTTGGTGGTGACGATGCGCAGCACCTCTTCGAGCGCCGCCCTGGCGATGCCCAAGGGGACGGCGCCCTGGTTGCAGAGAAACATCATCGGGAATCGGTAGAGCGGCTCGGTACGTTTCGAGCGGCTGGTGACCAGGCTGAACGTACGTTCTTCGGGCACGAACAGGTCCTTCACTGTGTAGTCGTGGCTGCCGCTGCCGCGTAGACCAGTCGTGTGCCAGGTGTCGAGGATTTCGCAGGCCTCTCCCGGCAGATAGGCGGAGATGAACACAGGCCGCCCGCCCACCAGCCTTGGGGCGTCCCCGTCGAAGATGAGGCATCCGCTGGACATCCAGGTGCTGTGCTGGCAGCCGCTGCCGAATGGCCAGCGCCCGCTGACCATGTAGCCATCTTCGACGGGTATGGCG
>JBBQGT010000165.1:0-5872 GCA_038323265.1 Tepidiformales bacterium
CACTGGATGCCGTCGTACTTCAGCAGTTCTTCCGCGTACGCAGTGATCTTGAAGAACCACTGAGTCAGGAACCGCCGCTCCACGATGTCGTCAGATCGCTCGCACCGGCCGTCGACAACCTGCTCGTTCGCCAATACGGTCCGACATCCCGGGCACCAATTGGCAGCAGCTTCGGCCCGGTACGCCAGGCCCATCTTGTACAGCTGCAAGAACCACCACAGACTCCACTTGTAGTAGTCGGGGTCGCTCGTCACTACTTCGCGTTCCCAATCGAAACCCGCGCCCATCAACCGTAACTGCCCGCGCATCCGGTCGATGTTCGCGTACGTCCACTCCTTCGGGTCGACGCCACGCTTGATTGCTGCATTTTCCGCCGGCAGGCCGAACGAATCGAAGCCCATCGGGAACATCACGTTGTAGCCCAGCATCCTTCGGTAGCGCGCAGCGGCGTCACTAGGCGCTATCGCATACCAGTGGCCGGTGTGCAGGTCTCCGGAGGGATAGGGAAACATCGTCAACGCGTACCATTTGGGCCTGGGGTCACCGTCCGAAGCGTGGTACAGGTCATCAGCGAACCAGCGTTCCCGCCACTTCGGCTCAATCTCCTGGGGGTCGTAACGATCACTCACGATCGGATACCTCGCAATTCAGCAAATCCTGGGGAAGCGCACCGTGAAGCGCGATTGGGACTTCGTTGGAAGGCCCCGCCGGCTACGCGCCGCGGGGCAGAAGAAGGGTGAGCCGTTGCCCGCGCAGCCGCCAGGCCCACGTGAATGGGCGGGCGATCGTCGCCGTCGTACTCGTCTGGGCGGCGCGCATTTCGCTGTCACCTTCATCTCGGGACGGTCGTCGCCGCCTTCCGTATGCCCCAATAGTAGCGAACTCGTCGCGGCCAGTCACCGCTGACCGGTCTCCGACGGCGTTTCGGCCTCGACCCCTGGGGTTGCCCGGAGACGGACCCGTTTTCGTGAGTGGCGAAAAACGATGTCCGCCACGGGCGCCATTTCGAGCATTGCAACCGCTGTAACGGTCGTCAGCACCGCGGTCAGCCAAAGTTCGTACGAAACAAGAATGCCGATCCCCGCCACCAGCCAGATCGTTGCGGCGGTCGTCACGCCCTTGACGTTGTCTCCCCGCTGGAACATCACGCCTGCGCCGATGAAGCCGATGCCCTGCACCACGGCGGCCGCGATCCGGCTCTCGCCGGTAGCCAAGCTAACCTGTCCGAAGATCGCTGCACCGGCGCACACCAGAGCGGTGGTCCGAATTCCGGCCTCATGGCCGCGCCACTCGCGCTCGAGCCCCACCGTCGCGCCAAGGCCGAGGGCCAGCATTACCCAAAGCCACGACTGCAGCTGATCGATGTTGCTCACGGCTGCTGTTTGTAGTGCGCGACGAAGAGTGTTTCAAACTGCCTCGCCTGCGAGCACTTGCGGCAGGTCAGGTACCAGACGTACAGGTCGTCGGGATTTTTGCCGTAGCGTTCCTTCGCCGCATCCTTGGTTTCGCCGACCACGCGCTGCATCTCCCCCCATGGAGCCGGGACGAGACGGGTGTAGGCGATCCCGCCAGGACGTTCCACGCCTTTCTGTCCGGGCGCGGCGCCCTCTACCTCAAGCATGATGTCGCGCCGAAACTTGCCAGCGCCGAGCAACAGCATCGCGTCCTCGGGGACCGCCAGTCCCAGCTTCTCGGCGCGCGACTTGAGCCCTGCTTTGGCTGTCGCAAAACCCACCGGCACGCCAAGCAATGCAGTCGTTCCGGTTGCTACGAATGTTATGTCTGCCCAATCGTTTTCAACTTCGTGCCAGTCTTCGGCTTCGAGCCGCGGGCAGTCGCACTCATCGTCAGCCTGGATAGCGGAACTCTCTTCGTCTCGTTGAACGGGTTCGCCATGCTTGCCCAGTCTGATTCGGCGTCTCTCGGCCATAAATCGAGGATACCAGAAGGCCCTGTTAACGTGTCCTCAGCCAAACCGCCGCCAATAGCGGGAGCTCCAGGGCCGCGGCGATCGTCGCACCCTCCAGCGCCGCGTGGGTACTCAAAATTACCTCGGCGCCCGCCGGCACGGAAACCGTGCGGCTTTCCGTTGAGGTATTTACGGCCACGAGTACTGCCGGTTCGCCCGGCGCGCTTCGTTCGAAAAAGAACACATCCTCCGGCGAATCGAGTTCCCGGTAGTCGCCGCTCAACAGTGAAGGCAGCCGTTTTCGCAGCCAGATCGCCCGGCTGTGCAGCGCCAGCATTGAATCGCTTTCCGCCTGCTGTCCCGCCGCATTGATCTCCGCTGGCCCAAAAGGTAGCCACGGCTCAACGACCGAGAATCCGCGACCCACCGTACCATCCCATTGCATGGGAGTCCGTTCGGGGTCGCGCCCCTCGCCGTGGAAGCGCGCTGGATCCCGCAACCGCTCGTTGGCAATCACGCCGTCGACCATCCCGAGTTCCGTCCCGTAGTACACAAACGGCGTGCCTCGCAGCCCAAGCAGCAAAAGCACGGCCGCTCGCCCACGTTCCTGACCGCAACCATCTTCGTTCAGTCGCGAAACCAACCGCGCGCGGTCGTGGTTATCGAACGCGTAGCAGGGCTGCGCGCCAGCCGGCAGGGTAGCCACAGAATCCGCCACGATCTCCCGGAAATGGCGCGCGTCCCAGGCGGCGTAGCCGGGGTCCCCATCCTTGATGAAGCGGAAATCGAACGCCAAGTGGAGACCATTCAGCAGTTCGTCGCCGTAGAAACTGCTCAGTTCACGCGAACTGCCGAACACTTCGCCGACCGCCATACGGTCCGGGAACTCGTCGAACACCCGTCGTATGCCGCGCACCGCCTCGAATACATCTGGGTAGTTCTGGTTGTTCGTCCAGAGGTATTTGAAGCGATCCTCCGCGCCAGGTCGCCACTCGGGGTTCGGCGGATTGTCGGCGTAGTCGGGGTGCTTCACGATCATCCCCATCACGTCGATGCGAAAGCCGTCGATCCCCCGCGCCAGCCAGAAGCGCAGGACATCGTGCATCGCCGCCACTACCTCCGGATTGCGCCAGTTGAGATCTGGCTGTTCCTTAAGGAAGGAGTGCAGGTAGTACTCGCCGGTTTCGGTGTCGTACTCCCACGCAGGCCCGCCGAATACCGCGATCCAGTTGTTCGGCAGGTCGCCGTTCGGCTTCGAATCGCGCCACACGTACCAATCGCGCTTCGGGTTGTGCCGAGAGGAGCGAGACTCCCGGAACCAGGGGTGCTGGTCCGAACTGTGGTTCGGGACATAGTCCAGCAGGAGCTTCATCCCGCGCTTGTGACATTCAGTAATGAGCTGGTCCATGTCTGCCAGCGTCCCGAAGTCGGGGTGCACGTTGCAGTAGTCCGCAACGTCGTACCCGAAATCTTTCATCGGTGAAGGAAACGTGGGCGAAAGCCAAATCGCATCAACGCCCAGCGAGTTCTCCGTCCCGTCGTTCAGGTAATCCAGCCGGCTGATAATCCCCGGAATATCGCCGATCCCGTCCCCGTTTGAATCCTGGAAGCTCCGCGGGTAGATCTGATAGACCACCGCCTGCCGCCACCACTCATTCGCAGCCTTTCCGCTCGCTTCAGTCATGCCTCGGGCGCTGCCGTGCGCAGCCCGGTCACCAGTTCCGGGTGGTCTTCGAGGAACCCCTCCGATGCGATCACCAGCGAGTCAACGGGTAGTCCAGCTTCAACCACGCTGGTCATGTACGCCTCGCCGATCTGGCTTGCCATCTCCTGCCTGAAAGCCTTCGAGTCTTCCCGGCCCAACTCCTTGGCCAACCAGGCGGCCGCCGCATCCGTCAGGTTCACGGCGGCCTCCTTGGCGTGCCTGCCAGGCGTCGCCACAAGGAAGTTAGCCTGCGTCATCCCCCAGATCTCGGTGCCCGAGCTCCCGCCCTCGTAGCGGACTTTCGGCTGTGCTTCCAAAGTCGTCACCGGGAATCCTCCTTCGGCATCGCGATTTTCAACGCCTGCGGAAGCTCGCCCAGCAGTTGGACGCGGGCCTGCGTCCGCGTCTGCAATCCCCAGATGTTGATAAACCCAATGGCTGCCGATTGGTCGTACGTATCGCCGCGATCATACGTAGCCAGCCCCCGGTCGTACAACGATTCGTCCGCTTTCCGTGCCACAACCACGGCGGCTCCCGGCTGCAGCCGCACGCGGATCGTGCCGCTCACGTGCCGTTGCGTGCTCGCTACATACGCCGCGATGTCCTGGTGGTGCGCGCTAAACCAAAGGCCGTTGTAGATCAGCTCCGAATACTCGGTCGCCACCTGCTTCTTTAGCTTGATCTGCTGCTTCGAAAGCGTCATCGCTTCTAGCGACCGGTGCGCGGCATGCAAGATCACGGCTGCGGGAGCTTCGTAGATCTCGCGGCTCTTGATCCCCACCAGGCGGTCCTCAATGTGGTCGATTCGCCCCACGCCGTATCGCCCGCCCAGCTCGTTCAAGCGCTCGACCATCCGCACAGGGCCCATTTCGTCCCCGTTCAGCGAAACCGGCATGCCGTGCTGGTACGAAATCTCCACGTACTCTGGCTGGGCCGGCGCATCCTGTACGCCGCGAGTCCATTCGTACGCCTCGGCCGGCGGCTCCTGCCACGGGTCCTCAAGCACGCCCGCCTCGGCGCTGCGGCCCCAGATGTTCTCGTCGATGCTGAACGGCCCCTTGCTTCCCCACGGGATATCGATGCCGTGCTTGTTCAGGTACTCGATCTGCATCTCGCGCGCCATCGCGTTCTCCCGCGTGGGCGCAACAATCGTCAGCGATGGGTCCAGCGTCATGATCCCAACGTCGAAGCGCACCTGGTCGTTCCCTTTGCCTGTGCAGCCGTGCGCGACGGCGGTCGCCCCCTCTTCGTGTGCCACGTCTACCAGTAGTTTCGCCATCAGGGGCCGTGCCAGCGCCGTCGCCAGCGGGTAAGCATCCTGGTACATCGCGCCGGCAGCCAGCGCGGGGAACGCGAAGTAGCGAATAAAGTCCTCGCGCGCATCGATCACCCGCACACTGATCGCGCCAGCCGCCATGCCGCGCGATTCCACCACTGGCTGCTCGCGGCTCGCACCCACGTCAATGTTCAGGGCGATCACGTCGTATCCCTGCTCGACGGTGAGCCACTTGATGGCGGTCGTGGTATCGAGCCCACCGGAGTAGGCGAGGACAAGCTTCGGCACTGTTGTTTTCCTTCACGAATGCTTCGGGGGAGGTCGCTCAAGTATCCGCCTAGCGCTTCAACCGGGGAAACAGGTCACTCCGTGCGAAGCCGGGATACCCGCGTGCCGTACACCCACGACGCCACCGCCCCAATCACCAGCAACGATCCCAGCGCAATTACCAGCCCCACCACAAGGCCATTCCCCAACGACCCGATAATTGCGAACGGCAAGAACGCCAGCCCCGCGGCCAAGACGGCGACGCCCACCCAGATCAACACCGGCGCCGCCGCCCTGTGTGTCGCGTACCAATTCTCCGGCGACTGGCGTGTATACGCCGTGCGAATCCCCGCCAACCCGTTTGGCGGCAGGCTACCCAGTAGCGACATCCATCCCAGCACGAGGAAGAGCGCCCCGCCTACCGTCACAAGCCCGAGGACCAGCGGCATCAACCGCCCCCGGCCGGCGCGGCGAGCTCCGGGGCCACGTCGTGTAGAGCGCCGGTCAGCTCCTTGCTGCTCCGAATCGCCCCGTTCGTAATTCCCTCACCGAGCGAAGCCTTCACTTCCGCTGGGAACGCCTCGCGCCCGACAAACGTGGCCACCTGCTTCGGCGCGGCGTTCACGCGGAACTCGAAGACATCGGGCCGGCTGTAATGCCCCGCGTGGTCGGCAATCATCTTCTGAAGCATCACCGTGCCGAGGTTGGCGGTCGC
>JBBQGT010000166.1:0-5792 GCA_038323265.1 Tepidiformales bacterium
ACCAAGTTCGAGGATCTTATTGCGTGGCAAAAGGCCAGAGTGCTCGCCCGCGACGTCTACTTCGCGACCCAGACGGGCCGATTTGCGAAAGACTTCGGCCTGTCCGGCCAGATTCAACGCGCATGCTCGTCCGTGATGTGCAACATTGCCGAGGGGTTTGAGCGTGGCAGCCGGGCTGAATTCCACCAATTTCTGTCAATTGCGAAGGGGTCGTGTGCGGAGGTGCGCGCGCAGCTCTACCTTGCCCTGGATGTCGGTTACATCTCCGAAGAACAATTCTTCGCATTGCAAGCTAACGCCAACGAGGTAGCACGGTTGGTGGCTGGCCTTCGAACGGCCGTGCAGAAGCAGCGTGATGCGCAACTCAAGGGGGCGTCCGTACGTGACTGAGTCCAGAGTCCTGAGACCTGAGTCCTCGACGTGCCTTGTCATTGGGCTGGCTGGCACGATCGCTGCCGGCAAATCAACGGTTGGACAGATGCTTGCGGAGCGCGGGGCGACGCATTGTGATGCGGACAAGCTGGTACACCGGCTCTACGACCCGGGGACGCCCGGGTTCGAACGGGTGGTGGAGGCTTTCGGGACGGAAATCGTCGGCGACGATGGGTTTGTGGACCGGAAGCTGCTGGGCGCGAAGGTCTTCGGCAAGCCTGCCGAGATGTCACGGCTGACGAAGGCGATTGGCAGCATTACGGACGCCGTACACGCGGAGATCACGAAGTGGCGTAAGACGCTTGGGCCAAACGATGTCGCTGTGATGGAAGCAGTGAACCTGATGGAAGCAGGCTACGCTCGCTGGTGCGACCAGATGTGGCTGGTGGGTGTGGAGGACGCGATCGCGCTCCAGCGGCTGAGGGAGACGCGGGCGATGGGCGACGAGGAGGCGAGTCAGCGGTTGAAGTCCATGCGGCCATTCGACCAGCGGCGACCGGGCGCGGATTGGGGCTACCTGAATAACGGCTCTCGCGAGGAGCTCGAGGCGGCAACGGTGGCGGAGCTCGGGCGGATCGTGGCGTTACACCGGGCTGGCGAGCTGCCGAGGTCGGTGTTCAACCGGTGGTGGGCGGAGCACCTGGACAAGAACCGGGCTGCGTTGGAAGCGGCAGGCGTGAAGTTACCATCGGATGAAGAGATGGCGGAACTGCGCCGATAAAGTCTGGGTTCCGTGCGGGCTGGCTGGTTTGCGCGCCGACCGGGCGACGCTCTGGCAGCGAACAAGAGCGTGGCATTCGTCCGCTCCCGCTAGTCGCGGTACTGACTCGGGCATCCCTGGTCTTGCCACTGTGGTTCCGGTGGAGGACTGCTTGGACCTGGCGTTGCCGAACGGGGCTGCCCAGCCTAGGATTCGGGCCATCACGATCTTTTGAGGAGACCCATGGCCGAAGGCTTTGAATTCCCAGTCGACCGCACGCAGGTGATGCTGTTTGCGCGGTCGTTGCTCGACATCCGTCCGGAGTATTCGGACCCGAACGACCCGGCGACGAAGGCTGTTGGTGGCATGGTTGTGCCGCCAACCTTCGTGCAGTGCAGCGCGCACTGGCAGCCGGATTACGGGCTGGATCTGACACGTCCGCGGAAGGGACCCGCGCCGGCGCATCGCGGCGACGGGGGCGGCGGCGGTTTGGGCCGCGGCCTGCACGCCGAGCAGCACTACGAATACCACCAGCCGGTCCACGAGGGCGACACGCTGACGGTGACGAGCCGTCCCGGCAATCGCTGGGAGAAGGAAGGGCGCCGCGGCGGCAAGCTGATGTTCAGCGAGTCGATCACGGAGTATCGCAACCAGGATGGCGTGCTGTGCGTCACCGCAACTTCGGTCGGTGTGCAGACCGAAAAAGCTGTCGAGCAATAGGAGGCCGAATAGTGACGCTTAAAGTTGGAGATACCCACGAGGCGGTTGTGATCGAGAAGGTGAACCGTACGCACATCGTTAAATATGCTGGGGCGAGCGGTGACTTCAATCCGCTGCACCACGATGACACGGCTGCCCAGGGGTTGGCCGGCTACCCATCGGTGTTCGCGCACGGGATGCTTTCGATGGGGCTTACTGGCCGGATGCTCACTGACTGGCTGGGCCCGGTGGCGCTGAAGAAGTACGGCGTTCGCTTCACCAAGCAGGTGTGGCCTGGCGATACGCTGACCGCCAAGGGCGAAGTGACCGCGATCAATGACGGCGTGGCGACGATTAAGGTTGTCACCACGAACCAGAATGGCGAGTCCGTCGTGGAGGGCGAGGCGCAGGCGGCGGTGTAGACCCGGCGATCACTGCTCAGAAATGCGAAAAGGCGGTGGCTTGATACCACCGCCTTTGCATTTCGTTGCCGATGACAGTTACGCCGTGGGCACGTCGGGCGCGAGCGCCTTGCTATCGCGCTCTTCCCGGAGGCGTTCAACTATCGCGCTGACTGACGTGGAGCCGAGGTCGCCGCCGCCGCGGACGCGGACAGCAGCTGCTTTTGCCTCGGCCTCGCGGTCTCCGACAACGAGCATGTACGGCACCTTCTTCAGTTGGGCGTCGCGGATCTTGCCCTGCATGCGTTCGTTGCGAGAGTCGACTTCGACGCGCAGCTTCGCCTTCCGCAGTTCGGCGGCAACTTCGTTGGCGTATTCCACGTGGCGGTCGGCGATTGGGATGACAACCGCCTGGACGGGCGAGAGCCAGAGCGGGAAGTTGCCTTCGTATTCCTCTATAAGGAGGGCGACCATGCGTTCCATGGTGGCGATGACGCCGCGGTGGACGATGATCGGCTGGTGGCGCTCGCCGTCCTCACCGACGTATTCGAGGTCAAACTGGGCGGGCAGGTGGAAGTCCACCTGGATGGTGACGAGGGTTTCATGGTGGCCAGCGGCCGTTTTGAACTGGACGTCGATCTTCGGCCCATAGAACGCGGCTTCGCCTTTCTCCTCCGTGAATTCGAGGCCGACCCTCTGCAGGACTTGGCGTAGAAGCGCTTCGCCCTTCTTCCACATTGGGGGGTTATCGACGTACTTTTCCGTGTCCTCGGGGTCACCGAGGGAGAGACGGTAGCTGTAATCCTTGAGGCCGAGCGTCGCGTAGACCTCCTCCATGAATCGGAGGACGCCCTCGACTTCGGATTCGACCTGGGCGATATCGGCGCAGAAGATGTGCGCGTCGTTGAGAGTCATGATGCGGACGCGGCTCATGCCGGAGACTTGCCCGGACTTTTCCCAGCGGTGCATGTTGCCCAATTCGGCGATGCGGATCGGAAGTTCACGGTAGGAGTGGAGGCCGTCGGCGAAAACCATGATGTGGCTCGGGCAGTTCATGGGGCGAAGTACGTACTCTTCGCCGTCGCGCTCCATGATCGGGTACATCGCCTCCTGATAGTGATCCCAGTGGCCGGAGCGGATGAAGAGTTCGCGCTTTGCGACTGCTGGCGTTATGACGTGCTGGTAGCCGCGAGCGATCTCTTCATCCACGATCCAGCGCTCGAGTTCGCGGCGAATGGTGGCGCCGGCGGGGAGCCAGATGACGTGGCCTGGCCCGATCTCTTCGTAGAGGGCGAAGAGGCCGAGTTCGCGGCCGATGCGGCGGTGGTCCCGGCGGCGGGCGTCCTCAAGCTGCTGCTCGTAGGCATCGAGTTCGGCCTGCGTTTCGAAAAGGATGCCGTAGATGCGCTGCAGCTGCGGGTTTTTCTCACTGCCTCGCCAGTAGGCGCCGGCGATGCTGGCGAGCTTGAAGGCTGGGATTTCGCCGGTGTCGTTGACGTGTCCGCCGCGGCAGAGGTCGGTGAAATTGGCATGCGTGCACTGCGTGACGTTGCCTTCTTCAAGGTCTTTGAGGAGGTCCAACTTGAAGGGCTGGGTGGCCCAGCGTTCCTCTGCTTCCGTCTTCGTGAGCGAGGACATGACGAACGGGTGCCTGCGGGCGATCGACTGACGCATGCGCTCTTCGAGCCAGACGAGGTCGTCGACCGTGAGGGGCCGCGGGAGGCGGAAGTCGTAGTAAAAGCCGGTATCGATGGGCGGCCCGATGCCGAGCTCCGCTTCGGGCATGAGTTCGACCATCGCCTCGGCGAGGACGTGGGCTGCGGAATGGCGCATGCGAGACACGCGGTCGTCCTTGGGGAGGGCGGATAGGTCTACGTGGGGTTCGTTTGGCATGGTGGCTCCCTTTCGAAGTGTCGGAGTATCGGGGTGTCGGGGTGTCGGAGTAGGTCAGGTCCTTGGCTTCACCGTCCATCGGTCGGCTCCATCGATCATCGCGACGAGTTGGGCGAGGATGCCGTCGTAGTCCCGCGTTAACGCGTGTTCACGTTCGGGACGGAGGTAGCCGCAGCGCACCGCGAGTTCGAGCCAGACTTGGGTTTCGGCGGCCTCGGATTCGGCGTCGCTGAGCTTGGCGATAAAGGCCTGGCGATAGCGTCGCTTGCGCCACGCCTCTGCGAGGTTCGCGCAAACGGAACGAGACGAGCGCCTGATCTGGTCCACCATTGAGTAGCGCTCCTCGGACGGGAACGTTTTCGTGAGTTCGAAGACGGCCATTGCCGCCTCAATCGCCTGTTTATAGACGGTGAGTTCGCGGTAGCTTTGAACAAACCCGGTACTCCGAGACTCCGACACTCCCTACTCCGATACACACAAAAATGCGCCTCTGTCGCAGGGACGAGAGACGCACTCCGTGGTTCCACCTTGCTTCTCCGCGGCGCCGGGAATGCGGCCGCAGACTCGAAGGGCCGTTAACGGAGCCAACCGTGCTCGCCTATCGTCTCCATGAGGAGCGATTCGGGAGCAGGCTCGCGGGTGGTTTTCGTTCGCCTGGTATCGCGCTTGCAGCCTGTGGCGCGAATCTCTGGGTGCGGCGGACTACTCGTCCCGGTCAAAGCCGTTGCTATTCAGTTGCTTGCGATAGTAGCACACGGCGTGGGCGATTCTGAAGACGTTCCGATGGTGGACCACAGGATTGGCGCTTGGGGTGGTGCGTGGGTATCCTGTGGATTCCGCGGGGGCGGTTAGCTCAGTTGGTTAGAGCGCGTCGTTGACATCGACGAGGTCACTGGTTCGAATCCAGTATCGCCCACCATCTTAGGCATCCGAGTAGGCGTTTTACCCAGTTACTCGAGAGCAGCCGACGAGAGGACTCCCAGTCCTATGGCCACGCGCGGAAAGTCGGAACAGGTGACGATTGCACCGGCAACGGCACCGCAACCGGTGGACCCCGAAGTGGTCGCCTCGCTGCCATACCGCCAACCGGCCGACAATCGGGACCGGCTCATGAACCTCGTCGATGCGGTGCGCCTCCGGTGACAACCCCGAATCCTCCCTGGGACACAGCTCCCTTTCCAGAGGTGACCGCTACCCAGGCCGAGGAGATCTGCGACCGGCACGATCTCGGACGCCTTCACCTGGGAACGATCCCGCCCAGCGGCGTCGTCAACGCCATCTTCGCTCTCGGACCAGATCTCATTCTTCGCGTCTCGAAGGACATTCCAGAAGCGATTCGCGGGACGATTTCCGAGTCGATTGCTGCGCCCGCGGCGCGTCGGGCTGGTGTTCGTACACCGCGACTGATCGCGTTCGACAACTCGCGGGAGATTCTCAGCACCCCCTACACGATCTATGAGCGGGTCGATGGGATTGACCTCACACGAATCGATGTCTCAGCACATGAGCTCCCTCAGATTTGGCGTCAGGTCGGTCGTGAACTGTCCCGACTCCACCACGGGGTCGTGGACGTCGAGGATCCGCAGCATCTTCTGCGGGACACGCAACGGCCCGATCCCGAACCGATCCTTGAAGCCGCGGACTTTCTGAGTGAAGACCACAAGCGG
>JBBQGT010000167.1:0-5761 GCA_038323265.1 Tepidiformales bacterium
CCACCACCGAGTCGAGGTGGCCGAAGGTGGTCGCTACACCCGGGTCGGTGTAGTCGTCGGCGGGCACGTAGATCGCCTGGAAGGACGTAATCGAACCCTTCTTCGTGGAGGTGATGCGCTCTTCCAAATCGCCCATTTCCGTGGCCAGCGTCGGCTGATAGCCCACGGCGGAGGGCAGACGGCCGAGCAGCGCCGAAACCTCCATGCCGGCGAGGGTGTAGCGATAAATGTTGTCGATGAAGAGGAGCACGTCGCGACCTTCAACGTCGCGGAAGTATTCGGCCATCGTCAGGCCCGAGAGGGCGACGCGAAGGCGCACGCCGGGGGGTTCGTTCATCTGGCCGAAGACCATGGCCATCTTTGGGAGCACGCCGGAATCGCGCATTTCGTGCCAGAGGTCGTTGCCCTCGCGAGAGCGCTCACCCACGCCAGCAAAGACGGAGTAGCCGCCGTGCTCGCGGGCGATGTTCGAGATCAGCTCCTGGATGACGACCGTCTTGCCAACGCCCGCACCACCGTAGAGGCCAACCTTACCGCCGCGAACGAGCGGAGCGATGAGGTCGATGACCTTAATGCCCGTTTCGAGGACGGACGGTGTGGTCTCCTGCTCTTCGAACGCCGGCGGGTTGCGATGGATACCCCAGCGCGGTCCGCCCTCTGCTGGCGGCAAGTTGTCGATCGGGTTGCCGAGCACGTTGAACATGCGGCCAAGCGATTGCTCGCCGACTGGCACGGCGATTGCGGCGCCGGTGTCGATGGCACGCGTGTCGCGGCGGAGACCGTCCGTGGAGTCCATCGCCAGGCAGCGCACCCAGTTGTTGCCGAGGTGCTGCTGCACTTCGGTCACCAGCGCGGTACCGTCATCCAGCATCACGTTGACGGCGTTGTTGATTGCCGGAAGGTGGTCCGGCGGAAACTCGATATCGAGCACGGTGCCAATAATCTGGACGACGCGTCCTTCAGCGGGGCTGGCTACTGCCATCAGAAGACCTCCAACGGTGGCGCCGGTTACGACCGGCTCTTGGAGCCAAACGCTTTAAGGCGCTCAGCCATATCCGGGCTTGCACCCGGGCTTGTTCGACGTTCGAAGGCCAGCGCGTCCGCGAGCGTGTAGCGCTGACCTTCGTTCACGAGCCGCTTATCGGCCCGCAGCGTGTGCCATGAATTCGCGACGATGCTCGCGGCGAGCGCGTTCGACGTTGCTTCCAGGTCGTCATCCGCCACGCAGGAGTTGGCGAGACCGAGCATGACCGCCTCGGCGCCACTGATCGGAGTACCAGACAACATCATCTGCTTGGCGCGCACGGGTCCGATGCGGCGCGGAAGGCGTTGGCTCATGCCCCAGGTGGGCGTCATCCCCCAGCGGCCGTGTGTGTCCGCAAAGCGGGCTGATTCGGCGGCTACCAGAAGGTCGCAAGCAAGCACCAGTTCAAGGGCGCCGGTGTAGCAGTGGCCCGACACCGAGGCAATAACTGGCTGCGGCAATCCCTCGATCGCCTCCAACGTCTCAGCCTGGTGGTGCGCTGAAGGCGCGCGCTCCCCTGCCTGAATGGCTTTGATGTCGTTCCCTGCCGAAAACGACTTGCCGGCGCCACGCAGGATCACGCAGCCAACCGTCTCCGTCTCGTCAGCGATGGCGTCGATGTGGGCACGGAGTTCGACGAACAGGTTGGGGCTGAGGGCGTTCAGTTGGGCCGGCCGGTTGAGCGTCAGCGTCGCCACACCATCCAGGTCGGTTCGCAATACGAGGTCTGTCACGCAGCTACCCCCATCACGTCTTCGACGGAAACGTCGAGCAGACTTTCGAACTCCCGTGCCGGGTCTGGCAAGTCGAGGCCCGTGGTGTATTCGGTGCGGACGGCCCAGCATTCCATGCCGGCGGCCTTCGCCGAGAGGATGCCGGCAGGCGCGTCTTCGATCGCGAGGCAGTCTCGTGGATTCACGCGCAGGCGCTCCGCGGCGAGAAGGTAGATGTCAGGCGCGGGCTTACCGTTCTCCACGTCCGTCCCCGTAATGATGCTGTCGAATGCGTCTTCCAGACCGAGGCGCGCCAGACACGCTTCGACCCACGGGAAGATGGAAGACGAAGCCACTCCGATGCGCATCCCGGCCGCTCGCAGGCCGCGCACCAGTTCGACCGCTCCCGGGAGCGGCTCGCTCTCGTTGCGGTAGCTTTCGAGGATCATCGCGCGGTAGATGACGGAGTAGTGTTCGCGCGGCCGCGTCAGGCCAAAGTCGCGGATCATGTCTGCCCAGCCGGTCTTCGTGCCCATGTACGGCTTGTAGTGGTCCAGCGAAATGGCCTTGCCTTCGGTTGCCAGCAGCTTGTTGACGGCCCGGAAATGCAGCGGCTCGCCGTCCACCAGGACGCCGTCCATGTCAAAGATGACTGCGGCAAACGGGGCCAGGGCTATCCCTCCAGGGCGGCGGCGCCGCCAACGATGTCGAGCAGTTCCTTGGTGATCTGTTCCTGGCGCGCCTTGTTGTACGTCAGCGTCAACTCACGGGTGATGTCGCGCGCGCTGTCGGTCGCGTTTTTCATCGCCACCATCTGTGCCGATTGGAAGCTGGCAGCGTTCTGCAATATGGCTTCGTAGATTTGCATTTCGATGTACCGCGGCAGCAGCCGTTCGAGGACGACTTTCGGCGATGGCTCGAAAATGTAGTCCTCTTTGAGGCCCTGCTCAGCCGGGTCATCCGAGGTTGGCGGCTCAATCGGCAGCAACTGCCGGATGGTTGGCCGTTGGTTCGCCGTCGAAACGAGCTCCGGGTAGCTGATGTAGACGCGGTCGATCGTGCCGTTCAGGTAGTCGTCCATGATCACACGCGCGATGCCGAGCGTGTCGCTCTGCGTCGGATAGTCGCCGAAGTCCGTGAACTCCGCCACGACGTGCGCGTGGGCGCGAATGAAGAAGTCTCGGCCCTTCTTGCCAACAGCGACGACCGAAACAGGCTCATGTTGCATGGCGACGAACGTGCCGGCGCTGCGGTTCATGTTGGAGTTCAGCCCGCCGCATAGTCCGCGGTCCGGCGTGATGTGCAGAACGGCAACGTTCTTCACCGGCCGTGAAACGAGCAACGGGTGAGACGTTTCCTCGTCGCCCCCTTCGGTGGAGGCGAGGCCAGCGAGGACAACGCGAAGCTTTTCGGCGTAGGGCCGCGCCTGGAGAGCACGATCTTGGGCACGGCGCATCTTCGAAGCGGCAACTAGTTGCAGCGCGTTCGTGATCTTCGCGGTGTTCTTAACGCTCGTGATACGGCGTTTGAGCTGGCGGATCGTTGGCATTGGCTTCTTCCCGGTCCGTCGGATGGTGGCGTGCGCCTCGACGGCGCGTCTGCTGCGTTGATTGGTCGGACGGCGCCGAAGCGCCAGCCGCGATGGGTGCCCTAGTAGGGGACGGTAGTCTTGAAGGTGTTAATCGCGCTGGTCAGCTTTTCGCTGAACTCCGGCGTCATGACCGGGTTAGCGGTCACTTCGGCGAGCAGTTCAGGATGGTTGCTGGCCATGAACTTGCGGAGCCCAGCCTCGAAATCGCGCACCTTGGCCACTGGCACATCGTCCAGAAGGCCCTGGGTGAGTGAAAAGATAACCGCTGTTTCTTCTGCCAGGCTGAGCGGCTGGAATTGGCCCTGCTTCAGCACTTCGGTGGCGCGCTGACCGCGTTCGAGCTGGCGGCGGGTGGCTGCGTCGAGGTCGCTGGTGCCGAACTGGGCGAACGCCTGCAGTTCGCGGAACTGGGCCATGTCGCCCTTCAGGCCGCCGGAAACCGTCTTCATCGCCTTGGTCTGTGCCGCCGAACCAACTCGGCTCACGGAAAGACCGACGTTGATCGCCGGCCGAATGCCTGCGTTGAAGAGGTCCGATTCCAGGTAGATCTGGCCGTCGGTGATTGAGATGACGTTCGTTGGAATGTAGGCCGATACGTCGTTCGCCTGCGTCTCGATGATTGGCAGCGCAGAGAGGGAACCGCCCGCCTCAAGCTTCGCTGCCCGTTCGAGCAGGCGGCTGTGCAAGTAGAAGACGTCCCCAGGGTAGGCCTCGCGCCCGGGTGGGCGGCGCAGGAGCAGTGAGATTTCGCGGTAGGCCCAGGCGTGCTTGCTCAAGTCGTCGTAGACGATGAGCGCGTCCCGGCCGCTCTCCATGATCTCCTCGCCCATCGTGCATCCGGCGTACGGCGCCAGGTACTGCAGCGCGGCGGCGTCCGAAGCGTTAGCGGCGACCACAATCGTGTGGTCCATGGCTCCAGCTTCTTCCAGTAGACCGACAACCTGCGCAACCTTGCCGGCCTTCTGGCCGATGGCGACGTAGATGCAGATCAGGTTGCCGCCCTTCTGGTTGATGATGGTGTCAATCGCGATCGCGCTCTTGCCTGTCGAACGGTCGCCGATGATCAGCTCTCGCTGGCCGCGGCCCACGGGGAACATCGCGTCGATCGTCTTGATGCCCGTCTGGACCGGTTCATTCACGCTCTTGCGAAGGGTTACACCAGGCGCGATGCGCTCAATCGGGCGGGTCTTCGTGGTGTTAATGGGGCCCTTCCCATCGATCGGGTTGCCCAGCGGGTCAACCACGCGGCCGATCAGGGCATCGCCAACTGGCACTTCGATGACGCGGCCCGTGGCGCGCACTTCATCGCCCTCTTTGATGTTGTCGTAGTCGCCGAGGATAACGGCGGAGACCGACTCCTCTTCGAGGTTCAAGGCGATGCCCATGCTGCCGTTCGAGAACTCGAGCAGCTCTGAGTACATAGCGCCCGAAAGCCCGTGGACGCGAGCCACGCCGTCCCCGGCCTGCATCACTGCACCAACATCTGTCGCTACGACACTGGTGCCGAAGCCCTCGATCTGCTCACGCAGGATGGAGGCGATCTCCTCAGCGCGTACTGCCATGGTGGCCCTCTTTCTCTCGTTCAATCACCGGCGCGCGATTTACCGCACGCCTTCTACAAGTTCGCGCCGGAGCCGCTTGAGGCGGGACCGGACGCTCCCATCAACTAATTTGTCGCCTACGCGGACAACCACCCCGCCAATGATGGCGGGGTCCACCTGAGCGATCGCGCGGACACGCTTGCCCAGGCTGGCACTGAGCTGCTGCTCGATGCCCGCGAGTTGCTCAGCCGAAAGCGGGACCGCAGTGGTCACACTGGCGTGCGCAATGCCTTCGTGCTCGTCGGCGAGACGGTCGAAGGCATCGGCCACTGCGCTGGCCTCGGGCTGTCGGCCCTTGGCGACCAACAGCTTCGCCAGGTTCAATGCCTGCGGCGAGATGTCGAGCATGCGCTCGAGCATCGCGTAACGTGCAGGCAGCGGTGCCTTTGAGTTCGCGAGGACTGGCGCCGCCGCCGAGTCAGCCAAGACCTGGGCGATATCGCGGAGTTCCGCGCGCCACTGGTCCAGGCTCACTCCCGGGGTCGCGGTCGCGATCTGAAAGGCTGCCTGCGCGTACCGTTTCGCCGCCTGCTGGTCAGCCATCGTTACTGCCCACTGAAGGACGACTCAGCCAGCGTCTCATCGATGATGCGCTGGTGAGCTTGCCGGTCCAGGGACTGGTTGATGACCTTCTCGGCTGCCGAGACGGTGATGTCGGCGAATTCGCCGCGAAGGTCCGCAATGGCGCGGTCCCGTTCCAACTGGATCTCGGTGCGGGCACGTTCGAGCGCAACCTCGCGGTCGCGGTTCGACTGTTCCCTAGCTTCTGCCTGGATGCGGGTGGCGATCGCTTGCGCGCCGGCAACGATCTCCTGCCCATCCTTCCGGGCGA
>JBBQGT010000168.1:0-5633 GCA_038323265.1 Tepidiformales bacterium
TTCGCGGAGCATCGTCGTCTTACCCACGCCCGGCCGCCCAAGCAGGAGGATCGACTTCCCGCCGAGCACCAGGTCTTCGATCACGCGGATTGTGCCGTAGACAGCGCGGCCCACGCGGCAGGTGAGCCCCACCACCTTGCCCCTCCGGTTGCGGATGCAGCTAATGCGGTGCAACGTGCGCTCAATACCCGCCCGGTTATCCGCGCCAAAATCGCCAATCCGCTCGATAACGTGCTGGATATCCTCCTCGGTCACCTCGCTGCGAGAGAGCACCACCTCTCGTCCCGGGTAGCGCGCCTCTGGCAGGCGGCCCAGGTCCATCACCACTTCCAGAAGGTCCACGCGCCGCTCCGCCTCCGTCAGCGAGTCGGCGATATGTTCGGGTAGCGCCGCCAGCAGCAGGTCGAGGTCATCGGTGACGATCTGTTGTTCGGTTGGTATTGCCATATTCAGTGTTGGTTGCGACACAGCTATTGCGGCAGCGCGAAGTTATCCGCGGGCACCGCTACGACCTCCCTAAGAGTATTGAGGACGGCGAGCCTTCTCGCACACATCAAGCGCACACCGAGCGGCGTGTAGCCTCTCTCGCAAGCGAGGCGTTCGATGTTTCCCTGGTGTTCGGCCACCACCAGAGTAGCGTGGCGGCCGGATTGCGTTTCGATAAGGTCCAACGCGGCATCAACAACGCCCTCCCCGCCGTCGTCGATCAGGAGATGGCTCTCGCGTTCGCCCACGCCCACCCAAGCGTTCAAGCTGCCTTCCCGGTCCAACACAAATTCCTTGTTGCAATCGTACGAATCCAGCACCGCCCGCCACTCCTGCTGCGTGGGCGCTTCCACTCTCCGCACGATCTCGGGCACCGCACGGCAGTAGAGCCGAAAAACGCCGTGACGGTCAGCGCTCTTCGCCGGCCTGAAGGGTGTCTCCAGTGGCTTGTCCGTCAGCGGAACCACGTAAAGCCGCTCCAGCCGGTAAGCGTAAAAGCCGCCCTTTCGCAACGCGGGCGCGTGCGGCGATCCTTCCGCGTAGCGCAGGTAGAGCGTGCGCCCGCCACGCTGTGCCACCTCCTGTGAAACCGACTGGAGGAGGGCGATGATCGCCTCGTCATCCATGTCCCGCGCCAGCCGCACACTCACCACTTCCCACCCGGCGCCTCCCGAAAGTTCGCGTGCGATTAACACGCCGCGGTAACGGAGGCCCCGCTTGACGCCCACCACCACGGTCCGAGGGATCTTTGGCAGCCGGGTGATGCCCGTAGCCGCCAGACCCGAGGCGACCAGCAGGTTCTCTGCGCCGCGCGTGGCAATGATCTCCGTGGCCAGCCTATGCAGTTGCGGCCAGAGCGTCGCGGCGTCGATTGGGCTGAGGGTGTCTGCCACCAACTCGCTCACTTCGGGGAGTCCCGGCGCGGCTGCCCCATAGTCAGAAAAAGCTTGTGCAGGCGGTTGTCGCCGGTCAGTTCGGGATGAAAGGAGGTGGCAAACAGATTGCCTTCGCGCGCCGCCACAATCGTCCCGTCTTCCAGCGCGCAGACGGCTTCCGCGGGCCAGCGCACTTCATCGAACAGTGGCGCCCGGATAAACACCGCGTGGAACGGCGCACCTTCCACGCCCTTCACGTCCAGGTCCGCTTCGAAGCTGTCGAGTTGCCGCCCGAACGCATTGCGCCGCACTGAGATGTCCATCATTTCAATGCCTGGCCGGTCAAGCCGGTCGACGGTTTTGGCCAGCAAGATCGCCCCCGCGCAGGTCCCCCACACGGCCCGCCCGCTCGTGCAGAAATCGCGCAGCGGCTGCTGGAAACCGTTGCTGAGGATGAGCCGCGCGATCGTTGTGCTCTCGCCGCCAGGGATGATTAGCGCATCCAGCCCGGCCAACTGCTCGACCTTGCGGACTTCGATGACGCTGTGGCCCATCGCCTCCAGCATCTCGCGGTGTTCGCGAAAGTCACCCTGCAGCGCGAGCACACCGACTGTCATAGCCTGTGTTCGCGTGTCGTTCGTTGTCATCAAAGCAGCTTTCGGGCGGGAACGGGCAAGACGAGCAACGGCAGCGAACCATGCGAATGGTGCATACCAGCGGTCAGTGAAAAGGCAATCTGCGGCAGGGCAGTAATCCACCAGAAGCTGACTCCATTGTAAGCGATTGGCAGACCGCCGTGCAGTCCGTTCGCGTTAACTTTGGCCCTCGAAATCGTGCTCGCCTGTGGGGCCGGTATACTCGCCCCACCATCTTTCAAACCCGGCGGTAGATCCGTGCCCGAGATCCCTGAACTCGAAGCGATCCGCGGCTACTTGAACGAACAGATCGCCGGGCGCGCCATCGCCAGCTGCGATGCGCGCATCCCGTTCGTCTTTCGCACCCCTGCCCAGGAGCTGCGCGAGACCCTCCCCGGCGACCGCTTCGGCGAGGTCCTGCGCCACGGCAAGTTCCTCCTCTTTCCGCTCGCCTCTGACCGTGTGCTCGCCATCAACCCCATGCTCACCGGGCGCTTCCAGTACGTTGACCCCAAGACTAAGTTGCGCGCCAAGACCTGCCTCGTGCTCGGCATCGAAGAGGGCCGCTCGCTTCGCTACTCGGACGACCGTGTGATGGGCAAGGTCTACATGGTCGGCATCGACCAGCTCGCCGCGATCCCGAATTGGGCCACCAACGGCCCAGACTTGCTCGACTCTGCCCTGACCGAAGACGAATGGCTGGTGCGCACCAAGAAGTACCGAGGCCAGGTCAAGTCCATGCTCACCAACGCCGAGTTCGTGCAAGGCATTGGCAACGCCTATAGCGACGAAATTCTCTGGGAAGCGAAGATCAACCCCTACATCCCGCGCACCAAACTCGGCGAGGAACAGATTCGCGAGCTGTACCGCGCGGCTCGCGCTGTCATGGCCTGGGCCACGCCGTTGGTGCGCGACAGCATGGTCAAAGGCAACGACCTGGATTACGAAGAACGCCGCGACTTCATGCGCGTCCATCGCCTCGGCGGCAAACCGTGCCCGCGCTGCGGCACAAATATCAGCGAGATCACCGCGAACCAGCGCATCACCAGCTTCTGCCGCAACTGCCAGCCAGAACTCCCGGCGTAGCTGCACGCCCGCAAATCAGCGCGAGTAGTGGTAACGGCATTGCAAGAAATGGACCCGCCCTTCGACTACGGAGTACACGACGCGATGCTCGGGCGTCAGCCGCCGCGACCACGCGCCGCGCAGTTGGTGGCGCAGCGGTTCCGGCTTACCGATGCCCGTGAACGGCTCCCGTACAATTGCTTCGACGAGCGCCAACACCCGCAGAGCGATCTTACGGTCCGTCTCCACCCAGTAACTCAAGTCTTCGCGGAACCCTGAATGGAAGATGGCCTCCCGTTTGGAACCGGTCCGTTCACCGGCCATTCACGCCGAATTCCGCCCGAAGCGCGTCAACGGAGGAAGGCCCGATTGCGTTTTCCTCTACCTCGTTGAGGGCCTTCAATAGCCGCGCTGCATTGGCTGGGGAGGACATCAGGTAGAGTGTCTCTTCGAGGCTGCGCAGGTCGTCGGCTGCGATGAGCGCCACATCGTCATGGCCTCGCCGCTTGATGATCACCGCCTCACGGTCGCCTGTCACCTGGTCGAGCAGTTCGGCGAAGTTGGCGCGAGCGTAGCTGTAGGATTTTTCAGTGGTCACGGCCTCTCCTATGCGTACAGCAATATTGTACAATACCGCCGCGGGCGATGAAGTCGTTGTGATGTTCATTGGGGCGATGGCGACGAAGTCAAGTCCGGCCGTTGTGGTTTCGAGCATCCCGCTCTACCCCTCAACCCCCGCCAGCGAAGGCCGTGACTCGCGGTACTGCGCGAGCTGGATGAACGGCTCGCGCGCCCGCGCCCAGTGCGTTTCGAAGACATCCATTACTTCGGCCTGGCTCTTCGAACGGAAGATCCGGTCGCGCGTTGACGCTGCTTCGAACGTCCCTTCCGTGTACCACGCCAGGTGCTTGCGCATCTGCGTCTGCCAGTGGCGCGCGTCGCTGCGTTCCATGATCAGCTGGCAATGACGCCGAATCACCCGCCCCCGGTATTCCCACTTCTGTTCGATCGTCAGCGCCTCGTACGCCTCATCGAAAACCCACGGGCGGCCGAGCGCCCCCCGCCCCACCATCACGTTCGCGCAGCCCGTTTCGGCGATCATCTGCCGCGCCTCCGCCAGTGACGTCACGTCCCCGTTTCCCGTCACCGGCACGCCCACAGCCTGCACCACTTCACGGATGATCTGCCACGGCGCCTTCCCCGTGAACCGCTGCGAACGCGTCCGCGGGTGCACGGTGATCGCGTCAACGCCTTCGCTCTCCGCCATCCGCGCCACCTCCACGGCGTTCAGGTGCTCATCGTCCCATCCGCCGCGAATCTTTACGGTAAACGGCACGGTGATCGCTTGCCGCAGCGCACGCAGCAGCTGCCGCGTCGCCTCGGGCTCGCGCATCAAAGCGGCGCCCTTCCCCTGCTTCGTGATCTTCGGCATCGGACAGCCCATGTTCAGGTCGATGATGTCCGCCCCGCGCGCCTCGCACTCCTGTGCGGCATCCACCAGCAGGCCTGTGTCGCAGCCCAGCAACTGCATCGCCAGCGGACGCTCGTCAGGGTAGTAATCCACAATGTCCAGCGCGCGCGGGCTGCGCCGCACCAGCGAGGCCGCGTCGATCTCCTCGGTCGTGGTCATGCCGCTGCCGCACTCCTGGGCAATCAGCCGGAACGGCGCGTTGCTCACCGCCGCCATCGGCGCCAGCCGCGCGATTCCCGCTACTTCCACGTTCCCAATGCGCATCCACCGAGCGTACCAAACCCAGCGCAAAGGCGGCGTGCTTGCCCCCGCAATCGTGAATCCGCCTAGGCCGGCGGCATGATCCGTGTCGCCACCGGCCCCAACAACGCCGCCACCTGATCGAACAGTGCCGGCGTGTAGTTGCCGCCAACCGTCGCCGAAAGGCCGCCATCCACGGCAATGGTCTGGCCGGTGACGAAGCTTGACGCGTCGCTGGCGAGGAACAGCAACGGGCCGTTCAATTCCGTGGGGAGGCCCACTCGTGCCATCGGCGCCTCGTTAATAAAGCGTTCCAGGAATTCCGGTACAGCAAACCAGCCGGCCGTCATCTCGCTCGGGAACCAACCAGGGGCGATGGCGTTGACGCGCACGTTGCGGTCCGCCCAACTGGCTGCCAGGTTGCGCGTCAGGTTGATCACCGCGGCCTTGCTCGCCTGGTAAGCGACCGGCGCATTCTGTTGCCCGCTCATCCCCATGACCGACGCGATGTTGATGATCGACCCGCCCTTGCCATCGGCCAGCATCTGGGAGGCCACCTCGCGACAGCAGTAAAAGGTGCCCATCACGTTCACCTGCATCGTCTGCACGAACAGGTCGTCCGTCACGCGCTCTGGCATGAACCCCGCCTCAGCCGAGACGCCCGCGTTGTTCACGAGGATGTCGATTCGCCCGAACCGTGCGCGCGCTGCGTTCACCATCGCCGTAACGCTCGCCGAATCGGCCACATCGCAGCCGATGCTCAACGCCTTCCCACCGCGCCCATCTATCGATGCCGCCAGCGACTCCAGCTTTTCTTTGCTGCGGGCTGCCACCACCACGTTGGCGCCGGCATCAGCGAGG
>JBBQGT010000169.1:0-5309 GCA_038323265.1 Tepidiformales bacterium
ATCTGGACCACGACCGGGTTACAGCCGAGGCGCTCAACCATCATGTCGATGGTGCGCTGAAAGTCCGCGCCCGTGCGGTCCATCTTGTTGACGAACGCGATCCGCGGGACGGCGTAGCGGTCGGCCTGGCGCCAGACGGTCTCGGACTGGGGCTCGACGCCGGCTACGGAGTCGAAGCAAACGACCCCTCCGTCCAGGACGCGCAGGCTGCGCTCCACTTCCGCCGTGAAGTCCACGTGGCCGGGGGTGTCGATGATGTTGATCGAATGGTCGTTCCACTCAGCGGTGGTAGCAGCGGAGGTGATGGTGATGCCGCGCTCGCGCTCCTGCTCCATCCAGTCCATCGTGGCGCTGCCTTCGTGGACCTCGCCGATCTTGTAGGTTTTCCCGGTGTAGAAGAGGACGCGTTCAGTCACGGTCGTCTTGCCCGCGTCAATGTGGGCAATGATCCCGATGTTCCGGATGCGTTCGATTTCAACCTGGCGAGGCATGGTACTCCTAGGGTTTCAGGCCGCCCGCTGCTTTACCAGCGGTAGTGGACGAAAGCGCGGTTCGCTTCGGCCATGCGGTGGGTGTCGTCACGTTTCTTGATCGCGGCGCCGGTGTTGTTGGCGGCGTCGAGGAGTTCGCTGGCGAGACGTTCGCTCATAGAGCGGCCGCCGCGGCTGCGGGCTGAACCGAGCAGCCAGCGCATAGAAAGTGCGAGGCGACGGTCCGGCCGGATTTCAACCGGCACCTGGTAGGTGGCGCCGCCAACGCGGCGGGGCTTCACTTCCAGGACGGGAGTTGTGTTGCGTACGGCCTGCTGGAAAACGTCCAGCGGGTCCCGCCCGGTCTGTGTCTGAATGCGGTCGAACGCACCGTAAACCACTCGCTCGGCGGTGGATTTTTTGCCACGCGTCATGAGCTTATTGATGAGCACCTGCACGTTGATCGCGTTATAGCGAGCATCGGGTGGCGTGGGTCGCCGTTCAGGTCGGTTGCGTCGGGCCATGCTTCAGACTCCGGGTTCGAGTGGGCGTACGGGCCAGGCTACTTTTTGCGGCCGGCGGGCTGGGCATTCTTGCGAGTGCCGTACTTGCTGCGTCCCTGCTTGCGGTTGGTCACACCGGTTGCATCGAGGGCGCCGCGAACGATGTGATATCGCACGCCGGGAAGATCCTTGACTCGGCCGCCGCGCACCAGGACCACGGAGTGTTCCTGCAGGCTGTGGCCTTCGCCGGGGATGTAGGCGGTTACTTCAATGCCGTTCGTCAGTCGAACGCGGGCCACCTTGCGGAGCGCCGAGTTCGGCTTCTTTGGCGTCTGCGTTCGCACCTGGGTACAAACGCCCCGCTTTTGAGGCGAGCCCTTGCCGGCCACCTTACGCAGGCGCCCGGTGTGGGAGTTGAAGCTGAAGAGCAGCGCGGGAGCGCCGGACTTCTTGCTCTTTGGCGTGCGGCCCTTGCGGACCAACTGATTGATGGTCGGCATTCCTGCTTCCCCTGCTTTCAGCGTTTCGGGACATCCCGTGGTTTCAGGCAGCGCCCCTCAGCAATGGCAAAAGGGCCCGGCGCGGTTCCTAATTCAAGGCACAAAAACAGGCCGAAAAGCCTGTTCGTGAACTGCACCCCGTACCATCTCAGGTTCAGGGCCGTCTTCAAGCACACTCAGCTTCGCGACCTGCCGAACTGTTTCAAGCTCCGCCAGTCAATAAGCGCCGATCGAGAAGGTTACCACAGGACCTCTCAGTGTCAACCGAGCGGAAGCTGCGCGAGCCTCGTTATGGACGGCGCCAGATTGCCCCCCCAAGAGTCTCTGAGGGACGCTGCTCACCGCGCGCCCTGGACGCTGTCCGGCGCCCGAAAGTGCGGCGCGAATCATCAGGGAACTCGCCCGCAAGGCTTATCACGCGCGGCACTTGATTGCCACCCAACCGTCCACGCTCCCACCCTTCCCGTGCCCACTTGGCTGCCGTTAGTTGGAGTAGGCGGCCTCCTGACCAAAGGTGCGCCAGGCGACATTGTCCTCCCCGTCGCAGGGGGCGCCAGAGGCGAAAGCCCGAGGCGCCCCCACCCCAACTTGAATGCCCGATTCACGATTTGCGCTTCACGGTTAGCCCTGTTGCGCCGCGACGTGCCGCGCTTACCCGCGCTAACCCGTTACGGGGGCCGGTTCTACACTCGGTGGCGTGAACGTCGCCGCCCTCCCTTATACCTTGCTGCTCATCCTGGTGGAGCTTGGCATCGGCAGCCTCTGGATCACGGTCGGCAGTGACCTGCGCGGCGGCGTCACGCGCGGCTTCGTGATGACGATGGCCCTCTGCGTGGCAGTCACCGCGGGGCTCGCCTATTGGACGGCGGCGGGCATCAACATCGGCACAGACGTGGACGGCTATAAGGTTGACCCCGATTGGTTCAACCCTGCGAAGCGCGCTCTGCTCGTAGTGATCGGCACCAGCGTCATCTACATGTTCTCCGTGTTTATGGGATGGGACCCGATCGGGCGGCTGGCGGGCATCGCCGGCTCGATGGCCGGGATCGTGGCCATCGCAGTCTTTGCGGCCATGCTTGCGCCGCCCACCTGGGGCTATCCCGGGGCGCTTATCGCGCTGCTCGGCGGAACCTTTGCGCTGGGCGCTGTCTCTGTTTCCATGGTGTGGGGCCACTGGTACCTGACTGAAGGCTCGCTTCCCGCGTGGCCGCTGCGTGACCTCGCATGGGTGCTGATCGGCGCCCTCGTCTTCCAGACCGTCGTGGTCTTATTGAACGTTGTGGTGCCGGCGCGAATCACCCCCACCCCCGCAAGTCCCGTGGACGTGGGCATTTTCGGTAACCCTGCCTTCTATCTGCGAATCGGCGTCGGCCTGGTCTTCCCCATCATCCTCGCGATTCTTTCGCTTCGAACGCTCCCCCTCCGGGCCATGCAAAGCGCGACGGGCCTGCTCTATATCTGTATGGGCGCGGTGTTCGCTGGCGAAGTCCTGGCGAAGGGCCTGATGTTCCTCACGGGAAAGCCGGTTTGACCTCGGCGGCGGACGTTTTCGAGCGGGAGCACTTTCCGCTCTGCTAGGATTGCCGCGAATCGCCACCAACCGTGGCATTGAGGGAGCGCCGTGCACCGCGAGGACGCCTGGAACATCCTGCTCGAATACTCCAAAGAGGAACGAACGCGTAAGCACGGCATCGCCGTGGAAGCGACCATGCGCGCCTACGCCGAGCTCCTTCATGAGGATGTCGAAAAATGGGGCATCACCGGCCTCCTGCACGATTTCGACTGGGAGATTCACCCCACTGAAGAGCTTCACCCGAAGGCAGGCTCGGTCCTGCTGGAAGCTCGCGGCGTGCCCGCGGACATTCGCTACGCGATCCTCTGCCACGCCCCTTTCCTCGGGCTGGAGTACACCTCGCAGATGGACCGCGCGATCTTCGCCGGCGACGAACTGTCCGGCTTCGTCACCGCCTGTGCGTTGGTGAAGCCAGACAAATCGCTCTCATCGATCGAAGCCGCATCCGTCCGCAAGAAGATGAAGGACAAGGGCTTCGCCCGCGCCGTAAACCGCGAAGACCTGATCAAAGGCGCGGCGGACCTCGGGGTCGAACTGGATCAACACATCCTGTTCGTCGCCGAAGCACTCAAGCCAGTCGCTCAAGAATTGGGAATCGTCCCCTAGGCGAAACCCTTCAAACGCCGGAAAGCCCAGACATTCAAATCCAAAACCCCGAACTGGAGCAGCAGACGTGAGGAACGAGCAGGTCCCGGACCGAAACATCGCCATGGAGTTGGTGCGCACGACGGAGGCCGCCGCCCTGGCCGCAGCCCGCTGGGTGGGCCGCGGCGACAAAACCAGCGCGGACGCCGCGGCGGTGGCCGCCATGCGCTTGATGATGGACACCGTCGATATGGACGGACTGATCGTCATCGGTGAGGGCGTCAAAGACGAAGCGCCCATGCTCTACAACGGCGAACATGTAGGCAACGGCAGCGGCCCCGCGATGGACGTTGCTGTGGACCCGCTGGAAGGCACGCGCCTAACCGCCGAGGGCAGGCCAGGGGCGGTGAGCGTCATCGCCGCTGCCCCCCGCGGGGCGCTCTTCAACCCACTGGATTTGTTTTATATGGAGAAGATCGCCGTTGGCCCCGCGGCGCGTGGACATATCGACCTCTCCGCGCCGATCGCCTGGAACATCCAGCAGGTGGCGCGCGCAAAGGGCATCCCCAAGGAAGAAGTGACCGTCATTGTCCTCGACCGCGACCGCAATACCGGCGTCGCGGACGAAATTCGGGCAGCGGGAGCGCGCATCCTCTTCATCACCGATGGCGACCAGCCGGCCGCCGTCTCGGCAGCCCTCGAAGGGACGGGCGTGGATATGCTGCTGGGCATCGGCGGCTCCACCGAAGGCGTCGTCTCGGCCGTCGCCTTGAAGTGTATGGAAGGGGACTTCCAGGGCAGGCTCTGGGCACGCGACGCCGAACAGATCGCCTACGCCGCCGAGCATGGCCTGAGCCTCACCGACATCCTCACGATCGACGACCTGGTGAAGAGCGACGATGTCTTCTTTGCCGCCAGCGGCGTCACCACCGGCGACCTCCTGAAGGGCGTGGAGTACGTGGCGGGCGGCGCTCGCAGCGAATCGCTGGTCATGAGGTCGCGTTCCGGCACCATTCGCCGGATCACCACTGAGCATCACTGGCGCAAGCTCCAGGACATCGCCGGCGACCGTTATTCGGACGCCAACGGCAGCCAGAAATAGCCAACCCGATCGACTAAAACCGGTGTGATATTCTTCGCGCCGCACTGGAGGTGCGCTCGTGACCGCTCCGCACCTGGTCCCTACGCAGCGCGAAGAACTGCTCGCCGCGGTGCGCGCGTTGCGGCCGATGGTTGAAGCCGCCGCCGAAGAGATTGAGTCTGGCCGACGGCTGCCTATGCGCATCGTCGAGGCGATGAAGGCCGCAGGCGTCTTTCGCATGCCGATGCCGCGGGCATGGGGCGGGCCGGAGAACGACCCGCTGACCCAGATCGAAGTGATCGAAGAGCTCTCCGCGCAGAACGGCTCCGTTGGCTGGTGCGCGATGATCGGCTCGGATGGCGGCTACTTCACGTCCTTGCTCGATCAGGATGTGGCCCGCGAAATGTACCGCGACCTCGACGCTGTGACCGGCGGCGCCGTCGCACCGCTAGGCCGCGCCATACCCGTCGAAGATGGCTACATGGTCAGCGGGCGCTGGCCATTCGGCAGCGGCTGCCAGCACAGCACCTGGATGTCCAGCGGATGCCTCATCTTCGACGGGGACGCCCCAAGGCTGGTGGGCGGGCGGCCTGTGTT
>JBBQGT010000170.1:0-5183 GCA_038323265.1 Tepidiformales bacterium
CGGCGGCGAGACAGCACTACAGATGGCCGAACTTGCTGGCGTGGGAGTCCTCGGGTTCCAGGCCGATGGCAACGCGGTCGGAGCAGTCTCCGGTTAACTCTTGGGCAACGCCGCGTAGTAGCTCAGCGCGTCCTCCAGCGATGCCTCCTTCACCCCCGGCTGGCGTATGATCGCCTTCAGCCAATCGGGCTGGGCCTTTGCACAGACGGTGATTGGACGCTCCAGTCCCGAACCAGCGCAGGCAAGGGCAACGAACTGTTCGGCGTATTCTGGGGGCCGAAGGTCGGCCGCCAATTCAACGAGCGCGAAGGGATCTGGCGTTGTTTCACGCTCCGGCACCCCGCGCACCACGGTCGGTCCCGGACGGTCGCCGCCGCCGGCCATGCCGTGGCCGTCGGCAATAATCGTGCCACGCACCGATCGTGGCCGGGCCCCCGCGAGCAGCAGCCCGACGTAGCCGCCGAGCCCACGTCCGAGGATGGTGGCGCTGCCGAGCATGCTCATCGCCACATCGGCGTCGCCCATCAGCAACTCCGCAGTGTAGCCGCCTCCACCCGGCATGGTCGATTCGCCGTGGCCAGTGAAGTCGACGGCAAAAACCGCACCCGGCCAATTCGAAACATCCGCCGGCACAGCCTTCGGCGACCGTTCTCCCAGACCATGTAACAACAGCAGGTTCGGACCTTCACCGCCACGCAGCGTGTGGAACGCGAGCTTCATCTTGTTGTGCGTCAGAAAGACGGTCACGAGAGGAAGTCCAGGACCAAGTCGGCGACCTCGCGCGGGTGTTCGATGTGGATGAAGTGGCCGGTGGCTGGGAACGGAATGAGCCGCGCGCTTGGCGGCAGATAAGGGATCAACTGCTCGTGCTTCGTGCCCCAGCCCATCTCCTCCTCCACCGTCGCGGTCAGGCCCAGCAGGGGGATCTCCAGCAACTTCATCCGGTCCAGGGACCAGTGCGGTCGCCAGGGGCCGAAGCCGCCCATGCGGATCGCGGGGTCCAGCTTCCAGCGCCAGCCATCCGGGTCATGGCGTGCACCCACGGTCACCAGGTAGCGCAGCCACTCGTCGTCCAGTCGCGGGTTCATGCGCTTGCGGCGCTTCGCGAGCTCGTCCAGGGTGCCCGGCTTACGGTGCAGCGAACCTGCCGTCCGACGGTGATCCAGCCAGGCCGAAAGGTTCTTGGCGTTCAGAGCGTGCTCTTCGTGATCCGAAACGTCCGGATGCGGGTCGGGCGACGGGAGTCCGTCGATCACAACGAGCTTGGACATTCGGCGAGGCAGCGCTTCAGCGAGCTGCAGCATCATGCCGCCGCCCTTGCTGTGAGCGATGGCTGGCACGGCGTCCGGCGTGATCGAATCGAGGACAGCAAGCGCATCCCGCACATCGGCGTCCCAGGAATAGAGCGCGGCGTGGTCCGAATCGCCGTGGCCGCGGTGGTCCCACGAAATAACCCGCCAGCCGGCGTCCGCCAGCATCGGCGCGAAGCCGTCGAACGTGCCGGCGAAATCCGATCCGCCGTGGACGAGAAAGAGCGGCGGCGCGTCCTCGTCGCCCCATTCGCACGAGGCGAGCTTGACGCCGAACGAGCTGACCCAGCGATGCCGGTCGGGCCGCCGCGCTCCGGGATAAGAAACGGCTTCGGGGATCGTTACTTCCAACTGAACCACCTTTGTGTGCATCCATCATGGCAAAGGGCGGGCGAATGGGGCAGGGGCCGCGAATCGGCTGAAACGGCGCCGCCCGGAGCGTAAGCTGCGCCGCGATGACCTCACTAATTATCGAAGCCGCCCTCAACGGCGGGACGCCGAAGCATCGCAACCCAAATGTCCCACGCTCGCCCGGCGAGATCGCAGCGGACGGGATTCGCTGCATCGAGGTAGGCGCGGCGATCGTTCACAACCACAACGATGAACCGGTGGTTGGTGGAGCCAACGGCGTTCATGCCGCAGACCCATACGTCGAGGCGTGGACGCAGATGCTCGCGGCCCAACCGGACGCAATCCTCTACCCCACGATGGCCAGCGGCGGCCCGCGTACGAATATCGCCGAACGCTACGCCCACATTCCAGAGCTGGCGGACGCTGGAGTGCTGCGCATGGGCCTGGTTGACCCCGGCTCCGTGAACGTTGGGCCCACCGCCGCCGATGGTTTGCCCGCTGCGGTGGATTCGACCTACCTGAACACCTTTGCGGACGCGCACCACATGTTTGCCGTCTGCCGTGACCGCCAGCTTGCTCCGAGCGTCTCGATTTTCGAGCCCGGCTTTCTGCGCGTGGCCCTGGCGTTTCATCGTGCTGGAATGATGGCGCCTGGCGCGCTGATCAAGCTCTACTTCGGTGGCCCAAACGCGAACTTCGGCCTGCCGCCAACTCTTGCCGGGTTGGAGGCCTACCTCGACATGCTCGACGATTCGGGCCTGCCCTGGTCGGTGGCCGTACTCGGCGGCGATGTCGTGGGCTGTGGACTGGCGGCGCTGGCGATCGAACGCGGTGGCCACGTGCGGGTGGGGCTCGAGGACTACGCCGGGCCGCGCACGCCTACCAACGCCGAGCTCGTAGGCGAACTGGCGGCGCTCGGTGCATCACTCGGACGGCTGGCTGCCTCCGCCAGGGAGGCCGCGACGATCCTCGGCATGCCGCTCCGCAAGTAATCCCGCACGTTGCTACCCAGCAGTTGGCTGATAGTCGGTAAACGACCAGGTGTGACCCTCGAGGTCCTTGCAGCTGTAACCCCGGCCGTAGTCCTCACTTTTCAGCGGAAACGTGACCTCAGCCCCCGCGGCAACGGCGCGTTCATGATGAGCATCGACGTCAGCGACTGAGACGGACACTGTCTGATTCACTCCGGGCAGATCGAGCGGGCTCAGCCACCCTTCATGTGGTCTCGCCGTGCCAATCATGATGATGCCGCCACCGAGATGCATCTCGGCATGTGCTATCGAACCGTCGTCGTTCGGCACTCGCATCATCTCTTCGAAGCCAAAAGCGTCGGCCAACCACGCAATCGCGGCTGGCGCGTCGCGATAGAGCAGGCAGGGGTAAATCGTTGGGGCGGTCTGGTTCATTCGGGCACTCCTCGAACTTCTGCTTACTGGAAGTGAGCCCACAGTAGCGACTGCCACAGCCGCCGGTATTGGACGATTCTTACCTGCGAGGGACTTTGGGGTCGAAATCTCGCCGGCCTAGAGGCCGTCTCCGCGGATGCCTCCGCCGTCCGGCAGCACCCGCGCCGCGAACGCCGAGGGTGTGGTACCGGCGAACCTGCGAAAGTCGCGTATCAGGTGCGCCTGGTCGTAGTAGCCGCAGCGATGGGCGATGTCCGCCCCAAGCCCTGGCTGAGGGCCGCGTACTAGTTCGATTGCCTTGCCGAAGCGCACCATTCGCGCGAAAGTCTTCGGCGGCAGCCCAATCTGCTCGCGAAACCGCTGAATCAGGTGCTTCTGACTCCACCCCACCTCGTCCGCGAGTGTGCCGATGCTAACGAGCCCGCCCGAAGCGCGGATCCTCTCGTACGCGGCGGCGACGGCGGGCGAATCCTCTGGCGCATCGGCCAGGCGGCGAGCGATGAGCCGGTCCATCATTTCGAAGCGCGGCTCCCAGGACGGTAGTAGTTGCAGCTGCTCGGAGAGACTTGAGGCGGATAGGCCCAACAGATCGACGAGGCTCACCACACTATTCGCGAGCTCGTGCATCGGCATGCCGAAGAAGCGGTACGCGCCGATGGGTGTGAAATCGATCTGCAGGCCGCCGTTCGGACCCATCGATTCGGTGATGACCGGCGAATCGAATAGCCCGGCAAAGAACGATTTGTGCGTGACTGAACGGTCCGGGTAACGGAGGTCAATCGTGCGGGTCGGCGCGCCAAAACCGATGATCGCGACGGTGTCCCCGTTGGCCGCCTGGATCCGGCTGGAGAAGCTGGTGTTCTCCACGTATCCGCAGTAACGCCGGACGTACGGCGAAAGCAGCGGGTGTGGCGCGCGTACCGACATCTCCCATTCGCCCAAATCGGACGAATGTCTGGAAACAATGGTGTTGGCGCTTTCCACCCGGCAAGGCTAGAAGGTTTGCCCCGCGCGCGGCAAGTCCGATGCGTCTAGCCAGTCAGGCGTCCTGTGGGCCATGCTTACCTGGCGCGGCGCTGGACGGGCCGTCGAGTTCAGCGTTGAGGAGGATTGATGAATGAGTCGATGAGCGTGGTGACGGCGGTCAGCCGCAGCGCAACGCATACGTTCACGAAGGCCAACGAAGAAGGTATTCGGCTGGTCGCCGGTCTGGGCGTCGAGGGCGACGCCCACCAGGGAACCACCGTGAAGCACCGCTCCCGCGTGGCGCGAAACCCGAATGAGCCGAACCTGCGCCAGGTCCACCTGATTCACAGCGAACTGCACGATGAACTACGCGCCCGTGGCTTCGAGGTGGTCGCCGGCCAGATGGGTGAGAACGTGACAACTCAGGGCGTCGATCTGCTCGGCCTCCCGGTCGGCGCACGCCTCCACCTGGGCAGCGAGGCCGTGATCGAAGTGACCGGCTTGCGCAACCCCTGCGCCCAACTCGATGGGCTGGAAGACGGGCTGATGGCGGCTACCATGGACCGCGACGCCGCCGGCAACATCGTGCGCAAGGCGGGCGTCATGGCGATCGTGGTCACCGGCGGCGAAGTGCGGCCCGGAGATGTCATCGAAGTGAAACTGCCGGCGGGCGAACAGCGACCGCTCCAACCCGTCTAGGGCCAAAAAAGAGTGGTGCATACAAGTTCGGACGATCCGCTATGATTGCGCGCTATGACGAGGCGGACGGTAAGTCCCATCTTCATCGGACGCGAAGCTGAGCTCGATCGCATCGAATTGCTTCGCGCCGCGGCGATTCAGACGGGTGACGGCGCAACTGTGCTGGTGTCTGGCGAAGCCGGAGTCGGCAAGACACGCTTCGCCGCGGAAATTGCTTCTCGTGTTCAAGCGGCTGGTTGGACCGTCCTCGTCGGCGCTTGCGACGAATTCTCCGCCCAGGCGCGGCCCTTCGCTGCCCTCCAGGAGATGTCCGGCGCCATCCGCCAAGCGCTCAAACGCGATTTTCCATCCGAGCTCGACCGGGCAGGCTGGCATGCGGTGGCGCAACTCAGCATGGGGCCAGCCATGGAAGGCATCCCCCCACTCGCCGCTGGCTCTGTCGCACAGCTCG
>JBBQGT010000171.1:0-5140 GCA_038323265.1 Tepidiformales bacterium
AAGCCCTTCCGTGGCGAGCATGATCCCTGCGTTCACCATCTCCTCGTTGAACTCCCCATGTCGGTGAGAAGCTGTTCGCTAGGCATCACCCCGGCCTCGGACTCCTCCGTAGCTTTGACCATCACCATGAATCGCATTGTCAGTCTCCTTCGATTTGTTTGGGCCGTCGGCGGGCTGTTTAACATTCCGCCAGGCGTCCTCTATTTACTCGTCGAACGAGCACCGCCGCGATCGACAAATCGATCATCGGTTTTTTCGCGAGTCGATTCCAATTTGTCCAGCGCACGGACATCCTTGGCGGCTTCGCGAGCCCACTACGATATGAATATGTGTTCTGCGGTTCGCGAAGACCGCGGTCCTCACCCGGCCCGCGCCGCTCGCCGCCGCTCCTGGTAGTTGCGCACCTTCGTCCGGTTCCCGCAGATTGCCATCGAACACCATGTCGAGGTTCGGTTCCGTGATGTGTCGTAGAAAACCCACTGGCAACGCTCCGCGGGACAAGCCTTCAGCCGGCTCCAAGAACCATCTCGCATGGAGTCGTACACCACGCTGAGGATAGTGCCGACCGCCCCGTTGACGCCTGTTCCAGTGGCCACCAGCGCCGGCCCGCTTCTGAACGTGGCCTTGAGTGGCGCGACGTCGCCGAGCCAATCGAGCAGTGCCACCGTCCCTGCCCGGATCACCTCGCCACCGTTCGTACGCGCTAGTGCGAGAAGTGCGTGTTGAAGCGCAAGCACCCGGGGGTGGTCGTTCGTGCTTAAAGACTCACCCGGAGAAAGCAATCCTCGCGAAACCAGCCAAATCGTCGTCGACTCGGCGGTTCCAAATGTCACCGCCCCGGAGTTACGTTTGCCCCGCAAGATCGCGCTCACCAACTGTTGGCTCATTCCAAAGCGGCCAGCGATCGCCAACTGCGCGTCACCAAACTCGCCTGCGCGCCGAATCTCGTCGGCCACTCGCAGCTCATCTTCTGTCGGTTCCACGCTCGGTGTGTTGAGAAACTCCTGCACCAGCAGGAGCGGTCCAGGTGCCGCACGTTCGGTGGGGCCAATTGTTTTCGTCATTGGAAACCAAGGTTGACCCCCGTGAATCCAACGTGCAACACCGCTAATATTGCTTGACAGGTTAGCGACACCGCCGTACTCTCTAGGCCGGTTAGTTACCTTCGCGAACTCGAAAACTCAGGAGATTGCCCGTGATAACGCAATTCGACCCCCCCAAGCGTGTGTTCTCGCGTACCCTCCAGGTCCTCTTCATGGCCAACACCACTATTGCCCAGGACGGAGTCGAAGCGGAGACGCGGAAGGTCAAGGCGCAGGCCGGAGACCCTATCGTCGTCTTCGACAGCGGCACCATCGTCTTTCAGTTGGCCGACGCCGGGCTGGTCGATGAAGACCAGCTGGTGGTCAATCCGATCGTTCTCGGCAAGGGCCGATCGACTACAAACCGGAAGCAGCGCAGGCCCGGCCTAACGCGTAGATCGCCGCATCGGCTGGCGTTCACCACACCCACCACGCAAGGAGAAACCAATGCAAAAGATCATCACATTCCTCTGGTTCGATGACAACGCCGAAGAAGCCATGAACTTCTACACCTCCGTTTTCAAGGACTCGCGCATCATCAACTCTATGCCCGGCCCAGACGGCAAGATCCTGACGGGCGCGTTCGAACTGAATGGACAAGAGTTCATGGCCCTCAATGGCGGCCCGCAGTTCAAGTTCACGGAGGCCATCTCCCTCTTCGTCCACTGCGAAACGCAGCAAGAAGTGGACGAACTTTGGGCCAAGCTCTCAGCTGGCGGCGAGGAATCGCAATGCGGCTGGCTGAAAGACAAGTTCGGCCTCTCCTGGCAGATCATCCCCAACGCGCTGGGCGATCTGCTCGGCGACCCCGACCGCGAAGCGGCCGGCCGCGCCTTGCAGGCCATGCTCCAGATGTCGAAGATCGACGTCAAGAAGTTGCAAGAGGCCTTTGCGGGCTGATCGTCAGTCCTCCACGAAGCGCCTTAGTGAGTCGAGCGCGTCGTCCCAACGTTGTGACACGAGTTCCAGGTAGCGCCGTGCATCCGAGAGCTGTCCCGTCTCTAACGTCCAAATGTGCTCGCGTCCGTGCCGCGCGCCGTGTACCAGGCCGGCGCCGGCGAGCACCTCCAGGTGTTTTGTGATCGCCTGCCGAGTAACACCCGTCCCATCGGTCAGGCGCGCGATCGAAAGCGGGCCGTCTGCTGCAAGGCGGCCGACAATTGTTAGGCGCGTCTCGTCGCCAAGCGCCGCGAACACGGGCGCAGCCTTCGCAAGGGCTGGCTCGCTAGTTAGCGACATAGCGCTCGATGTTGATGAGTTGTTCTTCCCAGCCTCCAGTGTTCATCTTCAGCGCTTCCGCCCTTCGCGCCTCCGGAATATGGTCGAACCCGGACTCCACAACGGTAAGCCGTGTGCCTTCCCGCACTTCATCAAGTCGGAACTCGACGAGCGTCATCGGCTCGTCCGAATAATCCACCGCAGCGTCCACCGCGAATGGGTGCCAACGGTACGAAAAGAGGTGCTCCGGCTCCACCTGCTCAACAACGAACGCAAACTCTTTCCCGGAGTAAACCCCGGGCGACGTGATCTGGCCCTTCATCTGCGCTCCAGCTGCGAATTGCCCGTCGAACTTCACACCGAACCACGCGCCAAATTCCTCGGCTTCGGCAATGGCTCGCCAGACGCGCGAGCGGGGCGCTTTCATGATTGATACCTTTTCGATTCGGTCCGTGTTCATATGCAACCTCTAGATTGCACATTAGGCCGCGGCGTCGAAAAGCGCAACCATAAACTTGCGTATTTCGGTTGGCACCTCGACGCGGTCCGGACCACCTCGGCCCGACATATATTGGACATTCTCCCGCGCGAGGCAGAACTTTGGCGACTAGCTTTGCGGCGCCTGCGAGATCCGCACCGTGTTCCCCGAAGGGTCACGGAACGCGCAGTCGCGCGGGCCCCAGGCCTGGTCCATGGGCTCCTGCAAGACCTCAGCGCCAGAAGCCCGCAACTTCTCGAAAGTGGAGTTGAGATCGTCGGCGCGGAAGACGATGTTTGGTAGGGATCCCTTGGTGAGCAGCTCCTGCAGAGCGTCGCCGTCAGCTCGTGAACGGCCCGCGTGTGGCTCCGATAGCACGATCTCCAGCCCCGGCTGCGAGGCACTTCCAAGCGTGACCCAGTGGAATCCGTCCGAAGCGACATCGTGGCGCAATTCCAGCCCGAGTGCGTCTCGATAAAAGGCGAGCGACTCCTGAGTGTCGCTAACGGTGATGTGGCAGTACTGCAGTGCAATAGTCATGCTGCCAATCCTATTTGGGGCTCGCACGGACCGCTTCTCCAAAACTGCTCGAAATTTTTCGGGTCGGGCGGGTAAGCACCTTCGACACGCAGGGCGGCATAGCCCTGACGGCCAGGTGTTCCCGGCTACGGTATGCGCTCGGCGATTCGCCGAGTAGCTCGGTGAACCGCCAACTGAACGAACCCAGCGACGTACAACCGACAGCCACGCAGGCGTCGGTCACGCTCATTCCCGTGCGCAGGAGCGCCATCGCCCGCTCGATGCGCCGCGTCATAAGGTAGCCGTACGGCGTCTCGCCATAGGCTGCCCTGAACTGTCGCGAGAAATGCGCTGGCGACATAAGCGCGCGCTGCGCCATCGTGGGGACGTCCAGCGGACGCTCGTACTCCCGATCGATCAGGTCTCGTGCCCGGCGCAGATGCGCAAGGTTGGAAAAGGCTGGCGTGATCATCGCATCAGGGTACCATCCAGCGCCGCCTGCACGCGCTCCGCCAATGGCATTGGCCTCCTATCGCTTGGCGAAGGGTGGTATTCGAACTTGCGGCTCCGGGCCCCAGTCTGCCGGCCAATCATCACCGCCAACGAAAATTCCCCACGCCCAGGCATCGAGGTCTGGCGGCTCGATGCCCCGCGCGCCCAGGATCGTCCCGACGTGCGCGCGGTGTTCGCATCCGTGCATTAATAGCTCCGTAACGATCGTGGCCGCCGAACGCTTGCCGTCGTGGAGCTGCATCTTCGCCCCCGGTTCTCGAAGCGAATCCACGAGCTTCGCCCACTTCCCCGCGGAATCATCGGCCAACCGCTGGAGGACGCTCAACTCCGGGTGTTCGGCCCGCGCTGGAAGTTCTGGGCGCGAGGCCGGCGATAGATGCTGGTGGTAACGCAGCTCACTCCAAAGCAGATGTTCGAGCGTGTTTCCGATGTTGCCGTACACCCCGTCCGCGTAAACCGCGACCAGCCGGGCCCCGGGGAGCGAGCCGGGATCAACGATCGCACCCTGGACCGCATAGCTTTCGGCGACGGCGGAAAGCGCAATTGATTTCCCGAGGGCCAGGAAGAGCCATCCCGCGAGATTCGCAGGCCTGCGGAGGGCAAGGACTGCCCCGACAGCAGCTGATCCGGCTACCGCCGCCAGAAAGACCATAGTGGTCGCGGAGCGGAGAGGCAGGACGAGATCCCCTCGACCACCGTTGCGGATCTGCCCTTCGAGCACAAAAAGCCCGGCGAATGAAGCGAGCATCACGCACCCGACAAGCGCGACGAGTACCCGGGACCACGTCTGACTGGCTGACCGAATCACGATGCGGATCATGCGCCTTCTCGGGTAACAGCGCCTCGGTGTCAGCACCGAGAGAAAGTCAGGGGCTGGCACCGGTGCCGGGCAGGTGGCGGAGTAGTACTTTTCTCCTCGCAATGGCGATGCGCCGTAGCAGAAGGAGTTCCACATGTCAGTCATTGGTCCACGCCTCGCCGCGGTGCTAGGGATAGCGTTCGCGGTCCTTCTCTTTCTGGGAGTCGCCTCGTTAAGCGTTCCGCACGAGGTCAGCGATCAGGAGATAGTCGACTGGTGGCGGGACAGCGCTAACCAGAACGCTGCCATCATCAGCATGTACTTCGTCGCCTTTTCGGCCCTCGCCCTTGTCCTGTTCCTTGGCCATCTGCGCGAACGGCTGAACGGCGAAGGTGGCACAGCCGGAAACGCAATGTTTGCAGTAGGCACCGGCGCATTCGTCACGATTCTCTCATCGGCTGCGATGCGAGGAGTGATCGGTGCGGCGGTGAAGGACAACGAACCTCTCCCCGGCGTGGATACGCTGCGCTA
>JBBQGT010000172.1:0-5105 GCA_038323265.1 Tepidiformales bacterium
ATCGGCTTGCCGAACGCCGGCAAATCCACGCTCCTCGCTAACGTTTCGAACGCCAAGCCGAAGATCGCCAACTACCCGTTCACTACGCTCGAACCGATGCTCGGCGTGGTCAACGTGGCCTACGATCGCTTCACCCTCGCGGATTTGCCAGGCCTTGTCGAAGGGGCGAGCGAGGGCTACGGCCTGGGCTTCGAATTCCTCAAGCACATCCGCCGCTGCCGCGTACTCTTGCACCTGATCGACAGCACATCGCCCGACCCGGTGACGGACTACGAGCTGATCGAAGGCGAACTGCGGGCCTACGATGCGAAGTTGGACGATGTGGCCCGCGTAGTTGCAGTGACGAAGTGCGACCTGGATCCCGAAGCGGCCGAGAAGTCGGCGAACGCGCTCGTTGCGCACCTTGGCCAGCCGGTACGCGTCATATCGGCGGACGCGCGCACGGGCACCGAGGAGCTGGTGAAAGAGCTGATGGCGCTGGTCACCGTGGAGAAGGCGCGCGTCGTTGCCCAGGACCCTGACGAGGTACCGATCCTACGCCCGCAATCGCGCGAGCGCTTCAACGTGAGCAAGGAGCGCGATGGCCGCTATGTGGTTGAAGGCTTCCGCTGCGTCAGCTTCGTGGAAATGATGGACACCGAAATGCCCGGCGCGCGCGACGAAATCGACCGCCGCCTGGACCGCTGGGGCATCAGTCGCGCCCTCCGCCGCGAAGGCATTCTGCGCGGCGATACGATGGTCTTCGGCGAAGTCGAACTGAAGTGGGACGACTAGGACGGGCGGGCGGAGAGACCCTTGCCGGCCGGATGGTGGAGTGGGAGACGGGCCACTCGCAGTTCCTCAACCCGCCCGGGACTGGTGGCAGATTTGCTGATAGTACTGGCGAAGTAGGGACGCCAGGCTCAGCGCCAGTGCAGGTAGGTGGACGCCGTGTCCGGGTGCGCGCCCTCCCAGAGGTGGCGCGTGAGCTGCATCTGACCGTAGTGCATGGCGCAATGGTCGAACTCTTGGAGCGCGACCGTCAGCCGCGCTAATTCGGCAACGACCACCTGGCTGAGCAGGCCTTCGAGTGTTTCGCCGAGCTCCTCGAGCCGTTCAGCCAGCACACCCGCATCCGCTTCTACGTTTGCCTGTGTGCCGTTGGCGCCCGTCCAACTGGGATCGCCGCCCGCCAGCTCGCGCGCAACGTGACCCTCGATATCCAGGATGTGGCGGGCAAGGTCAGCGAGCTTGCGGCGACTGTGGACTACACACTGAATCGTCAAGGCTGAGTCGTGGCACTCGACCGATCGTCCCGAAGTTGGGCAGTGGCCCCTCCCGCTAGTCGCGGTACAGACTAGGGCTGAGGGCGGGCCGAACGGTATCGCGTTGCTTGGCGGTGATCCGCTTCCGCTAGTCGCGGTACTGATTCGGTCCGGGGCGGCTGGACACCGTCGTCTTGCGGGGCAGCGGTCCGCTCCCGCTAGTCGCGGTACCGACTCGGGCCGAGGGCGGGCTGGACGGCAGCGTACTTGCGGACGGTGGTCGGCCCCGCGCCACCACCGCGCCTTCCCTGATTGGTGAGCCCCGCTTCCACGGTGTACCCTGTGCCGAGCCAGATGAAATACGAAGAACGCCTCCTCCAGGTCCGCACCTCGATTGCCGACACTGCGCGCGCCGATGAGCAACGCCGCGTTGAGACGAAGCGTAAGGAGCCCAGCAAGTTCCGCAAGTTCTTCACCGGGCCCAACCTGATCTGGCAGATCCCCGTGCTCCTCGCCCTCGTCGTGGTTTGCGTCCGCTACCCATCGACGATCATCCGCGAAGTCAACCGCTACGTTCACGTCCCGAACTGGGTGCTGAACCTGATCCCCGGTTATGGCTACGGGTCGGTACCCGGCCCACTGGGGCTGGTGATGATGGGGACCGCCGGCATTGCCGTCATCGCCGGGGGTCTCGGGATTTACGTGTGGGTGCGGCGCGCGCAGAACCCCACCATGAACCGTTGGTAAGGCTCGCCGCCCGCTAACCCGAAGCTGCCGTGAACGCCGTATTATCCGCCGGATGGACCTGCTCAACGGCCAACGCTTCAACGTCGCTTCGTACGGGATTGCGGCTGCTTATGCGGGCTGGCTGTTGCGACAGTTCGGCGCTGAGGTAACGCACGTTACGGCGCTGGACCCCGAAGGCATCGGCGCCTTCCTCGGTGAGGGCGCGACCTTCGAGCCGCACCCCGCACTTACCGGCGACCCCGGCGCCACGCTGATTACCGACGCCCCGGTTACCGAAGCCTCTCGCACCGCACTGGCCCAAATTGCCGATGCCGGCCGGGTCATCTGGCTCACGCCGTGGGGGCTGGAGGGCGAGTGGGCCGACCGCCCCGCCTCGGACCTTGCGCTGCACGCTGCGGGGGGCTGGCTGGCCTCAGTCGGTGAGCCGGAGCGCGAGCCGATCGGACCGCCCGGCGCACAGGGCCAGTTCGCCGCCGGGCTGTTCGCAGCCATCGCGGCGATCGCACCCGGCGCGCCGCAAAGCGGCCTCACCGGCGTCTCCATCGCCGAAGCCGTGGCCGCCACGATGATCTACGACTCGGTGGCCTTCCAGTATTCGGGCATGCTCCGCGGGCGGGTTGGCAACCGCTTCGGACGCACCCAGCCAACGCTCGTTACGTTGCCCGCGGCCGACGGGTATATCGGACTGCACGCCGCGCTGCACGGCCAGTGGCTCACGCTCTGCCGCGTCATCGGAAGACCTGAACTGGTCAGTGACCCGCGCTTTGCATCGCTCCTCGAACGCATCGCCCACATCCCGGAGCTGGACGTCTACCTGTGCGAATGGACCTCCACGCGCGACCGTTTCGAGGCGTTCCACGAACTGCAAGCGAACCGCATCCCGGTCTCCGCTCACCCGGACGTGGCAGAAGTGCTCGCTTCGCCGCAATTAAAGGCTCGCGATTACTGGCGCGGCGTGACCACGCCTTCGGGCCGAGCGCTGACGGTGCCAGGCGCGCCCGCTCGCGTGCAGGCCACGGCCCCCGCCAGCGTAGCGCCTGCCCGAGCCGGGAACGTTCCCTGGCGAGACGGCGCATTGCGCGTCGCCGACCTTTCGATGGGCTGGGCGGGGCCGATGGTGGGCGTGCTGCTGGCGAGCTTCGGCGCGGACGTCATCAAGGTTGAAAGCCACACCCACTTCGATTGGTGGCGCGGTTCCCGCCCGCCCGGGGACGACCTGACGCTCGCCCTGTGGGAGCGAAGCCACGTGTTCAACGGCGTGAACCGCGGGAAGCGCGGCATCACCCTCAACCTGCACACGCCGCGCGGCAACCAGCTGGCCCGCGACCTGATCGGCACGGCCGATGTGGTGATCGAGAACTTCGGCGCGGGTGTACTCGAAAAGTTGGGGCTGACCTACGAATCGCTGAGCGCCGAAAACCCGCGGCTGGTGATGCTGCGCCAGCCGGGCTTCGGCTCCACCGGCCCGGAAGCCAGCTACCTGGCGTTCGGCAACACCATTGAAGGGATGTCTGGTCTTACCGGCCTGATGGGCTACGAAGATGGCCCGCCGATGATGATGAGCAACGCCCTTGGCGACCCGGTGAGCGGGCTGAATGGCACGCTGGCGGTCTGCGCGGCGCTGCGCGCGCGGGAGCGCGATGGTCGCGGACGGCTGGTGGAATGCGCGCAGTTGGAGGGTTTCATCCCGCTGGTTAGCGAGTCGCTCATCGAATACCAACTATCGGGCAAAGTCCCTGCGCGGCGAGGCAACTACCGCCCCGGTCACACGCCGTCGGGCCTCTACCCCAGCGAGAGCGAGGACGAATGGCTGGCCCTTGAGGTGCAGAGCGATGGGCAGTGGGCGGCGCTTGCGAAAACGGTCGGCGAATCGTGGGCTGGATCGCCGGGCCTCGCGAGCGAAGCTGGCCGGGCCGCTAATTGCAGAGAACTTGATGTCAACCTGTCCGCCTGGACCGCCGGCCGCAGCCGCGAGGAGACGCTCGAAGTGCTGCTAGCCGCGGGTATCCCCGCCTCGCCCGTGCGCAACGAGGCCGAGTTGCTCTTCTCCGAACCGTTTGCCGCCGCTGGCTTCTGGGAGAGCGTGGACCGCGCACACGTTGGTAGACACCTCTACCCAGCGCTGCCGATCATCACGAACGGCTTGCGCCCCACGCCCGAAATCGCCGCCCCGCTGCTCGGCCAACACAACGTCGAAGTCTTCAGCGCGATGGGCCTTTCGGAAGCGGACCTGGCGGACCTGCGGGCGGAGAACGTGATCGGCGAAATCCCCAACGGGTAACTGCTCTCGACATTTGACGACCACTTGCAGCACAATGCGTCTGTGGGAAGTAGAACGCATGTCCTACGTTATGTCGGTGCCGAGCGTGACTAAGCGCCTCACATCCCTAGAAATCTGCGCCGGGGCGGGTGGTCAGGCGCTCGGTCTTGAGATGGCCGGGTTCGATCATGCCGGACTAGTCGAGATCGACTCCCATGCCTGCGCCACCCTTCGCTTAAACCGCCCCAAATGGAACGTTCTGCACCAGGACGTTCGAGACTTCCATGCTCACGAATTCGTGGGAGTGGACCTCTTTGCAGCGGGCGTTCCGTGCCCGCCGTTTTCGAAAGCGGGGCATCAGCTAGGTCAAGACGATGAGCGCGATATGTTTCCTGAGGCTCTCCGACTGATTGAGGAATGCCACCCGCGCGCCGTGATGCTTGAAAACGTCCGCGGCTTGATGGATCCGCAGTTCGATGGCTATCGTGAGGAGATCAACGTCAGACTCCGATCGCTTGGGTATTCGCCCAGGTGGAAGCTTCTCCAGGCGTCTGATTTCGGGGTACCACAACTGCGCCCGCGTGTGATTTGCGTTGCCATCAACGACGACGACGCGGGGTTCTTCGAATGGCCCGTGTCCACCAATCTCAAGCCGGTAACCGTCGGCGAAGCGTTGCGAATCGCCATGGCAGCCAATGGGTGGGAAGGCGCCTCCGACTGGGCGGAGAAGGCTTCGAGCGTTGCGCCAACACTGGTTGGCGGCTCAAAGAAACACGGCGGTCCGGATCTCGGGCCTACGCGGGCGCGAAAGGCGTGGGCGTCGCTAGGCGTAAACGGCTCAACCGTAGCGGACG
>JBBQGT010000173.1:0-5054 GCA_038323265.1 Tepidiformales bacterium
GGCAGCGGTCTGAAGTTCAAGAAGTGCCACGGGTTGACAGGTTAACTTGTGAGGCGGCTGGGTTCTCGTTCATGGCTGGCGATTGTGTTGGCTATTTGCTTCGGCGCTCTTGGGGTGGCGATGGGGGCGTGGGGGCGCGAGAACGCTTCGCAGGTGGCGACGCCCACACCATTGGTCGCCGTAGTGACGCCGACGAACTCTCCAGACCCCCACTTTCCGAACATTGCACCGATCGCCAGGGAGTACCCGCAGATGGTTGCTCCACCGGCGTCGGCTCCAACTGCAAACCCCGAGCCGCTAGCCGCGGGAGAAGGACGCCTCGCCAGGCTCTACGCGAGCGTTGACACGCGGGGCTGGACTCTGGCGGCGGTGCCCGACTTCCCGATCTCGGCGAAGATGCCGCCCGGATACTTCGCGAACTTCCGCGTATTCAACCTGCTCGATGGGCGGCAGGCGTACGATCTGACCATCACCAATTTCGATCTAGACGAGAAGAAGGCATCGGTGCCGACCGGCGGCTCCCCTCCACCGCCAAATCGCGTGGGCGTCAACGCACAACTGTACCCCAGCGGTCCCGGCGTGATCGGGCAGATCGACGCTGTCACTACAGATACCACCACTTTCGTCGCCCCTGGCCTGGGGAACGCGCCCATCGATCTTCGGCAAGAGCACTGGCAGGGTCAGTTTGGGCCGGAGGCAAACGAGGTTCACACCACGACCCAAGTCCCACTCTCAGAGGGTCGTTACCTCGTCCTCTCGGCTAGCACCAGCAGCCCCGACGATGACCGCCTGGTGCGTGATCTGATCGGTGTGCTCGCGTCTTTGGACGTGAAGTAAATGGCCTGACTCAGTCCAGCTTCACGCCGATATCGAACGTGCCCGCGTAGCGACTTGCCGCGCTGGGTGTAGATGCCGTCCGAGACGTTCTTAGGCGGCGGCCGCCCTTAGCCACGGTCGAGTTCAGAAGGCCTACAACCGCGCCAGCACCCGGTCCAAGATGGCGTGGGCGACCGCGTACTTGCTCAGCAACGGGAGTTCTTCGCTGCGTCCATCGTCGTGGAAGAAGGTCACCTGGTTGGTTTCAGTGCCGAAGCCGCTGCCAGCCGCCGAAACGTCGTTCGCGACGATGAAGTGCAGCCGCTTGGCAGGGAGCTTAGCGAGCGCGTACTCCGCGAGGTTGTGAGTCTCGGCGGCGAACCCAACCCGCACACCACCGCCCGACACGGTCGCGAGGATGTCGGGATTTTTGGTCAACTCGACGTTCATCAGTTCGCCGTCTGACTTCTTCAGCTTGTGGTCGGCGGTGTTCGCTGGGCGGAAGTCGGCAGGGGCGGCGGCCATGATAATGGCGTCGGAGTTTGCCGTGGCGTGCTGAAGCGCGGCGAGCATTTCGGCGACCGTGCGGACGTCCACGCGTTCGATGCCGAAGGGCGTTTCCAGTGCGACGGGCCCGCTCACCAGCGTCACGCTCGCGCCGCGGTCGCGCGCCGCCTCGGCGATAGCGAAGCCCATCTTGCCGCTCGAACGGTTGCCGACGTACCGCACGGGGTCGATCGGCTCTTGCGTCGGGCCGGCGCTGACTACAATGCGGCGGCCCGCAAGGTCTCCCGAGCGTTGGCCGAGCAGCGTCCGCAGCGCGCCAATGACCTGCTGCGTCTCGGCCAGCCGCCCAGCGCCGATACGCCCGCTCGCCAGCCGCCCGTTCGTTGGGCCGATGAACGTCACGCCCCGGGCGCGCAGTGTCTCAACGTTGGACTGCGTGGCGGGGTGCTCCCACATCTGGCTGTCCATGGCGGGTGCAACCAGCACGGGCGCCGTCGTGGCCAGCGCGGTGAGGGTCACCATGTCTGGCGTCTGACCGTGAGCCAGGTTCGCAATGCAGTCTGCGGTCGCGGGGGCGATGACCAGGGCATCAGCGCGCCTTGCCACCTCTACGTGCGCCTCAGGCTCGGCGGCGCTGAACATGTTGATCACCACCGGCAGCCCTGTGAGCGATTGAAACGTGAGCGGCGCAATGAACTGCGTGGCAGCGGGCGTCATAATCACTTCGACGGTTACCCCGGCCTGCCGAAGCTTACTCGCCAGGTCTGCCGCTTTGTACGCCGAAATGGAACCGGTGACGCCCAGCACGATCCGCCGCCCACCCAACGGCAACTCCCTGATGGCGCTGTCTTCGCTCACGGGGTGGCCCGTTTCGAATCGCGAATCGCAAATCGTGAATCGTGAATTCGCCTCATCGGATGTCTGCGTTCAGTTCGTAGATGTAGCGCAGGCCATTCAGCGTCAGGTCCCCATCGATGAAGTCGATGCAGGTCGTCGCCTCGGCGATTTCGCGTGCCAGGCCGCCCGTGGCGATAACCTTCACGTCGCCGCTCAGCTCTGCCTTGAAGCGCGCAACGATCCCTTCGACCAAACCCACATAGCCGAAGAAGATGCCCGACTGCATGGCGTGAATCGTGTTTTTGCCGATGGCCACCGGGGGCCGCTCCAGTTGTACGCGATAGAGCATGGCTGCGCGGCTGAAGAGGGCCTCGCTCGAGATGCCTATGCCCGGTGCAATCGCCCCGCCGAGGTAATCACCAGCCTCGTTCACCGCATCGAACACCGTAGCCGTCCCGAAGTCGACGACGATCACAGGTGGGCCGTACTGCTTGATCGCCGCGACGGCATCGATGATCCGGTCCGCGCCGAGCTGTTTGGGGTTGTCATAAAGGATGCGGACGCCGGTTCGGAGACCGTGGCCGACGATCATCGGGTCCAAGTTGAAGTACTTTTTGCAGACCGTTTCGAAGGTCGGGATGAGCGGCGGGACGTCGCAGCCGATGATGCAGTCGTCGACGTGCTCGCGGGTAATCCCGCCGGTGGCCAACAAGCTCAGGATGAGCACGCCGTATTCGTCCGGGAGCTTCTCCTGCTCGACGCCGATGCGCCAGGTGTGTTTCAGAGTTTCGCCGTCGAAGAGGCCGAGGTGGATGGAGGTGTTGCCGATATCGAGGGCGAGGAGCATGCGGTACCACCAGCGTGGGGCCATCGCGGGTCCCCGTGCTGCGGCCAGAGTACGAGAAGGCACGGTTTCTGCCAACAACCGGGGACTCGGTTTCGAACTACACCGCACTCCACTGAAGGGAGGTTCGAACTCCCGGTGACTTTCCCACACGGATTTTGGAGAACGGGACCTTCAAACAGTCGGGTAGGGATTCTCCTCTCCGGCGTGGGCTGACTCGCAACAAACAAACGGCCCGCCGTGTGGCGGGCCATCTGCGCGTGGAATCACGGTTGGCAGAGAGGGGGAGATTCGAACTCCCGGTGACTTTCGCCACACCGTTTTTCGAGAACGGCGCCATCAACCACTCGGGTAGGGATTCTCGTCTCCGGCGTGGGCTGACTCGCAACAAACAAGCGGCCCGCCGTGTGGCGGGCCATCTGCGCGTGGAAATCACGGTTGGCGGAGAGGGGGAGATTCGAACTCCCGGTGACTTTCGCCACACCGTTTTTCGAGAACGGCACCATCAACCACTCGGACACCTCTCCATCCAGGATTGTATCAGCCCGTGGCTCACGGAAAACCGCAACGCAGGCGCCGACCTAGCCCTTCTTCTTCGCTTTCGAACGCTTCTTCGGCTCCGCAGCGAGTTCGTCCGCGACGACGGCGGCCACCGGTCTCGGCGTCCTGGCCGTGCGCAGTTCAAGCAACGCGTCGTCGATGCGGTCCATGCGCAGAAGGATCGTGTGGACCTGGTCGGCGAGTCGCTGGAATTCGCTGAAGGGTACGCCTCCGGCCGCGCTGACCATGGGTTCGAAGGCTGTCCGGCTCGTCTGGCCTATCTGCGTGCGCATTTCAAGGAAAGTGCGTTCCATCTCCTGCATCGCCGCCACGCCTTCTTCCGATTTCACGCCCGCCGACACCTGGCCTCCCCACGTTGCAACCACGCGGTCGGTCAGCGTCTTCCAGTTCGCCATCATCTCAGCCATCGAATCTTGGGTCATGCGGCGAATGGTAGCACCACGCGAGGCGCCAATGCTGATGATCGGGGTTGCTGCGGGACACGCAAGCGAGGCTCCTACGGTTGAAGAAGCTAAACTTCCGGGCGATGGCGAAGAGCAACGGCGTGCCGGTGGGGCCGCGGATCGCGGTGTACGGGCCGTCGGGCTCCGGGAAATCGACGCTGGCCAGGGAACTTGGCGAGAAGCTCGGGCTGCCGGTGGTGGAACTGGACGCGGTTTTTCACGCACACCCGAACTGGGTGGACCTGGAGCGCGAAGAGTTTCGCGCGCGTGTGAGGGAGTTGTTACTGACGCACACGGACGGCTGGGTGATGGACGGCAACTACGGCATGGTGCGCGACCTGATCCTCTCGCAGGCGGACACGGCGATCTGGCTGCGGCTGCCGTTTCGTACGGTCTACCGGCGGCTCGCCTGGCGGACGCTCAGCCGTTCGGTCGTCGGCGCTGAACTCTGGCACGGTAACAAAGAGAGCCTGCGGCAGACGCTGCTGACCTCAGATTCGATGCTTTGGTGGGGCATCAAGAGTTGGCGCACGACGGCGGAAAAGACGCACGAAGCTCTAACAATCCTGCCGCACCACGCGCGGGTGATCACACTTCGCTCACCGAGGCAGGTGGCACGGCTCGTCGCCGTCGCCCGTCGCCGGGAAACGAACGACGTAGGCATGGAGACCGCCGAGGGTCCAGAGCAGCCTTGAACAGGGCCTGGCTTACAACGCCTCCAGCCCGAAGCTGCCACCATGAATCAAGAAGGGGGACCTACCGGTCATGAATCTGTGGACGCAGGTTTACCTTGACGTATTGCCGGGCGGCTATACTTTACTTAGATACGGAGGTATCCAAACCAGACCATGAACTTAGTGAAAACCACTGCGCTGCTGGCGACCCTGACCGCAATTTTGGTGGCCATAGGCGGCCTGGTTGGCGGACTGGGCGGCGCCGTCCTCTTCCTGTTCATCGCCGCGGCGATGAACTTCTTCGCCTATTGGTTCAGCGACAAGATGGCGCTGAAAATGGCCGGCGCGCACGAAGCGAGCGAAGCGGATGAG
>JBBQGT010000174.1:0-4918 GCA_038323265.1 Tepidiformales bacterium
GCGGGGAGCGTGCCGCCGACGACCGTCTTGATGACGGTGAGCGAGCCGGTGGTGGTGCCACAAGAGATAGTGCCAACGCCTGAGCCGTTGCCGGAGTAGATCAGGCCGGTAGAAGATTCAGCACTGGTGATGACGAAAGTGCCCGAACCCGTCAGAGCCACATCGAAGTGGACGTTGGAGCTACCGTTGGCGGTGCTCTCGGAGAAGACGGCGGTGTGTGCATCGCCGTTTAGCGTGTAATGAACGGTGAGCGTGCCTCCAGAACCGTCCTCGGCATGAGGGGCGACGAAATGGAAGTAGGCGCCATCTGCCTCGCAGGCGCTGTGGCTGATATTCAGCTGGTTGGGGTTGGGCGCGGCCTGGGCCGCACCGTCGTTCGAGGCAAAGAGCGTAGTCATCCCGAGGATGACCGCGATCAAAGCGCCGAACGCCAGCGGGATTTTGCGCCTTGTCGAGCGCGAAGGGCTGGATGGTTGTGACATGAATCTCTCCTTGGGTGTGGAAGGTCGGAGACCGAGGGCGACGCCTGTTTTGAATCCTTTGCGGTCCAGTGGACGGCAGGATGCTCGGGAGTAAACGTATGGTTGCCGCCGTCAAGCACGGGTCTCAACCGATCGGTGAGAGTCACGGGAAGCTATCAAAGGCCGCGCGGTTAAGGTTCTGAACGCCGGCTTCACCGTGGAGGCGAAACACGCCGATTTCGCTGTACTCGCGAGCGTTGCCAGCAGCCTGGGCACGCCCTGCAAAGGAGAAAGGTCGAATCTGAAGCCCTCCGAGCCGTAAGCAAATTGCGATTGCTCAGTCGTCTCTTGTTGCGCGGAGCCACATGGCCGGCAAGTACGCTGAGCGCAATCTATGGAGGAGGGCTTTCTAAATGGGATTGCTCGCTTGGATCGTTTTTGGACTTATCGCTGGGGCGATCGCTCAGGTCATCATGCCGGGTGACGACCCGGGCGGCGGCGGATTCATGGGCTGGGTGATCACGGCGATCATCGGCATCGTGGGCGCAGTGATCGGCGGGTTCGTCGGGACGGCGCTGGGCTTTGGCGGCGTCAGTGGGTTCAACCTCGGCAGCTTCTTGATCGCCATCCTCGGCGCTCTAATCCTGCTCTTCCTGTGGCGAATGGTTGCCGGGAGATCCAATTCGAACCGCGGTGGATTGCTTCACCGCTAGCCACGACGGCGTCGTTTGGACGCTGTAGCCACTCAGACATTTGGCCGCCGAACACGAAAGTGTTTGGCGGCCAAACTGCGTATCGGCCAAAGAATTTGCGATGGAGCTTGGTGCGCTTCGCGGTCATCCAAGCGGAACGGCCATTTGCCCGGTGGTCGGTCTGACGCGGTAACGATGGCTAGCTTTGCTAGAACGGCTTGAAGACAGCGAGCCAGGCGAGGACGGGCACGCTGAGGACGAGGATCGTGCCGAAGACGATCGGCACGCGGTCATCGAGGATGCTTTTGAGTTCGGGCGTCTGCTGGCCCTTCTTGACGGCGATGAGCGAAGCGAGGCGGGCGCGCCGTAGGCCGAAGCCGAGCAGCGGCAGGCCAACGAAGTAGACGAGCACGTAGACCAGCGTCAGTGCGAGCAGCCAGCCATCACGGACGAAGTTGTAGTCGCGTGAGACGGCCCAGAAGAAGCCGGTGACGCCGGTGGCCATAGCGCCGGGGAGGAGGATGCGGGTTTCGTTATCGGCCGCCTCGACGAGGCAATACATCTGGTATTTGACGTCTTTGGTGGCCCACGCCTTGAGGATGAGAGGGTAGGTGGCGCCGAGGCCGGCGCCGAGCCAAATAAGGCTGAGCACATGGATGATTCGCCACCAGTCCAACGCATCTCCCAGGCCGCAACGGGCGGCAAGGCCCAGACTAGCGCGCGGGGAGCTAACGGTTTTGCTCGCCCCTTCGGGCGGGGATCCGTACGCTTGCGCCGTGCCGCCTCGCATTCTGATCCTCTGCCGTGGCCACCTGGGGAGCCACGTTTCGAGCCCCGGCATCCGCGCTACGGCGCAGGCGCAGGTGCTGGCGACGCAGATCCCGGGCGCGCACGTGACGCTGGCTGGGCCAAACCCAGGCGTACCAACGCCGGAGGGCGCGCCGTACACAATCGTGCGGTGGACCGGGCGCAACGTGCTTGGGCTGGTGAGGAAGCACGACATCATCATTTCGAGTGGACTCCCGCCGCAGGTGGCGGCCTTCTTTCCGGGGAAGAAGTTCGTGGTGGACCTCTTCACTCAGTACGCGATGGAATGGATGGAGGTTGGACGGCAGCAGTATTCGGGCCGCAAGCAACACGCCTGGGTGCAGCGCACACGCGCCATCCTGGCGATGCAACTGACGCTTGCGGACCTGGTGATCGTGAACAACGAACGGCAACGGGACAGCTACCTTGGGATGATGATCTCGCTCGGGCTGATTTCGCCCGCTGTCTACGACGCCGATTCAACGCTACGGCGATACATCGATGTGGGGCCGCATGGCATCCGTCCGGAGCTGCCGGAGGCTCATCGGCCGGTATTGCGCGGGGCGCACCCTGGGTTCGCCGAGAGCGACAAGATCATCGTTTGGAACGGCGGGATCATCCAGTGGTACGACCCGGCGACGCTGCTCGAAGCGCTGCGGCTGCTCGGCAGGGCGGACATCAAGCTACTGTTTCTCGGCGCCGCCTATCCGGGGCTGAAGGAACTGGGCAAAGGCATCCGGTTCCAGGACGCGAAGGCGATCGCGGCGGCGAACGGCCAGCTGGGGAAAACGGTCTTCTTCGAAGAGGGCTGGGTGAGCCACGAAACGGCGAAGCGGTACGTGCAAGAGGCGGACATTAGCGTGTGCTCGTACTTCGACAATCTTGAGACGCGGTACAGCCATCGCACGAGGTTTGTGGACGTGATCTGGGCGGAGTTGCCGTTTATCTGTACACACGGCGATGTGCTGGCGGAGGACGTGGCGAACCGCGGTTGGGGGTTAGTGGTGCCGCAGGAGGACGCGCCGGCGTTGGCACGGGCGATCGAAAAGCTGGTGGACGACCGGGAGTTTCACGCCGAGTGCAAGGCGAACCTGGCGGCTGCGCGGCCCGAGCTGCAGTGGGAAGAGACGATGAAGCCGCTCATCGAATTCTGCCGCGAACCGCGGCCGGTGGCGCCGAAATGGGAGCGTATCCCGGGGCTGCTGCAGCGGGTGGCGGTTTACGTTGGGCGGCGCGCGGCGTTCCAGTACACGGCTCCGCGGGAGTAGACGCGCGGTATGATGGACGAGTGACGCAGACACGCGGGACGGCGGTTTCGAACGAGTATCCTCCGATGACCTACGAGGAGTACCTGAACGCGCCCGAAATACCCGAGCACACGGAGTGGGTGAATGGCCGGGTTGTCCCGATGATGTCCGTATCCAGGAAGCACACCGAACTGGCGAACTACCTGCAATCCGTGCTGAAGGTGTACGCCGAGAGCCGCGAACTGGGCAGAGTGGTTTGGGAGCCGTTCAACATGAAGCTTGGCGGTTCACTGGCTGGACGTTCGCCAGACGTGCTGTTTGTTCGCACCGAACGGCTTGGCCTCTTCCGCGACCAGTTCCTCGATGGAGCAGCGGACCTTGTGGTCGAGGTGATCAGTCCTGGGACGGAGCGTATCGACAGACGTGAGAAATTCGCGGAGTACCAGGTGGGCGGGGTGCCGGAGTACTGGATCCTGGATCCTCACCACGAGGTCGCAGAGTTCTACCTGCTGGACGCGGCTGGCGTGTACCAGGGCGTTGCGACACCGGATGGTGAGTTCACGAGCACGGTGGTTGACGGACTGAAGGTGCGGATAGAGTGGTTTTGGACGCTTCCGCGCATCGATAAAGTGCTGCTCGAACTTGGGCTTGGCCCGTGAGTGTTCTAGTCCTTTCGCGAGCGGTTGTTGGGCCGAAGATGGCCAGCCCCGGGATTCGCGCGTACCAGCTGGCTGGCGCCTTGGGTCGGGCGATGCCGGAGGCCGAGATCACCCTTGCGATCCCCGGCGATAAGGGCGAAGTGCCGTTACCGGCGCCGAATGTGCGTTTGCAGGTTTGGGAGAACAACGCCGGGGCGACGGCGCTTGCACGGGCCCACGAAGTGACCATCGCACGGAACTTTCCACCCCAGTTCGCTCGCTTGCTCGGCGACCGGCGATTCGCGCTGGACGCCTTTACGCCGTTCTACATCGAGTGGATGGAGCTTTCGAAGCGGGATATCGAGCCGAAGTGGCGGCGCACCTGGATGTCAGGGAATCGCTGGTACATCAACCTGCAGCTAACGCTCGCGGACTTCGTCTTTTGCGCCGATGAGCGCCAGCGCGATCTGTGGATCGGCATGCTGATGGCGTTGGTGCTGGTACCGCCGGATACGTACGAGCGCGATCCATCGCTGCGCAAGCTAATAGACATCGTGCCCTACGGTGTACCGGGCCACCCGCTGGATGCGCGCGGGCCGGTGTTGAAGGGGGTTATCCCCGGCATTGAAGCGAACGACCGTGTACTGCTGTGGAACGGCGGGATTACGGAGTGGAACGACCCGCTGACGCTGATCCGGGCGATGGATGAACTGCGCGCACGGCGGCCTGAGATCAAGCTGGTGTTCATGGGCGTGAACCACCCCGATTACGCTTTCGGGCCTGAGGTTGGCGTCAGCCTGCAGGCGATAACGTTGGCCAAGGATCTTGGGCTGGAGGGACGCAGCGTCTTTTTCCTTGACGGTTGGGTGCCGTACGAGCGTATCGACGATTACCTTGCGGAAGCGGACTCCTCCGTCTGCCTGGGCTACGAGAATGTCGAAAGCCGCTTCGCTTTCCGGACACGCTATGTGGACCTTTTCCGGGCGCGAGTGCCGTTGCTCTGCACGCGGGGCGATGTTCTGGCGGACCGCGTGACATCGGGGCCGATGGGCATCACGGTGGCGGAACGCGAC
>JBBQGT010000175.1:0-4823 GCA_038323265.1 Tepidiformales bacterium
GCTCAACTCGCGCAAATATGCATCAAGAAACGCCTCGGCCGTCCTGTGCCCGGGTCTGCTCGCCATAACCATGAGCATACCGTTATGGGGAGGAACGGGCCACACGGCTGCTCTTTCACACCGGTCTTCATGCGCTCGTTCGCCCCATCGCGCCGCCCCTGCCCTGAAATCGTCACCGCGTAGCCGCTACAATCGCCCAATGCCAGACCAGCCCAACCCCTGGATCTCCACCCGCAGTCAAGACGGCGACGCCTACGACGCGGTCTACGAACAGCGCGCCGCCGCCGGCGAGGATGTCCACGGCGAGGCCAACTTCCTCGGTCGCTACCCGCTGAAGTCCGTCCTCGACGCTGGATGTGGCACTGGCCGCGTCACCCGCGAACTCGCCGCCCGCGGCCTCGACGTCGTCGGCGTTGACCTCGACCCAGTCATGCTCGCTGCCGGCATGCGCAAAGCGCCTCAGCTCGAATGGCACGTCGCCGACCTCGAAACGGTCGCGCTGGGCCGTAAATTCGACGCCGTCCTCATGGCCGGCAACGTCATGATCTTCCTCACGCCGGGCAGCGAAGGACGCGTCCTCGCCAACCTCGCTAGCCACCTGCAGCCCGGCGGCCTCGTCATCGCCGGCTTCCAACTGCGCCCCACGGGACTCACGCTCCGCCGCTACGACGAACTCGCCCAGGCCGCCGGCCTCGCTCTCCACGAACGCTTCGCCACATGGGACGCCGAACCGTGGATAGAGGGCGGCGATTACGCGGTTTCGGTACACAGACTGGCGAAGTGAACTCCGAAACAAGTCCGCATCCGAAAAGGTGCGACTGGTCACAACCTGAACGATCCTCAAGAGCGAGCGTGGCGCGCGGTCAGTACCAGGCGAGCACCGCAGGGCAAAGAGAAGGGGCCCGTCGGGAAACAACGGACCCCAATTGTGTTGGCGGGAGGCGCCTCTACTCTTCCAATTTCGGCAGGGGGAGGCCCCCTCAGCAGATCACGGGCCGCCACTGAGACAGCATTGCAAGTAATCCCGGACCCGCGCTGGCTCTTTCTCGTACGCCCCTCCACCGAAAATGGCCTCAAACGCTGATTCGCGCACCAATGCCGAACAGCAAGAGGTGCAGAGGTGGACACGAGCCAAATTCTCACAATCGTCCTGGCGGTCATCGGATTTGCCGTGGCCGGGCTCGGCGGGCTTGCAGCGGCCGCCATTTTCATCATCCTCCAGCACCTTCCGAACATCTCGCCGCCGAGCCCCACTGGCCAGGCCACCCTGGCCTGGTCGCTCACGGTCTCCGCTCTCATGGTGTGGGCCTTCGGCGCCGTCACTCGCCCTCAATAGCGAATCCGTGCGCTGAACGTGAAAGAGGCGCCGATTGCTCGACGCCTCTTCCTTCTATTGCGAAGACTGACTAGTTCCGGTGTCGCACTCCTGAAACCCCAAGGACCGCGAAGCCCGAAGCTGTCACCATCAGCGCGACCAATGCCAGGAGCAGGTTGAACTGCAACCCGCCGCTTCCGCCGGGGCCGGTGCCCGTCGAAGGCAGGACTGGCGTTGGAAGGACCGCTGGCCTCGTGGGAGTCGCTGTTGCGACAGGCGTCCCCGTTGCTATTGGCGTCGCTGAAGCGGCCGGGGTTGTTGGGGTTGCCGCCGTGGGCGTCGGAGTATTGGCCGGACGAGGCGTCGCCGTTGGCGGCGCGGCTCCAATTCGGAAATGCACCGAAGCGTGAACGCACGTCCGGTTCGCCTGCGCCACCAGGATGACGTACACGCCGTCTGGTGCCGTCGGCACTGTGAACGTCAGGAAGGCTTCGCCCGCGGCATTCGTCTTACCGGTGGCCACCACCGGGTCGCCGATGACACGGAAGATCGCATTCACATCCTCGTTGGGCAAGAAGTTGTATGCGTGGAGCACGGCGCTGCTGCCCGATGGGCCAAGGTTCGGCGTCACCGAAACCGTTGGCTCACGCCCCAGTTGTTGTGCTGAAACCTGCGGCTCCTGCGTGGAGCACGGCTCCGGATTGGCGGCGTAAGCCGTCCCCGGCTGGCTTCCCTGCGCCAACACAACTGCGCCAAAAAATGCCAGGACTACCGCTCCTCCCGCGAGCATTCCGCGCACCCAGTTCTTCGTCTCAAGGGCCCCATGCCCAAGCTTCCGTAGATTGGCTACCATGCTCTCTCCTTCACGTCGCCAATGACTGGCCGTTACCCGCCTTCGAGTCGCGAGAAACGTATGCCTTCCGCGGAGCGTTGGCTGTCGCGGGGGCGGAATCTTAACAAACCTTAACACTCGCCTGCAACCACAGGTATCAGGGTTTCACCCTACGTCCCGCGCACACGCGCAGGTGTTGCGTTTTGGCAGCGAGGTACGCCACAACATTGCAGTCGTGGGACAGATCATCGCGAGCTATGGGAAAGTCGCCCAAGCCAAGGATGACCGGGTTCGATCGCGGCCACCGACTGCCTGAGCCACGCCAGTTGTCCCCCGTCCAAGACAGGCAGCAACGCTATCACGTCAGCCTCGTCTTTTGGTCGCATCGCTGGGCGCGCACCCCTCTTAAAGGGCAGAGGCAACAGCTTGAAGAACGCGACCACCTCCAGCGCCACTGCCGGTATTCCCCAGTCACAGAGCGATAGCGTGCGGCTCACCGGCAACGCGATCCGCAGCTCCCGGCTGAACACCCAGTCCTCGCCGTCGCGCTCGTTCAAGTTCAATTCGAACTCGAACTCGTCAGCCGCGCGCGCGTGGAAATGCCCCGGCACTTCGACCCGCCGTCCGTCCCACAGTTCGCTGGCGACGATCGGCACGTTCGGCCAGATTGGGTTTTTCCCGCTCCAGTTGTCGTCGTGGGCCACCAACTGCCAACCAGGGAGCAGCTCTCGAAGAGCCAGTTGATCGTCCTCGAAAACGAAAATATCAACGTCGCTGTGTTCCCGCGTGATTCGCCCCAACCACGCATCGACAGCCCACCCTCCACAGAGCCCCCAGCTCCCGGGAAACGCGGACATCAATTCAACAACCCGCGCGACATCCGCGGGCAGGGCAGCCATCTGCCCGGATTCAGCTACAAAAGAAGACAACGGTCACTCCTGCGTGCATACGCAAATGCGCGCCAAACCTTTCGAGGTTCGGCGCCGAAGAACACGCGATGCAGAAACGAGAGAAGCGACCCGCCGATGTGTCCCCAATGGCGTCGAGGCTCGATTAGCCGAGCGGCGCGAGGCTCTCCCCGCAAGCGCGTGAGAAACAGTAAGCAGCCAAAGTAACGTGTTCCATCTGAAAGCCTCCGGTGGTTCTATCGGGCGAATCCTACAGCGAATCGCCCAGCCCCATGAAGCCAAAGACTCGTGAGATCGCCGTTGGTGAGGGTCGAATCTCGTCTGCGGCGTACACTGACTCTTTATGGGCAAAATCGCGTACGGCTTCAACGTCTCTCTCGATGGCTTCATCGAGGATTCCACGGGCAGCTTCGATTGGTCCGAGCCCGATGAGGCCCTCCACCGGCACTTCAACGAACGAGAACGCAACACTGGCCTCCATCCGGCCGACGGCTGTACGAAGTGATGCGTTTTTGGGCCAGCCCGGACCAGCATGCACCGCTCTCCGAATACGAACGCGAGTACGCCAGCTTCTGGCAGAAGGTGCCCACGATCGTCTTTTCGCGGACGCTGCGCGATGCCGATCCGGGCGTCCGCATCGTCCGCGAAGTGAACCCCGTCGAAGTCGCGCGTTTGAAGGAGAGCACCGAAGGTGAGCTCTCCCTTGGCGGGGCGTCACTCGCAGCCGAATTTCGGCGCCTCGGCCTCATCGACGAGTACTGGGTCTACGTCTACCCCATCCTGGTTGGCGGCGGCAAGCCGATGTTCCAGGGCGAGGCCACGGAGCGCCTCCGCCTGCTGGAGACGCTTCAGTTTGATTCCGGCACGACGCTGCTCCGCTACGAGCGCGCCTGAGCCAGGCCCGGCAGGTCGCGTCTGCGACGCCAGTGACGAGTCCTGTTGCCGCCTCAGCGCAGGCACGGCGGCGTCGAACTCTCGGATGTCAATGGCAAGAACTCGCACTCGGACGAGCCTTCATGAGACACACACCACATCTACTCATCCTCGACGAGCCCACAGCCGCGCTCGGCGCCCAAAGCGAGCATGAACCTCTTCAGCCGCTGCACCGCCGCCAAACAATCAGGCACGATCACGATCCTCGTCTCCCACCGGTTCTCAACCGTCCGCATGGCCGAGGTTATCGTCGTATTCGAGACGCCAGTATGAGTAGCGAGGGAGGCTTCGGCATTATCCGATCCACCGCCGCCACGTCGCTGGGAGATCCGTCGCGTAGAGGGCCAGTAACTCGATCAGCCTGCGCGTATTCGGTTGTCCGTGCCATGACTCGCCGTCCCACATCGAGATCGCCGCGCCGAGTTGATCAAAGAGGATCCGCGCTTCGGCGGTTTCGTCGTCATCGAACGGCGCTTCCTCGCGGTAACCGTCGACCGCGTACGGAAGAACGCGTGCGGGCATGCTGTAAAAGTCAATGGTCCCGTCACACCAGCCAGCGCCCCCCCAATCGATCAGCGCGACGAACTCGTGATTGCGGATCAGGACGTTGTTGGGATGCGCGTCACCATGCGTCAAGCGACGAAACGACGAAGCGTTCTCGACCGCGGGACGGAGACGATCGAAGCAGCGTCGAAACCACCGCTTGTGGTCTTCACTCAGAAAGTCCGCGGCTTCAAGGATCGGTTCGGGATCGGGCCGTTGCGTGTCCCGCAGAAGATGCTGCGGATCCTCGACGTCCACGACCCCGTGGTGGAGTCGGGACAGTTCACGACCG
>JBBQGT010000176.1:0-4763 GCA_038323265.1 Tepidiformales bacterium
TCTGGCCAAAAGTCGCCAGGCAGGTAGCGGTTCGGATCGCTGGGCCAGACAGCCACCAGGGCGAACGCCGTGAGCGCAAGGACGCAGAGGAAGAGGACGACGGTTTGTGTACTACGCACTTGGTTGAGAAACCTCGCCGGTTGTCCCGTCGGTGCGCGCGGGCATCGCATCGGGGGCCGGATCCAGGGTGGTGAGACGCCGCGAGATTGCGTCCGCTAAGGCACGGACGCGCACTCCAGGAGCGATCTCCAGGATGTATTCAGTAGGCCCATCGATGGGGCTAACCACATCTTTGACTTCGCCAATTATCCCGCCCGTGGTGACTACTTCATCCCCTACGCGCGTTTCGCGGACCGCTTTGCGCTGCATTTTCTGGTTCTTCAGCACAGGCTGGATGAGGATGAAATAGAACGCCGCCACAGCGAGGACGGTGTAGAAAATGACGCTCCACATCACGGCCATAGATGGATCTCCTGCTCGTCTGGCGCGGCGGCGTCATTCCTGTTCGGCAGGCAAACTGGCGAGCACGGAACGCGCCAGCGCCAGCGCCTGACGCCGGTCTGAGATGGCGCCATCGAATTGGGCTTGGCGAACCGATGTTAGGACAGCACCCAGCAAGCGTCCACCGGAAAGCTCCAACTCGGCGATCAGATCATCACCGTTTATTAACGGCCGTTCTCCTTCCTCACTCGCCGCCCACGCCCGGGCCACCACGTAGTTGAGGAAATTGCAGTGCCGCCGGTAATTGTCGCGGGTGTAGTGCGGCCCGCGCGTGGCTATCCCGTCGCAGAGGTTGACGAGCATCAACGGCAGCACGTGGCCGTCTAAATCGGCCACAAATTTGCGCACTGCCTTGTCGCTCGGCGGCCAGTTCATGATCAGCTCTCGCGGCCGCAGGTGGTAGCGAATCAGCCGCGAGACGAGCAGTGTCGCCTCTGGTCCGAGACCCAGCAGCGGCAGCCGCTGAAGCATCATCTCCGCTCCGCGCGGCCCGTGCCTGGGAAAGCGCAGCCGCCCATCGATGTGCGCCGCCGTTGCGGGCTTCGCCACGTCATGCAGCAGGCAGCCCAACCGAGTAAGCGCCAGCAAGGGCTGGCCATCGATCTCACGGGCGAACGAGCTCTCGATGTCTACCCAGGCCAACGCCGCGCGAAGTTCGTGATTGTCGTCGCTTTCGCTCAGCACCAAATCCAGTGCCCCCACGGCAGCGAAATTGTGCTGCAGCACGTCGAAATGGTGCAGTGCTGGCTGCGCGAATCCGCGGCCCTCTTCCAGTTCGGGCAGCAACGGGGTCAGCTCGCCAGACTCGTCGAGTGCACGCAGCGCCGGAAGGCAGGGAGTAGATTGGAGGGCAGCGAAAAGCCCGGCGGCGGAGGTCATCGCCTCAGCTTACCGGGCTGTTCGCAAGTCGGCTTTGCGGCCCCGACTCAGGGCTGTGCGACCGCCGCCACCGCTGTCTGTGCACGTGGGTGCGCCTTATCGTATTCGATGCGCTTCTGGTCGTCCGTCAGGTGCGTATAGATCTGCGTTGTCGAGATACTGGCGTGGCCAAGGGCGTCCTGTACATTACGTAATGGCATACCTCCGGACAACATGTGAGTCGCGTAGGTGTGGCGTAGGGTGTGCGGCGTGATCGTCTTATCGAGCTTCGCTTCGCGCGCGTAATTCTTCAGGATCAGCCAAAAACCCTGGCGAGTCAGCCGTTCTCCCCGCCGGTTAACAAAGAGCGCCGGCTCGCGGCGATTGCGCACCAGCCGCGGGCGGACGTGGAAGATGTACTGGCGCAGTTCATCCACGGGGCGCTGGTGCAGCGGAAGCAAGCGTTCGCGTTCACCCTTGCCCAGGCAGCGCACCGTCACCGGGTCGCTCTCCAGCGCAATGTCGCTGACGTCGAGCGAAACCAGCTCAGTAACGCGCAGACCGGTAGCGTAGAGCAGTTCGAGCATCGCCTTGTCGCGCCGCGCTTCGGGCGTGTTGCGCCGCCCTGGCTGCTCCAACAACTCGTCCACTTCGCTCACCGTGAGTGCGCGCGGGAGCGATTTTCCCACCTGTGGCGATTTCAACTGCTCCGTCGGGTCGCTGTCGATCATCGATTCTGCTGACAAAAAACCGAAGAAGGACTTCACTGCCGCCACCTTGCGGGCCACCGTGGCGTCCTTGTAATCGTTGTTGCGCAGGCTCTCCACGTACCGGACCAGCGTATCGGGATTGATCGCCCGGAGGTCCGGGACAGCCGAAGCGTTGCCCCCAGCGAGAAACTTTAGGAACTGAGCGAGGTCATTCCGGTAGGCGGCGATGGTGTTGCTGGAGGCGTTCTTCTCTACAGCGAGGAAGTTCAAAAACTGGGCGATTGGATCGTCCATGCGGGCGAGTACCTCGGTCGAATCAGGGTCTGGGGGTGGGTCGGCGGGCGCAATCATAGGGGCGGCAGTTCCAGCGTGTCCACAGAATTTTGGCCTGATTTTGTGAAGATAACGCACCGTTAACGGATTTCAAAACAGAATAGCTGTTGGCCTCCACAACGCGTCCCCTTGCGCGCCCTCATCGGCGGGACGAGCGATACATAAGATAGGAAACGATGCTCTCGGCGCTGCTTACGCGCCAGCCTCTGCTTGCCTTCCTTCCCTGCTCTTCGCTTCGATAAACGCCGCACCCACCCCCAGCGCGCTCACCCCGGAGTCCCAGGGAAATCGCTTCCGCGCTGTGCTGCGTGAGCACAGCACGACCGACAGAATTCCGAAGACTTCAATCAGCGGCACCCGTTACCCGGGCCCCGGCACGCGGAACGGCCGGGGCCATTCCGGTTGTCGTCAGCGCAGCACGATGACCGTTGCGTTCACCGCCAGGAAAAACGAGGTAAACGGCGAAATCCGTAACACTCGCAATCAGCGTGATACGCCCCACGAGGGACGAATCCGAAAGCCACGACGGCGACCGCCAGGATCGCCAGTACCGGGGCCCTGGTACGACCATTGACTTGCCTCAACCTGGGCGGCAAAGCGTTGGCGGTCGGCATCCCGTAACGCAGTCGCGAAGTAGCGATCAGCGCCAAAAGCGTCGTGTTCGTTGTAGAAACCACCGCGACCACCGCCACGACTTCTCCGCCGAGATGCAGGCGCCAATGATGATCCCGCCGCCGCCCGCGGTTACCTGCCAGAAGCCGAGTTCGCACCTCAATGCGAGCCTCGGCCCCGCGAGTGCTAAAGCGAGCTTCTGCGCCACGCGTTCAGTCTGCCCTGCAGCCGCGAGCTCCCTTGGGTCGTCCGGCCCTATTTCAGCGGCCAATCGGACCATCGCTCTCGAAGTTCACTGTTACCATGTTGCCCATATGAGCGCGGGGTAATGCAGATGATCGGTTTCGAACTCTCTGAAGAAGAAAAAATGGTCCAGCAGGTAGCGCACGAGTTCGCCAAAAAGGAGATCCGGCCCGTTGCCTCCTACTTCGACGAACACGAAGAGACGCCGTACGACGTCATCAAGAAAGCTGCCGCGATCGGCTTCGGAATCTCGAGGGAAGGCGGGCTGACGGAGGGCGGCGGCTCCGCGCTGCTCCCCTGCATCATGGCGGAAGAACTCTCCTGGGGTTGTGCGGGCATCGCCCTCGCCATCAACTCCTCGGGCCTCGCAGCAGCTGCCATCCAGGCCACCGGCTCGCCTGAGCAGCGCGCCCATTGGCTTCCGCAAATCGCTTCGGACGGAAACGAAGTCCACCTCGGCGCGATGTGCCTCACTGAACCGGACGCCGGCTCTGACGTCGCCAACATCCAGACCACAGCCGTCCGCGACGGCGACGACTACGTCCTCAACGGCGAAAAGCAGTTCATCACCAACGGCGGCATCGCGGACGTGCACGTGGTTTTTGCCACCGAGGACCGCACGAAGGGCTGGGGCGGCATCGGCGCTTACGTCATCCCGAAGGGGACGCCCGGACTTTCCGAAGGCACCGTCTGGAAGAAGATGGGCATTCGCGCCTCACACACTTCCAACGTGGTGCTTAGCGATTGCCGCATCCCGGCGGAAAACAAGCTCGGTGCTGCCCGAACGGCTGGCGGCAGCGCGGGCCCCGGCGCCCTCGGCGCGTTGGCCACCCTCGAGCGCACGCGGCCGGTCGTCGGCGCGTACGCCCTCGGCATCGGCCGTGCGGCCTACGAATACGCGCTCGACTACGCCAAGGGCCGTGTCCAGTTCGGCAAGCCAATTATCAAAAACCAGGCGATCAGCTTCATGCTGGCTGACATGGCGATGGCCGTCGATTCGGCCCGCCTGATGGTCTGGCGAGCGGCCTGGATGGCCGGCGCAAATGTCCCCTACCTCCAGGCCGAAGGCTCGATGGCCAAGTGTTTCGCCAGCGACATGGCCATGAAGGTCACTGTGGACGCCGTCCAGGTACTTGGCGGCCAGGGCTTCATGCGTGATCACCCAACCGAGAAGTGGGTCCGCGACGCCAAGATCTTCCAGATCTTCGAAGGCACTAACCAGATCCAACGAATGGTAATCGGACGCGCTCTGGACGCGTTGCCGCCTCGCGGTTAAAGCCCGAGACGGCCGGCAGTGACTGGTGCAACGTCCACAGCCCTGGCGTACGCTTCGTTCACACACGCGGTCCCGCCACTGCGGCACCCAAAGGAGCCACGCCATGCCAGACGAATCGGTGGTCCTCTACGAAGAACGCGATTCTCTCGCCATCATCACCCTCAACCGTCCCGAGAAGATGAACACCCTCACTGACGCCGTCATCCAGGGCGTCGCAGATTCGATCGACG
>JBBQGT010000177.1:0-4705 GCA_038323265.1 Tepidiformales bacterium
TTCCTGTTAGTCATCGTGTTCACGTTCTTCTACACAATGGTGCAGTACCAACAGCAACAGATCGCTAAGAACTTGCAGAAACAAGGCGCGTTCATACCGGGCATCCGTCCGGGCCCGCCAACAGAGGCCTACCTGATGCGCGTCGTAACGCGCATCACCTGGGCCGGCGCCTTCTTCCTGGGGTTCGTCGCCATTTTACCGTTCTTCATCGGCCTCGTGACGGACGTACGGGCGCTCACGGTCTCCAGTACCGGCTTCCTGATCGTGGTGGCTGTAGTGCTCGATACCATGAAGCAGCTCGAATCGCAGTTGCTGATGCGAAATTACGAGGGGTTCATCCGCTAGGTGTTCATCGTACTTCTTGGACCTCCCGGCGCCGGCAAGGGAACCCAGGCGCAGCGGATCGCTGCTGCGACTCAGCTCCTGCATATCTCCACGGGCGACATGTTTCGCGAGAACGTGAAGGGCGGCACAGAGCTGGGCAAACAAGCCAACAAGTACATGTCGAAGGGCGACCTTGTTCCCGACGCATTGACGATTGAGATGCTCCTGGAGCGTATCGGCCGGCGCGACGCCGCCGAGGGCGCGATGTTTGACGGCTTCCCGCGCAACGTCCCCCAGGCGGAAGCGCTGGACGCCGCCCTCGCGGGGCGCGGAGCGAAGATCGACCATGCGCTGCTCGTCAGCGTCGAGGACGACGAGTTGGTCGCGCGGCTCGGTGGACGCTGGATCTGCCGGAATTGCGGGCACCTCTATCACGAACGGAACGACCCGCCTACGAGGGTCGGAGTTTGCGATAAATGCGGCGGCGAACTCTACCAGCGCGAAGACGACCGCTCCGAGGTGGTGATGGCGCGTCTTGAAAAGCAGAAGCCGCCCATGGCCCTCATTGACCACTACCGCAAGGCGGGCATCCTTACCGAGATCGATGGCCAGCAATCGCTGGACGCGGTTACGGCTGCTCTTTTGGGGGCCATCAAGTAGCGATGGCTGTAAAGTTGAAGAGTGAAGATGAATTGCGCGTCATGCGCGAGGCCGGCCAGATCGTTGGGCAGACGCTCGCGCGCATCCGCGAAATGGTCCGCCCAGGGCTCTGTCTGCTCGAGATCGAGCGGTTCGTAGAAGACGAATTCGAGCGGCGCGGCGCCACATCGCCGTTCCTGCACTACTCTCCGGCACCCAAATACCCGCCCTATCCTTCGAACATTTGCATAAGTGTGAACGAACAGCTCGTCCACGGCATTCCCACAGGCCGTAAGCTGGAAGAAGGCGACGTCGTGAGCTTTGACCTTGGCGCAACCTACAAGGGCTACGTTGGGGACGCGGCGATTACGGTGGGTGTCGGCAACATCAGCCCCGAGGCACAACGTCTGATGGACGTCACCGAGGCATCGCTCTACGCGGGCATCAAAGCCGCCCGCACCGGGTACCACCTTAACGACATCCGGGGGGCGATCGAGGACACCATCCGGCCGAGCGGCTTCTCCATTGTCCGAGGCTATGGCGGGCACGGGGTGGGGCGCGACATGCACGAGGAGCCGCACATTGAAAACGTGCGGCAGCACTTCCGGGGGATGCCGCTCCGTCACGGGCTTGTCCTCGCCCTGGAACCGATGGTCAACATCGGCAAGCCAGACGTGGAAGAAGGCCCAGATGGCTGGACTGTAAGCACGAAGGACGGTAGCTTATGCTGTCATTTCGAGCATACTATAGCTATTCGAGAGGGTCGTGAGGCCGAAATTCTCACGCTCTCCTAGTCCATTGCGCGATTCAAACGGCGCACCTCGCAGGAGGGGCGCTCGAGCGGATTCCAGATTCAATCCAGCTGGCGGCGAAGGCCAGCAAACAGGAGACACATGAAGGTCCGAGCATCCGTTAAGCCACGTTGCGATAAGTGCAAGGTCATCCGCCGGCACGGTCGCGTTATGGTGATCTGTGAAAATCCAAAGCATAAGCAGCGGCAGGGTTAGTTATGGCACGAATTTCTGGAGTCGACATTCCGAACGACAAGCGCATCGAGATCGCGCTTACTTACATCTTTGGGATCGGGCTTACCCGTTCGCACCAGATTCTCGAAAGCACGGGCATCAATCCGGATACTCGCGCGCGGGAACTGACCGATGACCAGGTCATCAAAATCCGCGACCACATCGATAAGCATTTCATCGTCGAAGGTGACTTGCGCCGCGAAGTTCGTCAGAACATCGGCCGGCTCGTCGAAATCAACTGCTACCGCGGGCAGCGCCACCGCCGGAACCTCCCGGTTCACGGCCAGCGCACCCGCACCAATGCTCGCCAGAAGCGCGGCGCCCGTAAGACGGTTGCCGGCAAGCGGCGCGCAGGCAAGAAGTAAGAGGAGGTAGCACACGATGGCTGATGCAAAACGTGGAGCGGCGAAAGCTGACAAGAAGGGTGCCGCTGGCGCACGGCGCCTTAAGCGCCGCGAACGCAAGTCGGTACCTCGCGGGAAGGCGTTCATCAAGAGCACCTTCAACAACACGCTGGTCACCCTGACGGACCCCAACGGGAACGTCATTTCGTGGTCGAGCTCTGGTGCTTCCGGCTTCAAGGGTTCCCGCAAGGGGACGCCGTTCGCTGCTCAACTGGCTGGCGAAACGGCTGCCCGCCGGGCGATGGAGCACGGCCTGCAGTCCGTCGAGGTCTACGTCCGTGGCGCTGGAAGCGGCCGCGAAGCCGCGATTCGTTCGCTCCAGGCAACCGGGCTGACCGTTACGGCCATCCGCGATGTCACCCCTATCCCCCACAACGGCTGCCGTGCGCCCAAGCGCCGGCGCGTCTAGGAGCGCACGTTAATGGCACGTTACACAGGACCAGTCTGCCGACTCTGCCGCCGTCACGGTGAGAAGCTCTTCCTCAAGGGGGAGCGCTGCTTCACGCCGAAGTGCAGCTATGACCGCCGTCCGAACCCGCCCGGGCCCCGCCCCGCACGGCGGCGCAAGATCAGCGATCGCGGTCTGCAGCTGCGCGAAAAGCAGCGCGCCCGCGTCACCTATGGCGTGTTGGAAAAGCAGTTCGTGCGGTACTACAAGGAAGCGATTCGTGGCACGGGAGTCTCGGGTGAGAACCTTGTGCGCCTGCTCGAAACCCGGCTGGACAACATCGTCTATCGGCTCGGCTTCGCCGATTCCCGCTCTCAGGCCCGCCAGATCGTGACCCACGGCGGCGTGGCGGTAAACGGTCGCAAGCTCGATATCCCTTCCGCCCACCTGAAGGTTGGCGACAGCGTCGGATTCACCCCTCGGGGCATCCGCAGCGAGTACTACAAAATCGTCCAGGAGACGATGAAGTCCAAGAACCCGCCGTCCTGGTTGCTGCTCGATGTCGCCGGCATGTCCGGCCGCGTCAGCGCACCGCCAACCGTCGCTCACGGCGAAACGCATCTGTTCAACGAGAACGTGATCATCGAGTACTACTCGCGCTAACCACCCCAGCGCGTTCTGGAACCAGTAGAAGAGGCAAACTCAGCATGATGGATTCCCTGGAGTTGATCGGGCAGACGGCAGAAGACGTCGTCCCCCAGCTCACCGTTGATGAAGAGACAGAGCGGTACGCCCGCCTTGTCGCCGAGCCGCTTGAGGCAGGCTACGGTATCACTCTCGGCAACGCGCTTCGTCGCGTCCTGCTCAGCTCGCTCGAAGGCGCGGCCATTACCTCCGTGCGCATCGAACAGGTTGAGCACGAATTTTCGACCGTCCCGGGCATGCAGGAGGATTCGACTGAATTCCTCCTCAACCTCAAGGAGGTCCGCCTCCGCGCCCTGACAAACCGCTCGGGCACGCTTTCGCTCGATATCGAGGGCCCAGCGGAAATCACCGCCGGCGATATCCAGGTTCCCGCGGACTTTGAGATTGCCAACCCGGAACTGCACCTGGCGACCATGGACACTCCCGGCCGGCTGAACGTCGAGTTGCACGTCGACCTCGGCCAGGGCTACGTCCCGGCCGGCAGCGTCGAGGGCCTGCCCCTCGGCTACATCCCGGTGGACGCCGTCTTCACACCGGTCCGCAAGGTCAACTACCACGTGGACAAGACCCGCGTTGGGCAGTCCACGAACCACGACCGCCTGGTGCTCGAAGTCTGGACCGACGGCACGATCGGCGCCGTTGAGGCTGTTGGCCAGAGCGCCGACATCCTGATGGACCAGTTCTCGTTGTTCAGCGTGATGGGCCGCCCGGAGCCTGCCTCACTCGGCATGGGAAGCAGCGGCTCCACTAGCGTCGCTGGCATGCTCATGGCCCCGGACCGCTACAACACTCCAATCGAAGACCTTTCGCTGAGCGTTCGGGCCTACAACTGCCTGAAGCGCAGCGGCCTGATGACCGTTGGATCGGTGCTCGAAAAGAGCGAAGACGAACTGCTCGGCCTGCGCAACTTCGGACGCAAGTCTTACGACGAACTGCGCGACCGCCTGATTGAACTCGGCTACGTCGATCCGGACGCCGAAGGCCTTGTGCCAATTTCGGATGGCGCCAAGGGCGCTGGCCCGCGGCCCGGCGCTGGGCGCCGGCCCGTTCCCAGCCGCACAAGCGCCGTCATCCTTGACGACGACGACGAGGAAGAGAACCTCAGCGCCCTGGGCAAGGCGCTCAAGGAAGCACTACTGAAAGACGGAAGCGCAGATGATCTCATCGGCGCCGACGACGAGGACTAAGCAATGCGACACCGCCTGGGCGGCCGCCATCTT
>JBBQGT010000178.1:0-4417 GCA_038323265.1 Tepidiformales bacterium
CTTCACTCACTACGGCGGCCTTTCCGCGAACGGGTTCAAAATGCAGCAGTTCACGGATGTCGTGACCAGCGATGACGTTGCGGCTGCCGGCGTCCTGAACAAGTTGGTGGGCAAGCTCATCTACACCATCGGTTGCCACGCAGGCTTCAGTGCGCCCGACCGCGCCATCGCCGATGTCGACCCAAGCCTGGGCATCAACCCCAAGCTCGACTTCGCCCAGGCATTTTCCAAGGCCGGAGCCGTCTACATCGCCAGCACGGGGTACGGCATTGGTGACGACTCGGGCATCGCCGGCACCGAGCGCTTGATTGTCCTTTACGCCCAGGAACTGGCGAACGGTAAGTCCGCCGGGCAGGCGCTGGTGGACGCCAAGCGTTACTACCTCTCGTCGCTTCCGGCCGCTTCGGTCTACGACGAAAAGAGTTCGATCAACCTCACGCTCTACGGCCTGCCCATGTACAGCCTGGGGCTTCCCGTGCTGCAGGCGACAAGCTCGAGCCTGACAGCCAACGTCGAGGCGTTGACCTCGGCAACCGCCACCACACGGTCGTTTGTGTTCACAACTAACACTCCCAGTGCCGGCACGTACTACAGCGTGTCCCCAGGTGGCGACGCCGCCGCGCCTCCCTACCGCCCGCTCCAGCCGCGCCAGGTGCTGCCAATCACGAACACCACAGCAGGGCCAGTCCATGGCATTGTCTGGACGGCTGGCCAGTTCACCGACTCCACCGGCATCGACCCGGTGATCAGCCGTCCGTCGGTCGAATGGGAGCAGAATCCCACCGAACCGCAGGTTTGCTATAAGGGCTTCTGGCCATCGGAGCTCTTCCGCGTGAACACCCTGGACAACGCCCAGGGCCAGCTGAACCAATCGATCGTGGTCACACCGGGGCAGTTCCGGTGCGATCTCCTGGTGGGCAGCCCGACGGGGACGACGGTCACTGGCACACAGCGCCTCTTCCAGAGCCTCACGTGGGAAACGCTTCGCTCCGAGAGCTTTGACGTGACGCCGCCATCGCTCACCAACCTGGATATGGATACCAGCAACGACGCCACTAAGCCACTGACACTCAAGATCAGCGCGCTCGATCCGCTCGTTGGCACCGCTCCGAATCTCGCGCCAACCAGCGGCATCAGCCGCATCGTCGTGCTGCGCATTAATTCCTCCGCTGCCACCGCCACCAAGACCGTCTACGCGCTGTCGGATACAGGGGACACCCTTGGCGGTCTGGCCTCGGGCACCTTCACCGTGAACATCCCGAACCCTGGCACCGACCGGCTGATCATCCAGATCGTCGACGCCGCCGGGAACGTGGGGGTCTACTCGGCAAAGGGACCGGGCCTGCGCATCCTGAACGTAGACCTCGGCCCGGACAAGATGTTTACGGACGGAATCCCATTGTCGTTCGCGGCCAACGTAGCCGACGGCGGGGAGCCGATGGTCGCCCCGGTTTCATACTTCTGGGACTTCGGCGACGGGGTTACGGCCACCACAACGACCAGCACCATCAGCCACACTTTCTCGTCCACGCAGTTGGAGTACACCGTCAAGGTGAGGGTCACGGATGCAAACGGGGGGATCGGCGTGGATACCGTGAAGGTCCGCTACTACTGCACCGACCCGACCGGCGACGCCACGTCCGACCCAAACGTTCTCCTCAGCCAGGCGGACTTCGTCGGCTGCGCAGTCTCGCAACTGGCTACCGGCAAGTTGAAAATCACGTTGTTCACTGCCGGGGATCTCACTAATGCCGACGATTCCGGTTACCCGCCCAAGATCCGTTATTCGATCAATATCGCAGCAGGTAACGGCTCAGCGAAGAACCTGTCTTACCGGGAAGGCAGCACGACGGGCGTGAAGAGTCTCGTAGTGGCCCTCAGCGGGAAATCCATCAGCTTCACCTTCGACCTGAAGGATGTGGGCTGGACGACGGGAAAGACGCTGAACTGGTACGCGGAGACGCAAGGCGGCATCGCCGGAACGCAGGGCGCTGGCTCGCTCGACCGCATGAAGGACACCGGGACGTTTAGCTACACGCCGACGACGCCCTGAACAGGCCGCTGAGTAGGCTCCCGAGATCGTCTCGAGCGCCCGCGTTTCTCAGTCCGCGCTGGCCGCACTCGCTATCAGCGCGGCCGAGGCCGTCGGCGTCAGCACTTCCGTGTTGATCACCAGGTCGTAATGGGTCGGCAGTTCGGTCGTATGGAAGAACCGGTCGATGTACCCCTTGCGCTCGCGGTCCGTGTGATGCACTTCTTTTTCGGCCTCAGATTTCGAGACGTTTCGCTCTGCGGCTACGCGGCTGATGCGGGTCGTCACGGGTGCGGTAACGAAGACGCGCAGCAAGCCAGGCGTGCCCGCCAGCGTCATCCCCGCTGCGTGGGCACCCACCACCACCTTGCCTTCCGCCGCCACCGAGCGCACCACTTCTTGGATGAGCGACCGATAGGTTGGAGTTTGGTCAACTTCCAGGGCCACGCTGCCCCCGTAGCCGCCCATGTCCATCGGAAACGTGGAGAGGGAGCGCATGATCCGCCCGACCAGCGATTCAGAATGTTCGACCGCCGCGACCGCCTTGGCGTCCACGCCTGCCTGCTCGGCGGCTCGGTCGAGAATTTCGTCATTGACGTACCGGTAGCCCAGCAGCTTGGCCGTTTCGGTGGCCACCTCATCCGCGTGTGCGCCGTCGGTCATGGCGATGGTGATAACGGTCTTCGACATCGGTGTCTCCTTTTGGTTGGAAATCGGCGGTTCGGCTCGTTTGTTGCTGCCACTGCGCCCTCCGGTGACCGGCGACCGCGTTGGTGGCGTGCCGGGCGGCATCCGCGGCACTCGCACGCGGACGCGGACGCGGACGCAGGCGGTTCCATACGGAGTTGCCATCGCGTCCAAGGCGCCGGGGCCAGCGCCTTAATCGTGCGAGAGCCGCTCGTCCACCTCACGCACGCGGCGGCTCATCAGAACCAGCATTTCAACCGTGAGGTCCGCGTTCGAACGCAACTCGGCGACGAAGTCCGAGCGCAGCATGGCAAGGCACTTCGTCGGCTCGATGGCAGTGACCGTGGCGCTTCGGCGGTAGTTGTCGAGCAGTGCCATCTCGCCGAAGAACTGATCGGCGCCGATGGTGCTCAGTTCGTGCCCTTCCTTCGTCACAGACACTTTCCCGCTCGTGATGAGAAAGAAGCCAACGCCTTCTGCGCCCTCCTGGACGATCACATCGCCTGTGTTGAACGATCGCTGGCGCGCGATTCGTTCAAGGCGCTCGAGCGCCTTCTTGTTGAGATCCCGGAACATCGGAACCTGCTTCAGGGAGTCCATAGTGGCGCTCATGAGTAACTCCTGGCCCCGCTCAGGGGTTTCCAAAGATGGCCGATTGTAAAGCCCCATCGCGATCGGGGACAAGGGCTTTGGGGTCTTACGGTCGCGAAGGCGAGAACGCCGATTGTTTCCTCCCGCGCCGCTAGATGATTATCCCTGCGCAGCCCTCATCGCCCCCAGTGTAGTCGGTCTTCCCGTCTTTATCGTTGTCTACGCCATCGACGCAGCTGTTGCCGTTAAGCCAGTTGAGGTTCTCCGGTGTGCTTGCCGGGTTCGAAGGGTTCGAGCCCTACAACACCTCATTTGCGTTCGAGACTCCGTCGCCGTCGCAGTCGTTCGAAGGGATACTCAAGCACGCGGGCGTAGGCGTAGCCGTCGGTGTCGGCGGCACTTGTGTTGGAGTAGGCGTTGGCGTTTTCGTCGCGGTCGGCGTGGCCGTGTTCGTCGCGGTGGGCGGGGCCGGCGTCCTGGTCGCGGTCGGCGTCGAGGTTGGGGGCGGTGGAGTCGCGGTCCGGGTCGCCGTGGGCGGTACCGGTGTACGTGTTGGAGTCGCTGTGGACGTCGGCGAAGGAGTTGCCGTCAGTGTCGCGGTCGCAGTCGCAGTCGCAGTCGCAGTCGCTGGAGATGTCGCCGTTCTTGTGGCGCCGGGCGCTGGCGACGGCGTCTTCGTCACAGTGGAGGAAGCGCTGGAACCCGCACCTCCGCCCTTTGGGGGCGTTGAGGTCGAAGCTGGCGCGCCTCCGCTGCTAGTCTGGCCCACCCCGCTACTGCCACTTCCGCCCGAGCCGTCGACCGCAGTCGCACTGCCTTCGGCTGCTGGCCCCCCGCCAGTAGTCGTCCGGCTGCCGGGCTTTGGCGTCGGCGTCCGAGTCGGCGTCTGACTTACGGCGCCGACGGTCCGCTCGCCTTCGAGTCCCGGTTCTGCGGCAACGCGCCCGCCGCCGCCGCCTCCCTGTCCAAGCGCCGGCATTACGCCGGCGCCAACCGCCACGATCGCGAGCAGGCAGAGGCCGCCAATCTGCGCGAACGCGTTCGCCGGGAACAGGCGCCGCCCCTTGCCGCCGCCCCTCAACCAATTCAGCAACGCTCTGAGCAGAC
>JBBQGT010000179.1:0-4376 GCA_038323265.1 Tepidiformales bacterium
GACAGCGATCAGGTCTTGCGTTCCGGATTCATCTTTCAACAGCTTCGCGCCAGGCACGCCCATCAGCTTGATCGCGCAGCTCACGAACCCGACATCGTCGATGTCCTTTGGGCTATCCGGGCCTGGTCCTGAGAAGCGTACCCACGCCTGGAACGTGGTAGGCGCTGCGAACACGCCCTTACGCAACCCCTCGGGAATATCGTTGCGAATCGTCAGTTCGCCCCGCACGATGCCGTGGGTCTTGGTGTTGCCTCCTCGCTGGAACTCTCCCGGCTTGTAGTGCTGGCGCATGTACGCGCCCACGCGTTCGATGATCGCGTCCAGCGCTTCGGCCTCTCCCGGCTGCTCGCGCTCTTCAGCCAACGCGAGCCCGTCATTCGCTCGCCTGCGATTCATCAACCACTGGATTACCGTCACCGACGGCTCGCGAAGCGTCGCGTTCAGAGCAGGCCGGAAGAACGGCTCAAGCCGGCGTTCGAATCGTTGTGCCGCCGCCAGGCCACCATGCAGCACCTTCTCCGTTCGCGTGGCATCCAGCGATCGCAGCGGCTTTGGCGATGTGGTACTCATGGCGCGGCCGGGCCGGCCTGCACAACGGTCCGCCAGCGGTCCTTGCCCAACTCCTTGTCGAACGCCCGCAGCGGGTGCCGGTCGGGGTCCAGTTGTCCTCCTACGTCCCAAGGTTCGAAAGCGTTCTTCACGTTCGCCAGCCCCGTACCTGCCAATTCCGGGTAGTGCCGCAGAATGACCCCTTTCAAGTCGGCGTTGTCGATCCACTTCAAGCCTTCCGCGGTGTACGTCTCTTCGTTGTAGCTATCCGTGTAGAAACGGTCGGCCTGCAGCCGGCGCGAAGCATTCAGGATGAAGATCTGGAAGAGCGTCTCCCCGAAGCCGAACCCAGTCGGCCGCACCCCCTCGGCCAGCGTCCCGACCATCAGGTCAAGCTTCTCGACACTGTCCGGTTCCTCGCCGTATACCTCTTTCAAGCGCTTTACCTGCTCGGCATCGGGAGTCAGGTCTTCCCACGTCCGAATGGGATTGAGCCCAAGCTGTCGGCGAAACTCGTTGTACCGCGGAACCCCGCGTTCGCGCGCGCGCAAAATATCGACGGCGCCAACGTCGAACACTGGATTGCCGGGGATGCTCAACTCAGTCATGAAGCGTGGGTAGTTGTTCAGAACCAGTTGCCCGGGGTTCTGGTTGCCGAACGAATAAAAGAGACTCGCCATCCCTGTGCGCTGTACCATCTTGGCGGAACCGGACTGCCGCGAGGCAGCGAACGGCACTGGTTCCTCGGCGCCGCTTCCCATCGTTCGGATTCGCAGCTGTTCGGGAAGCAGCGAGTGTAAGCGGTAGACCTCGACAAACTCTTCGGTAAGGCCAAACGGCTTTCCGTGCTTATTAATCGGATTGCCCACAACTCCGCCCAACTCCGGGTTTCGGATGTTGATGTCCGAGAGCGTCTTCCTCTCCTTGCCGCGCCGGAAAACGTTCGTCAGTGCGCCGTACCAGTTGGCGTTCAGTGCGTCCGAAAGTCCGTGGTTGGGCAGGATCGATGGCGTCCACTCCACCGTATGAATCTTCGCCATCACCGCTGCGTTGATCAGGCGGGCAACCTGGAACAGGCGCTCGTCGTCCCAGTCCGAGTGAGCGTCGCTCAGCCGGTCACAGATCGCGTTGTGCTCCCGCGCGAAGAGTGTGTGCAGCATCGAAAGCCCGACCCACCAGTCTCGCGTGAAGCCGGTCTCCTCGATGCCCCCGTGGTCCAACGGCAACGTCCCGTCGGCGCTCATCCGCAGCTTGCCGCCGCCGCCGCTGCGCAGCCGGTCGACCGTTTGCTTGTCGCTCCCGTAGATCTGCGAGCCATCCCACCAGTGCGTCACTTCGTTGATGAAGGTGACCGCCGCTGGCTCGCGCCAACTCCGGCGCGTCGGGTCCGGCTGAGTCTTCTGGACGAACAGATGCTTCTGCCGGAATTGCACGCGCGCCGGGTCGTCCGCTGACAGTGGGATTTCGTGCAGTTCGGTCAGCAGGTTTTGCCCGTGGCTTATCCAGTCGTGGTTCTGGAAGTTGATCCAGGAGGCGGCGAGCATGTTCAGGAAGGGCACTTCCTTCATCTCGCCTTCGCGCGCCAAAAGCTTGCGGCTCACCTCTCGCGGGCTTGGCGTCATCAACGTCTCGCCAAATTCGGGACGAATCGCCCCGGAGCGCACGTTCCGCGGGAATCGTGTCCCGGCCGCGCCCTCCTTCGGATCGTCGAGGTTGTTCCACGTACCGTCCGCCGTGCGGAAGTGCGAAACCCCGGGTGGTGGTTGGAGTCCCTTCTCCGCGAACCCAACCAACGCGTCCCTGGGGTAGGTGTTGCGAAGATTGCCACGGTTCAGAACGTTTCGCATGTGGCCAAGCGTGAGTACGCCGAGCAGCAGATGCTTTCGATACCAGTTCGTCCACACAGCGTCCCGGTAGCCGAAAAGTCCGCCCGCAACCCACGTGCTGAAGTCCACAGCCGCCGAAATGCCATAGGCGAGAACCGTGGCCACTTCGGCTCGCACTTTGCGCCACGTGCCGATGCTAAGCGGCGGCGGAGCAGGCGGCAGGCCGGCATTCGCCGTGGGCGGCGCCAGCAGGGCCTCGCGGTCGTAATACACCACCGGCGGGACGAAGACACTGATCTCGGCGGAGGCGTTCTCTGCGGATCGCGCCCGCATGTGCTCGTAGCTGCCATTGTCGGGGCGGTGGCCTACCGCCAAAGCGTAGTGGGCTGCCGCAGCCCGATAGTCGCCAAGTTGGAAGCATGCCAGTCCAACAAGCGCCTCGCACTCGCCCGATGCGTCCTCCGCGGCTCTACCTTCAAGAGCCTGGCGCACCGCAGCAAAGTCCCCCGCGTCAATGGCGAGATTTGCCCGCTTTCGAGCTTCGTCGAGCGCGTCTTCAGTAACGTCTTGCACTGTGCACCTCCGGGAAGGGGCCTGGCTGGCGGGCAACGTCGAACTGCCACAAAGGAATCTGCACTCTACCCGTTGCCCGTCTCCCCGGGCAACGGGGCTTTACCGCCCCTCCCTCCCTCGGCGGCGACGGCGGCGTCTGGACACCGCCTTGAGGGCCCTACCTCGCGTGGAAACGCGGCTCGCGCGGACGGTGGCCCGCTTGGTGCCTCCCTCAGCTCGTCATTCCCTTGAGACCTACCAGCGCCCGGCCGTGCTCGACTTCACCCATATGGCGAAGGCCGTGCTGGTAGACAAAGCACTCCAGCACCTCGAGCTTTCGCAGTGGTCCGCCGGGTCCGATCACAAGCGCACAGAAGATGTTCTGCATGTTCGGCGGGAGTTGAGGCATCAACACTTCAGCCAGCGCATCACCCGTCAGCCCATCGAGAATCCCTTCGGTCCTCGAAAGCACGGCCGCCTGGTACTCTCGCCAGGCATCAATATCCTCGAACCGCAGCGTCTCCATCTCCTCAACGGATTCTTCGCGCCCGAACGAGTCGATGCTTACGCCGATCTTCGTGGCCCAGCCCCCGCTGATCCACGACGGCGGTTCGCGCCGAAATACGCCGCTAATAGATTGGTCCTGCGCTCGGATGTAGTGGCTGAAGCTGAACGCCATAGGCAGCACGCCGGCCCGCTCGTGGTGGTTCATTTGCTCCAGCGTCAGGTCGCTGGCGGCGCGCTCCCAGAGCGTGTTCAAGGCCCGCAGGCGGTTTCGCAGCGATTGTACAAACATCTCGGAATCGGCCATCAGGCGCCTCGTTTCTTGACTTCTATGCGTTGCATGTCCCGCGCCACACGCACTGGGCCACCGTAAATTTCGCTCATTCCGCTCATGAACGTCGCCTCCTGGGCCAGGTCGTTTCCGATCGGTGGGATGACGTGGGTGAGCATCACTTCGCCAACTCCTGCCTTCGCCGACATCTTCGCGATTTCGTCAGTCGAGATGTGATACGACGGCACATCCCCCATCAGGCCAGCCTCGCGCTCCAATCCCATGCTCCTCATCGCCGCGATCCGTTGCTCCATCAGCGGCAGGTTGATCGCCTCGCAGACGAGCAGGTCGACGCCTTCGACCGCTCCCGCCAGCGTTTCGCAGTACGAAGTATCCCCAGAAAGGACAACGGAGCGGCCGTCGTACGTCGCCCGGTAACCAAACGCCGGGACTACGGGGAAGTGGTCCACCTCGAAACTTTCGAATTTCAACTCCCCAAGAGACAGGAACTCCACCGGCGACGGCGTGGTGGCCACCTCGGTCACATCTACCCTGATGCCATCTGGATGGAGCTTGTCGCCGTGGTGTGCGATTCGAAATCCAATATCCCGGCGTAGGGCCATGAGGAAACCATCGATCATCTCCTGCGTGCCATCGGGGCCGAAGACGCGCAG
>JBBQGT010000180.1:0-4329 GCA_038323265.1 Tepidiformales bacterium
CGTCGCTCCAAGAACCTGCGTGGCTGGCACGCGCGCGTCGTCGAACGAAAGCTCCGTCGTCTCCACGCCCTTGTAGCCCAGCTTGTCGAACTTCTTGCCGCTCGTGAAGCCCGCCGTCCCCGCGTCCACCAAAAACGCGGTAATCCCCTTGTGCCGCGGTTCTGCCGTTGGGTCGGTCTTCGTCATCACCAGGTAGACGCCGGCGCGCTGGCCGTTCGTCACCCACATCTTTTGCCCGTTGATGATGTAGTCGTCTCCGTCCCTGCGCGCTGTGGTTTTGATGGCCTGGGCATCCGAACCGGCATCCGGCTCTGTGATGCTCAGCGCACAACGGATCTCCGGTTCCACCAGCTTTGGCAGATACTTCTGCTTCTGCGCCTCGGTCCCGTACTCACTGATCGCGTAACCCACCAGCACATGCGTATTGATGATCCCGGCCAGGCTCATCCAGCCGCGCGCCAGCTCCATGCACACGCCCGCATAACATTCGAAGCTCAGGTCCAGGCCGCCATATTGCTCCGGGATCTTGATCCCAAAGAGCCCCATTTCGGACATCCCTTTGACCAGTGCATCCGGGTACTCGTCTGCGTGCTCGTAATCGCTGGCCACGGGCTTCACTTCGCGGTCCACCCACGTCCCTACGTTCGAGACGATCTGTTGGGCGACCGTGTCAAGGATGTCGGCGGCGAAGTCACGGGCCATAGATGGTGCTCTTTTCGAGGGGTCGGTTATCGAGCATTATCGCCGCCTTGGCCGCTACTGGCATCGCGGCGATCCGCCGGTTCAATTTCGTACAAGACGGCCTGCTATCGATTCGCTATGCTGGCCCCACGCTCGCTGGATGCAGCTATTCCCACTCCGGAGCCACCATGCCTAACCTGACGCCACACCTCTTCGTAGAAGACCTCCAACGAAGTATCGCGTTCTACCGCGATGTCATGCGTTTCGAAGTGACCCGCGCCGAACCGGCTGACAACCCAACCTTTGCCTCCCTCAAGCGCGGCGAGTCCACCCTCATGCTCTCGCCTTTCGGCGAGTCGTTCGAGGGTTGGAAGATGGCCGAGGAAGCGGACAAGCGCCGCGGCGCTGGTGGCCCCGTCTCGTTCTATATCGAGGCTGTCGAACCTCTCGCGGACGAGTACGCCCGCGCCCAGGCCGCGGGCGCCGCGATCGTCGACCCGCTCTCGGCCCGGCCGTGGGGTCAGACCGAATTCACGATGTCCGATCCCGACGGGTTCTGGTGGGCCGTTTGGACCGCATAGCGAACATCTTCATTGGCTTGACCGCGCGCCAGCCTCAACCAACAATTCGCAACACACCGCCAGATGCGGAGACGTGATGCCGGCAATCATCGAAACCGAAAAACTCGCTCGTTCCTTCGGACCTAATCGGGTGGTCGATGGCCTCGAGTTGCGCGTCGAAGCGGGCGAGATATTCGGCCTCCTCGGCCCCAACGGCGCTGGCAAAACGACCACTATCCGGATGCTCACCACGCTCCTCGCACCCACCTCTGGAACCGCCCGCGTCTGCGGTTTCGACATCGGCCGGGAAGCGCGAGAAGTGCGTAAACGCGTCGGCTACGTGATGCAAGAAGTTCCAATGGCGCTCTACGCTCTCACCGCCCGCGAGCGAGTAGAGATGGAAGCCTCGCTCTACCACGTCCCAAGGGCGAACGTGAGTGAGCGGGCGACCGCGGTGCTCGACGTTGTGGGGCTGCTCGGCGACGCCGACCGGCGATTCAGGACGTTTTCGGGCGGCATGCAGAAACGGCTCGACCTTGCCTGCGGCATGCTCCATGAACCACAGCTCCTCGTGCTCGATGAGCCGACGCTCGGCCTCGACGTCCAGTCGCGCCACAACATGTGGGAGTACATCCGTGGCCTCCAGTCCCGCGGCGTTTCCGTCCTCCTCGCCACTAACTACCTGGATGAAGCCGACCGCCTATGTGACCGCTTGACCATTATCGACAACGGCAAAATGGTCGTCACTGGCGTTCCTGCGGCCTTGAAGCGCACGGTCGGAGCGGATGTCGTGCAAGTCAGCAGCCAGTCCGAGGAAGCGCTGCTCCAAGCCCTCGCGCCCGAAGCGTGGGTACTCCGCAGCGCAGGGAACGGCGCCGGAGATGTCACCGTGCACGTCGCGGACGGCGCGGCCGCCGTCCCCGCGATCATGCGCGTCGCCACCGAAGCAGGGCTGATCCTCGACCGCATCACTTACAGCCAGCCCACCCTCGACGACGTCTTCCTTCTACACACCGGGCACGAACTGCGCCCAACGGAGTAACGCATGACCAGCCAGCAAGCCATTCAAAATTCGTCCCTCGCTCATCCGGTCCGCTCGTTCGATGGCGCCCGTAACTACGTCCAAGAAGTTAGCGCACTCGCAAAGCGCTGGTGGATTGAACTCAAACGCGATCCGCTAAACCTGGCCTTTAATCTCGTCCAGCCCGCTGTCTGGATGGTCTTCTTCGGCATCGGCGTAGGGCGGACCGTTAACCGCAGCGTCATCGGCACGGACGACTACATCGCCTTCATGCTCCCTGGCATCATCGCCTTCACCATTGTTGGCAACGGGGTTAGCTCGGCTATGCCCCTAATGTGGGACAAGGAGACCGGCTACCTGGATAAACTAATGAGCATGCCGATCGCTCGCAGCACGGTTATCGTCAGCCGCTTCGTGTTCCAGCTCTGCCTGAACTCAGCCCAGGTACTGATCATGCTCGCCGTCGCCCTCGTCCTCGGCGTCCGAATCTCCGCCGGGCCGACTGCCGTGCTTGTCATTCTGGCGATTGGCGGCTTGCTCACCCTGGCCTTCACCGCCATCTTCGCGGCCATGGCCTACCGTGTCGCGAACCACGGCACATTCTTCGCAGTGACCGGGTTCATCACGCTCCCGCTGCTCTTCATGAGTAATGCCTTCGTCCCGCTCGACGCTATGCCCCGGTGGATGGAGATTATCGCTCGCTTCAACCCGCTTACCTACGCCATCACGGCGATGCGTACGCTCGTCCTTGGCGGCTGGGAGATGAGCCTCGTCTCGCCGGTGCTCGTGCTCATTGCCGTCGCCGCGGTCTTCCTCGCCATCGGCACGCGCGAATTCCAGCGACTAACCGGAGAACGCGTCCGCTGATGCTGCCCGCATCGGCTATCGAATCGTCGTCATGCCTTCGACGGGCGCACCTACCAGGATCGCCATGTTCCCGTCCGGATGACGATTGGCTTGCATCAACTGGTGGCACTCACCGGTCTCATCAAAGCGGAACACTCGCGATAGGCAGGGGTCGATCTTCCCTTCAACTACAAGGTTGTTGAAGGCGTACGACTGCTCATCGTTGGCAAAGTGCGAGCCTTGCAGCCGTTTCTGGCGCATCCACAGGTAGCGCAGGTCAACGTCCGCGTTGTAGCCCGTCGTGCCCGCGCAGATAACCACCATGCCTCCAGTGTCCACCACGAAGCTGGACGTGGGTACCGTGTCCTGGCCGGGGTGTTCAAAGACGATTCGTGGGCTCCTCCGTTCGCCCAGGATGTCCCAGATCGCCTTGCCGAACGCGCGCGCGCCGTTCGTGAAGACGTTCATCTCTTCGGTGGACTCCCAGTTCGGCAGCCGCCCCCAGTGGTTGAACTGCTTGCGGTTGATGCAGCCCACGGCGCCCAACTTCATGCAGAAGTCGATCTTTGAGTCGTTTGAAATCACAGCGATCGGCTTTGCGCCCTTCAGCGCCGCCAACTGGATTGCCATCGAGCCCAGCCCGCCGGCGCCGCCCCAGACCAGCACAACGTCGCCTTCGCGCACGTCGTGCGGAGGCCAGCCGAAGAGCATACGGTACGCAGTCGACCCCACCAGGGTTGGCGCCGCTGCCGCTTCCCACGTCAGATGCTTCGCTTTCGGCATGCACTGGTGCCCCTGCACCTTGGTGAACTGCGCGAACGAACCCCACGTCGTCTCGTAGCCCCAGATCTTGAAGCTCGGGCTGAACATTGGGTCCTCGCCACGGAGCACTTCGGGGGCGTTCTGGTCCCACTGCCCGCAGTGCACCACAACTTCGTCGCCAACTTTGACGTTGGTGACGTTGTCGCCGACTGCGTAAACGATCCCGGACGCATCCGAACCGCCGATATGGTGGTCTTCAGTGGCGCCGCCCTTTTGGCGAGCAGCGATGGTGTCCACGGGTGTGCCCAGCGCCGCCCAAACGTTGTTGTAGTTCACCCCCGCCGCCATCACATAGACAAGCGCTTCATCAGGCCCGATCGCCGGCGTCTCGATGATCTCCTGACGGAAGGCAGACCGTGGATGCCCGTAGCGTTCACGGCGGATCACCTGGGCGTGCAT
>JBBQGT010000181.1:0-4315 GCA_038323265.1 Tepidiformales bacterium
CATCATGCTCGATATGAGCTACGACCCGACGGGCATGCTCGAAACCCTCGGCGACAAGCTTGGCTTCATGTCGCGACGCGTCAACGGCGATCTGAAGCGCTTCCGGGAGTTCATCGAGGACCGAGAAACGGCCACCGGAGCTTATCGCGAAACGCTTGAAAACCCCAACGTGCCCGACGGCTTCACCAGCGGACGCCCGGGAGCCGACCTGCACGGATAGCGGGCGGTCGTCCAGCCGCGAACCGGGCATGGGCGGCGCCTTCACCGCTCTCCAAGGAGATTACTAAATGACCATGGCAACTAAGCCCACACTGATCCGGCGTTTCGAAGTGGTGCCGGGCCAATCGCCCGCCCCGCAGATGCCGACACCTATCCCGCCGGTGACGGACGCGCCACCACCACCAACAATCCCCGGCACAATGCCGCCAACGATAGAGCCGCCACAACCGCCGGTCATTCCCATTCCCCAGCCGCCGCGAGTCGAACCGCCGCCGCCGTCCACGGTCGATCAACGGTTGTTCGGCGAACCCGGAGAACCACCACCAGCCGCCTGACTGCGCGAAGGAGGAAAGATGCCGAAACCAAAGGTCAAGGACCGACCAACGATAATCAACGACCACCAGTACGAAGCCCTCCGCCACGAGGGGATGAGCAAGGAAAAGGCGGCTCGAATCGCCAACAGCGACCCCAAAGAGATGGCTGCGCACCGGCGCAACCCCGGCAGTTCGTACGAAGAATGGACCCGCGTTGAACTGCTCGATAAGGCGCGCGAAGTGGGAATCCCGGGCCGCTCCACCATGAACAAGGCAGAACTCGTCGATGCCCTTCGTACGGGCTAACGCGGACAACCACTGGAGGATCCCATGCCAACCGAACGTTCCGCTGGCCAGCCCAGCATCGAAACTCGCCTCGCGCGAGACCCGGACGAGCGTCACGCGACGACTGAATACGTACCGGACGGCCTGAACGACGAAGCTAACGTCGAAGACGGCGACGGCGGGCCCGGCGATTGGCCGGGTGCCCCAATTGACGGAAGTACGCTTTTGTACGAGGACGGCCTGGAGGAGGAGAACACTCCAGAGGATGTCGTAGACCTCGCCAACTCGGGTATCGTCGCCAATCCCAATGACGTTCCCGATGCCGCACCTTAGCCGGGCGGTCATCACGTCAATCAAAAGGCCCGCTTCAAGCGGGCCTTTTGATTCGGTCGGGGGTGAACGGTCTACTTGTCGTCCGGCATGTCCACCTTGTAGTCATCGGTATGGTCCTTGTCGAACGAGACGGTGACGCGACCGCTGCCCATTCCTCCGCCATCGACGCAGTCGGTGCGGAGCCAGTAATCGCGGTGCATCGGTGCGTCCACCTGGAAGCAGTCAGGCCTCACGGTTTTGACTGTGCCAAGTTTTTGGCCGTCCGACGTGTAGATTTCGGCCCCGGTTGCGATGTTGCTAGGTGCCATACTCATGAAACAACTCCTTGGGCGTATTCGCCAAGAGCTACCGTATCGAGCAGCGCATATCGATCGCACAGCCAACGCGCCCGAAAGGTCACGGGAGCATTTCAATCACCTTCCTCGCCGCCCTCTTTACGCATCCCACGGCGAGGCGACGCACAAAATGCGTAGCCGGGCGAGGGCGGCGGGGGTAGGCTAGGAAGTATGGACTTCACCTTTCCGCCGGATACCGAATCGTGGCGCAGTGAGCTGCGCGCCTTCCTCAAGGAAGAGCTGCCACCGGAATTCGAAGGGGACGACGACTTCTTCGATAGCGAAGAGCAGATGGCCTTCGCCCGCCAGTTTTCGCAGAAGTTGGGCCAGCGCCACTGGTTCGCTCCCGCTTGGCCGGAAAAGTACGGTGGCCTCGGAAAATCGCCCATCGAGCAGATGATCTTCAATGAGGAGCTCGCTTACCACCGTGCGCCCTCCAGCGGGCGGCTTTTCGCTATCGGCATCACGGGGCCCACGATGATGGTGCACGCCAGCGATGATCAGAAAGGCCGCTGGCTTCCGGCGATCGCCTCTGGCGAGACCTGGTACTGCCAGGGTTTCTCCGAGCCTGGCAGCGGCAGCGACCTGGCGGGCATGGAGACCAAGGCCGTGCGTGACGGCGACGACTACGTGATCAACGGCCAGAAAATCTGGACCTCGAACGCCCATGTTGCCGACAAGATGCTCCTGCTTGCGCGTACCAACCCCGATGTCCCCAAGCACAAGGGCATCAGCGCCTTCGTGGTGGATATGAAGTCGCCCGGCATCAACATCCAGGGCATCCCCAACATGGCCTACCGTCGGGACTTCAACCAGGTCTTCTTCGAAGACGTGCGCGTGCCCGCTAAAGACCTGATGGGCGGACAGGACAACGGCTGGTATGCAGCCACCACCACGCTGGACTTCGAACGCTCGAACATTGCCGCCATCTCCGGTTCGCGCCGCACAATTCACGACCTCATCGCCTGGGCCAAGGAGACGCATCCCGGCGGAAGGCCCTGGGACAAGGCCGAAGTGCGGCACAAGCTCGCGGACCTGCTCATCGATGTCGAAGTGGGCCGGCTTGTGGCCTACCGCACCGCCTGGCTGCAATCCCTCGGCAAGGTGCCGAACTACGAGGCGAGCATCGGCAAGGTCTGGATGGCGCTTCTCGGTATCAAGCTGACGAACGCCGGCGTGAACCTGATGGGCCCGTACGGCCAGCTACAGCCAGGTTCGAAGTGGGCGCAGCTTCATGGGCGGCTCTCGACTGCTTATCTGCTCGCTGTCTCCGGCCCTATTGGCGGCGGCACCACCGAGATCCAGCGCAACATCATCGCCCAACGCGGCCTTGGGCTGCCCCGCGGCTAGCTGCTTAGCGCGGGCCAGCCTGCGCCGAGGCCGTTTTCACCGCGTCGATTTTCAGGTCCACATCCTGGAACCAGTCGCGATAATCAGTGACGTTTCGTGCCTTGACCGCCGTCCGCCCCATCAACGTGTGGTCGATGAGGTCCTGTAAAGCCGTGTCGAGGGCGGCATCAAACTCCGCGAGATTCGCCGCCGGTGCACGGAGGTCCTTCAGGTTCTGGGCGCCACAGACCGTACTATCGGCGTACGCCGCAAAATCCACGCGGAACTGCGAATCGCGCGAAAACTTGTCGCCGGGATAGTTGTTCCTCAGGGTCTCGCGCAAGGTTGCGATGCGGGTCACCACCGTGCGCACGGTGGTGAAATATTGGCTCGTCGCCTGGCGGCCGCCCGTGGCAGAAGGTGCGGCGAGCGTTGAGCACGCTGCCGGCTCTGGGAACGCCGCCGCTGAACCACAGCCAACAAGAAGCGCAACGATGAGCAGCGCCAGGAGCGTTGCGACAGCCCTCAAGGCAAACGCTCGCTCAGAAACCTCAATGCAAGGCGGACGGCCTTGCCGCGGTGGCTAATGGCGTCCTTCTCGCCGGCGCTCAACTCCGCCTGCGTGCGGCCCGGCCCCACCAGGAAGACTGGGTCGTATCCGAAGCCCCCGCTACCAGAGGGCGTCCTCGCCAGCGTGCCCTCCTGGACGCCTTCGAACACGGCAGATGCCAACGAACCGTCAGGGGACGGCCACGCGACCGCCGCAACGGCGCGATAGCGCGCCCCGCGCTCGCCGTCCGGGATGTTGGCGATTTCCTGGAGGAGGAGCGCCGTGCGTCCTTCGTCATCCAACTCCGGGCCGCCGTAGCGCGCCGAGTACATACCGGGCCTGCCGGAGAGGGCATCAACTTCGATGCCCGAGTCATCGGCCAGCGCGAGGCAGTTACCTGCTCGGGCAAAGGCGCTTGCCTTTAGCAGCGCGTTCTCTTCGTAACTTCTGCCGGTCTCCTCGACTTCGAGTTCGAGCCCCGACTCCGCGGGCGTCACCGCCTCAAACCCGGACCCGGCGATCAGCCGGCGAAACTCGCGGACTTTGCCGGGGTTATTGGTGGCAAGGAGGACACGCGTCACGCCCAAAGTGTAAGAAGCGCAGGAGCCCTGTGACCAGTGGATCGGCGGGGCAAAGGGAAAGGGCCGGTGGGTACCGGCCCTTTCCAAGACGCGTTGTCAGCTGGGAAGCGCTTAGGTCTCGCGAACTGACGTGCCGGTTGGCGCGGGTGCCGCCAGCACTCCGACCACCTTCTCCTTGGGCGTCATGAAGGCGTGGATGAATCCAGCGACCGCGAGCAGCAGCAGCAACGCCGCAGCGGCGTAGCAGACGATAGCTGCGAGGCCGGCCTTTTCACCGAAGATACTGAACCCGTACGAGGTCAGCAGCAGGCCGCGAAGCGTCTCGCCCGTCTGCATCGTGCTGCGCAGCGAGGTTGCGCTGTCCAGCTT
>JBBQGT010000182.1:0-4159 GCA_038323265.1 Tepidiformales bacterium
TGCGGTTGACGAGGTGGTTGTAGGCCCCGATGGAGCGCGCATCCCGGTGCTCCACGCCCCGCCAAAGGTTAGGGACGCAACGGTCCAGGCACCGACCACGAGCTTCCCGCCAGCACCAGGTGGACCGACAAAACGGCTACCACTGGGCACCATCATCGGAGCGCGTTCGGGGGACAAGGGAGGAAACGCAAACGTCGGAGTCTGGGCACGCAGCGACTCGGCCTACGGCTGGCTGCGTGAGTACCTCAGCATCGAACAGTTCAAGGGTCTCATCTCCGAAGCACGGGAACTTGAGGTACGGCGCTACGAGTTGCCGAACCTGCGAGCGTTGAACTTCGTGGTCGTGGGTATGTTGGGCGAGGGCGTCGCCTCGTCCTCGCGGATGGACCCGCAAGCTAAAAGCCTTGGCGAATACGTCCGTGCCAAGCTAGTCGACCTGCCTGAGTCACTGCTGGGCGACGCGCCGAAGCGCCCGGCGGGCCCGGGCGCTTAGACCAGCTGGAACTTCTGGGGAACTTTCGCAGGCAAGCTTCGGCCAGCGGGTCGGCGAACAGGTGCATGTAAAGGCCGGCGGCGCGAGCGCCATTTGAAGGCTTTCTGGTCGTCTCCCGCCGCTTGACATCGATAACTCCGATGAGCCCCGCCGCATGGGCGCCGACGATGCTGATCGCGTCCGCCCTGGCACTCCACGACCAGCGCGAGGGTGGCGACTGCACTCACGAGGTAGAATGCGAAGTCCCCGACCCAGCGGTGAGATCGGTGGACGGCTTCTTGATGGGCAGTGTGAACAGCACGCGCGGGAGGAGAAAGGCGACCGCTATCAGCGCGTGGTGCGGCCCAGGATCCTCCGATTGCAACGTCTTGCGTGCACGATTGGTCCTCACTGATCCTGTCCGGACCGAAGCGGAGTTACCACACGGAACGGTTGCGAGAATTTCGCAAGGGGTTGGCTTAGGGTCGGTCAACCGCCCGAAATGCAAAGCACGTTTCAATAACCGGGTGAACCGTCCGATTCGTTTCCTTCGCTTAGCCTTGCTTTGAACGCCATCGCCCGCCGTCATTTCAGAGAACGCAGGACTATCGTTAAGAGGGGCCTGCCGGTTCTGCTGATCGTGCTTGTGGGCCTTGGCGCCCTCGCCGGCGTTGCGGCCACCGCGGCGGTCGGCGCAACGTTCGCTATCTACCGGAATTACGCTTCCTCGTACACGCCAATTGAGCAGGAGATCCTGCAGCATAACTTTGGGCTGACGCAAATTTACGACAGAGGCGGGCCCGGAAACGGAACACTTCTGGGCGCGCTTACGAACTTCGAGGCGCCTCTCATCGAGCCAATCCCCTTAGGCGACATTTCGCCATACCTGGTAGCAGCGACCATTTCGACCGAAGACAACTCATTTTACGAACACCCAGGTGTGGACCCGAAAGGCGTGATACGCGCGGCCTGGGACAACTACGCCGGAGGCGACGTGGGCTCTGGCGTGGGCGGATCAACGATCACCCAGCAACTGATCAAAAACGTGTACCTCAGCGACGACTGCCAGGTGGTTGACGGCCGTCGCACCTGCGTTGCGCCCCGAACGGTAGACCGCAAACTCAAGGAGATCGTCTTCGCGTTGAAAGCCGAGCGCAACTACACGAAGGAGGAAATCCTCGGTTGGTACTTGAACTCCATTTCATACGCGGACCGCTACGTAGGCATCGAGGCTGCGGCGGCGGGCTACTTCCACAAGCGGGCCAGCGAACTGACGCTTGCGGAATCGGCGTTGCTTGCTGGCGTTCCGGCGGCGCCGACGGAATACCATCCCCGCTTGAACTGCCTGGTGGGCGACGATGGTCAGTGCGTACTCGATGAACTCGGGCGGACCACGGTGGCAGGGCCGGCGAACGATCGCATGGACTACGTCCTGCGCCTGATGCTTCAGCACGGGCGTGCCTCCGCCGAGGATGTGGACGCCGCGCTAGCCGAGCCCGTGCACGTCTATCCCGCGCGGAATTCGATACTCGCCCCGGCATGGATCGATGACCAGGTGGAGCCGCGGCTGGTACGTATGTGCGAGGCGGGCCAACTCCCGCTGGCGCCTGGCACCAAGGATTGCAATGAAAGCGTCCACGTTGCAGCGTACAAAGTGACTACTACGCTCGGTTGGGCGGAGACGACGCAGGCCCAGTTTCTAATGCAGACTGCTATCCAATCCGGGCTCGCAGCAGGATGTGAGTGCCACAACGCAGCGATCGCCACGATAGACCCGCCAACTGGCCAGATCGTTGTGTACGCGCCGACAATCGATTCGACGTGGGTCTCGGACAAGCGCGTGGCGGGCAATATCGACCAGCTGACCGAGATCAACCAACCGGGTTCGTCGTTCAAACCCGCGGTCTACCTCGCCTGGATGGACAAGCTTGGCAAGACACCGTCGAGCAGCTTGTGGGATACAAGCCCTATGCCGCTCATCGACAAACCAGCGAAGCCGGAGGACCAGGTGACGATCCTGAACCCGCGGCCGGGAAACGGCGGCGAGGGCTTGATCACCGCGCGGGCGGCGATGGGCGGATCGCAGAACGTGGGCGCTTTCCGCGCCGCCCAGGAGGTCGGTGTGGATAACGTGATTGCCGTGGCGAAAGCGATGGGCATCACCACGCTAGACCAACAATTCGACCCCACGTTTCTATCGCACAAGGATGTGATTTACGGGCCGTCGATCGCTACCGGCGGGGCGAACGTACGGGCTATCGACATGGCTTACATGAACGCGACGCTCGCGAACATGGGCCTGATGGTAGGGGTGCCAACGTTGGCGAAGACGATCGACCGGGCGAAGTTGAAGTCGATTGCCGGGGCGACGGGCGACGACCTGGACGCGGCGTACCAGCAACGGCTCGACTTTGCGCGCGGGAACACGCGGCTCCCGGATACACGAACGCTTGACCCCGTTGTCATCCTCACAGTGCAGGGCTCGGACGGTTCAGTGCTTTACCAGCATGGCGGCGACCTTGAAAAGCAGCAGGTGGTGGACGCCGGTTCAGTCTGGATGGTGCATTCGATCATGAACGACTGCACGGCACGATTCATCATCTGGACCTGCGGATCGAGCAACACCGACCTCAACCTGGACTTCTTCTCGGACGGAGTGAAGGTGCCGAGCGGCATCAAGACCGGGACGCAGCAGGGCTTCGCCAACGCCAATGACACGCTGGCCACATGGATGAACGGCTACACGCGCTACGCGAGCACAGCCGTTTGGGTCGGCAATTCGGATAAGTCGCTGGTGCGAGACGGCGCAGCCGGAAATTACGCATCGGCGAACACCACCATCCGGCTTTTCAAGACGTGGATGGGCCAGTTTCACCAGGACTTGAAAGCGAAAGGGGTATTCACCACACCGGCTGGGTTCGACGACTTGAAGCCGGCCAACGTGGTGTTCAAGCCGTTTCAATCAGCAACCACTGAACGGGGCCATGGTGGCGGTTGCTATCAGAAAATCGAGGGCTGGCAGCGAACGGATATCGACTACAAGGGCGGCGACTGCCAGGGCAAGTACTGCATGCCGCTGCCAGATTTCAAAAAGGACCTCGCCATGAAGCTCGCCGGCCAGCGGGGGATCCCCGGCTGCGGGATTTATGTGGCGCCGGTTTCGAATGAATCACCTACCCCGGATCCCTCCGCCAGTCCATCGGCTCCCGCGGCAGTGCTGACTCCGTTGGCCGCAGGCACTCCTGCGCCAGCTAAGACGCCGTCGGCCTCGCCGACGACTTCGAGTTCTCCGACCGCGCCTGCGCCAGCCACAGGCGCAAGCCCCGCACCCGCCGCGTCCCCGGCCAGCGCGGCCGGGGGAACGGCCGTGCCAAAAGACCAGTGACAACACTTCTGAAACCAGGCCTCGGACCGCGCGGGCTGTGCCTTTCCACCAGCTAGCCAGCCCATGCGCGACGCGAAGGCCGAACCCTCCACCTGGTTCAGATTAAGATTCGCTAAAGACGTCTGAGTTTCAAGAGGCGGGGCGTCGTTTCCGGATCTGCCGCTAGCGCGCCAAGAATCGCGCAGTGCAGGACTTTGGTTACAAGGATTTTTGCCCAGGTCTGGTCTCGGGGGAGCCGACGGCGCTTCGTGGGGCCACTGGCCTTGCTGCTGAGATACGTCCGCAACGGATTTCCTGCCGGT
>JBBQGT010000183.1:0-4051 GCA_038323265.1 Tepidiformales bacterium
ATGCGGCACGCCGATGGCAGCGACCGGTGGATCGAGTGGAACGCCGCGCCGCCATCCGAGACGGGCCTCACCTACGCCGTCGGCCGCGACGTCAGCGCCGACGTCCGCGCGCAACAAGAGATGCAAGAGATGGTCGAGGCGCTCTCCTCGAGTGCAGCCTCGCTCGCTGAGCAAGCAATCGAACTCGAACGCCTGCGGGCGGACGCCGAATACGCCGCCAATCACGACATTCTGACCGGGGCGATCAGCCGGCGGGCATGGTTCGCGCAGGCGGCGTTCGCCAACCCCGTAGCCATCGCAATCTTCGATATCGACTTCTTTAAGCGCGTGAACGACACGCACGGCCACCCAATCGGGGACCTTGTGCTGCGCGAAGTGGCGCGGCGGCTGGAAGGCACGATGGCCGATGGCGCGGTTATCGGGCGCGTTGGCGGCGAGGAGTTCGCCGCGTACTTTGTCGGCGGGTTTGGAGCCGCGCGCGAAATGGCGGAAGCGGCCGTGGCAGCGATCGCCACCTCGCCGATCATCCTGCCTTCTGGCGAAGCGCTGCCGATCACGATCAGCGGCGGCCTGGCCCCCTGGCGGGTGAGCGGCGCCCCGGAAGAAGACCTCGCAGCCACCTACGATGAAGCAGACCGCGCGCTCTACTCCGCCAAGGCAGCGGGCCGCAAGCGCCTCACGGTCTACCTCCGCCGCGCCGCATAGGCGACGGGGGCCTCGGAATCCGAGCCACGACCGTCAGAGAGCGCGGTGGCCCGGCTCATGCACGGAGGCGTAGACGCTGCTTTACAGCTCCGCTGCGCTCGGTTGGGCGTCACTGTTGCCAACACCTTAGGCTGCCAACAGTGGAAGCGCGTGTACTACTGATAGCATTTGCCGTCACTGCGATTGCAGCGTGCGGCGGTTCCAAGGCCGTTGGCCCGCCGGCCCACATCGGTTCGCCTACGCCCTCGGCCGCGGCGTCGAGCCCGGCCCCGACGTCCTCCATAGCCACGCAGTCGCCTGTCAGCATTGGCCCGGCCGCCCCTTGCATTTCGAGCGATCTACGCGCCGCTTCGAGTGGACCGAATGGTGCCACCGCGATGATGTCGTTCTGGATGGTGATCGCGAACGTGGGCGCAAAGCCGTGCGTCCTAGGCGCACCAACACAGGTTCGATTCCTCCGCTCCGGGCAAGCGCAGCCTTTCGCTGTGAGTCGCCCGACGACGTTCGAGCCTTTGACGCTTCTGCCAACGGCGCAACCGGTCGACAACGCTCCGGCGCATCCGGCCGGGCAGGCCGCCATCTGGTTATTGTGGACGTGGCGAATCGACGGCCCATGCAATCTCCTGGACCCGCCACAGATCACTGTCGTAGCCGCGTTCCCTGAAGGCTTTTCACTTGCCGTTCCTGGCGAAGTGAAATTCGGCCCGTGCATCGCCGAGTTCGGCATAATGGACTTTCTGCTCACGCCCGGGTGAGTTGCGAGCATGTGGCGCTCTCCGCGCGGGATCCGCAGCCCCTCAATCGAAGCTGAACGGCGGATATTCATCGCGAAAGAGCGTTGTGCTAGCCCCGCTCTCTGACGGTCGCGGTTCTGTCTCCGCGAGGTGGGCCGGGAGCAACGCCAACTCAGCACTGAGCGACGCGCACCGGCACGCAGCACTCAAGTACCATCTCCCCACAACATCGAGGAGAGACGCATGAAGTTCGACGAAATCAGATCCGTGGGAGTGCTGGGCGGCGGAATTATGGGCGGCGGCATCGCCCAGGGACTCGCCATCGGTGGCTACCAGGTAGTCATCCGAGATATAAGCGACGAAGCGATCGAAGCCACCCGCCAGGCCGTCTTCGAAGGCAAGTGGGGCATTAAGCGCGCGGTTGAACTGGGCAAACTGAAATTCGATGACGGGAACGCAGCGATTGCCCGCGTCAGCTTCACAACCGCCCTCTCCGGCCTCGCGGACTGCGACTTCATCATCGAGGCGATCCCCGAGAAGCTGGAGTTGAAGCAAGAAGTCTTTAAGGAGCTCGACAGCGTGGTCAAGCCGGGCGCAATCTTCGCCAGCAACACCTCGGGCTTCGTCATCGAAGAGGTCGGCCGCGACGTTTCGAAGGGGCGTAAGCCACTCTTTGTGGGCATGCACTTTTCGAACCCCGTAACCACCATGCGCATGTGCGAGGTGATCTACACGCCGCAAACCAGCGAAGACACGATCGCCGCCACGAAGCAGTTGGGCGAAGCGATGGGCAAGGCCGTCTCCATGGTGAAAGATGCACCGGGCACTTACGGCTTCCTCCTCAACCGCATCTTCGGCGCCGCCCGGCGAGAGGCGAACGCCATCGTCGAGGCAGGAATCGCCACGCAGGAAGACATCGACAAGGCGATGATCACCGGCCGCAACTGGCCGGCCGGCTTCTTCGGCGCGCGGGGCGGCATCGGCAAGGAGTGGTGATGGCTGACACATGCTGAGCGACGTGGTGGTTCGCGACGCAGTTCCAAAGGGACTTGGCGTGTACGCCCTGCGCGCGTTCCGGGCCGGCGAGTTTATTTTCCGTCGTCGCCACCTCCGGATCGTCTCGAACAGTTCGATCAACTCGCTCCCGGCGGATGACCAGCGGCACCTGTGCGAACTGGATTGGGAGCGAAGCGCGGTGCTGGCCTCGCCCGGCTGCTACCTGAACCACTCCTGCGAGCCGAACGCCATGCGCAGCGGAGTCAAGGTCTTCGCCTGGCGCGAAATCGCGGCCGGTGCGGAGATAACGATCGACTACCGCCTCAACGCCTTCGGCAACGACGAATGGCTGTGCGTTTGCGGAGTCCAAAGCTGCGCCGGCACGGTGCAGGGCAGCTTTTTTTCGTTGGCGCCGCACCTACAGGAGGCGTACTTGCCGTTTGCACCACCGTTCATCCGTCGAGAGCACAGGCGGCGTCTCTCAGCCGTCCGCAGCCTGCCGGGCGAGCGCGGCGCCGCCTTGGAGTCCCGTGACTAACCATTCGGGGCGGTGCCCTGGGGACCGTAGGCCACCGGCGCGTCCGCATGGACGGTCGCGGGGCCACGCCTCGCCCTTGGATGCCACTCCCGCGGCCGACCGCCCGGGCACTGGGCTGTCTCCAGGCTCCGCCACACCCAACGGCCTATTGGGCTTCCTATTGGGAATCTCTAGGGAATCCGTGGGGAACCCCCTCGAAAGCCCAATAGTTACCCACGGGCCGGCGCTCCGCAGCCTATGGCGGAGCGCCGCCGGTCTCCTGCTGTTGGGAACGCAGGCGTTTTCCCATGCTCTTCCCAATACCGCTTCCCCATAGCGAAAACGGCATCGAAACGGCCTGAACTGAATCCGCAGCGGCCGTTCTTCGCAAGGGCTTTCCATGATCCCAATAGCCCCATCTATCACCGTCCTATCGCCCTGACGTGACATCTGTTCAGATGGATGAAGAACTATGTTGGACGCGATTACCATCAAGGTCTCCGGCGGGAACGGGGGGAACGGCGTTGTTTCCTACCACCGCGCCAAGTTTGTGCCCGAAGGGGGACCCGATGGCGGCGACGGCGGGCGCGGCGGGCGCATCTTCTTTCGCGCCGTCGATGACGTCTACACACTCGAACAGTACCGTTCGAAGAAGAAGTTCCACGCCAGCCATGGCGGCAACGGCGGCCCAAACCTGCGCACCGGCGCGCACGGCGATGACCTCCACCTGGATGTGCCCGTGGGCACCGTCATCCACGACGACGAGTCGGGCGATTTCATCGCGGACCTTTCGACGCAAGGCGAAGAAGTGCTCGTGGCTCATGGCGGTCGCGGCGGCTGGGGCAACAAACGGTTCGCCACCAGCACGAATAAAACGCCCGGCTTCAGCCAGAAGGGCCACGACGGCGAGGCGCTCGATGTGCGGCTCGAACTGCGGATGCTCGCCGATGTCGGCCTCATCGGCTTGCCGAACGCCGGCAAATCCACGCTCCTCGCTAACGTTTCGAACGCCAAGCCGAAGATCGCCAACTACCCGTTCACTACGCTCGAACCGATGCTCGGCGTGGTCAACGTGGCCTACGATCGCTTCACCCTCGCG
>JBBQGT010000184.1:0-4049 GCA_038323265.1 Tepidiformales bacterium
ACCGCAGAGGAGGATTAGCCATGGATCTGTTTGAGATGTTCGACAACGACGGCGACCAGCGTCAGCGCCGGGCCACAAGTGACGAGCCGCCACGCAAGGGCATTCGCGGGCTCTTCCAGCGCCTGATGTCTACCGTCAGCGGAGAGGATGACGACGACGAACCCAGGCGGCGAAACGACGGCTACGGCCACGACGGCTCTCGCAACGAGCGACGAAACCGCGATCGCGGGAGCGACTGGGACGACTAGCCAGCCGAATTCCTGAACGCAAAGCGTTCGCCTTTACGCCCTGCCCAGGGAGGCACGGCTGCCCGCCAGGTAGCCGTGCCTCTCCGTGCTTCGCATTCTCCATGGAGTAATTCGTGATTCTGGAACTTCTTCCCTGGGCAGTGTTCTTGGTCTTCGTCGGCGGGATGCTGGCGTTGGACCTCGGGGTTTTTCACAAGAGCGCACACGAGGTCAAGCGGCGGGAGGCGCTCGCCTGGAGTGCGGCCTGGATCGGCCTCGCTCTCGTCTTTAACGCCGGCGTCTACGCGTTCCGCGGCTCGGTAGCCGGTCTTGAGTGGACTACCGGCTACCTGCTTGAAAAGACACTGAGCATCGACAACGTCTTCGTCATCCTGCTCATCTTCACCACGTTTGCAGTGCCCGCTGCGTTTCAGCACCGCGTCCTCTTCTGGGGGATCGTGGGTGCGCTGGTGATGCGCGCAATCCTGATCGCCGCGGCAGGTGTGCTGCTCGGCTCACTGCACTTCCTTATCTACGTGTTCGGCGCGTTTCTGATCTACACCGGCTTCCAGTTCCTCCGCAAGGAGGATCACGCGCCAGACATGGAGAAGCACAAGGTGGTGCGGCTCGCCCGGCGCATCTTCCGGACAACGGAGAGCTACGACGGACAAAAGTTCTTCGTGCGACGGCAGGGGCTGCTGTACGTGACGCCGCTGTTCATCGTCCTGCTTCTGATCGAATTCACCGACCTCGTGTTCGCGGTCGATTCCATCCCGGCGATCTACGCGATTACCGATGACCCGTTCATAGTCTTCACTTCGAACATCTTCGCCATCCTCGGGATGCGGTCGCTCTACTTCGTGCTCAGCGGCTACCTCAGCGGGCTGGCCTACCTGAAGCCGGGACTGGCCGCGATACTCGTTTTCGTGGGGGTGAAGATGCTCGTCATCGATTTCTACAAGGTCCCGGCGCCTTTCAGTTTGGCAGTGATCGCTACTATCCTGAGCATCGCCATCGGCGCTTCGCTGGTGGTTGCCCGTCGCCGAGCACCGGCGGCGCCGGTCCTAACGGAAACGCCGGTGGTGGCTGAGGTTGATCGATGAGGCTGCTGAATCGCGTGCTCGTGCTCGTGCCGATCGGAGGGATGCTGCTAGTGGCGCTCAGCCTTGCGCTGCTCGCTACGGCGCTTGCGGCGACAACTGCCTGGGGCGCTTTCCAAGACGTGGCCGCCGGAGACGCTTCGACCACCGAACTGAAAACCGAGTTCCTCGGCATCGCAAGCCTGACTCTACAGGCGGTGGTCTTCTACCTCGTGGGGATCGGCCTCTACGCCCTGTTCGTGGGGCCGGTGAAGCCGCACCGGGCGATCGTCCCGCGGTCGCTGGCAGACCTCGAAATCAAGGTGGTGAGCGTCGTCATCGTGATCCTCGCTACCACGTTCCTGGAACGGTTTACAGAGAACACGGATAGCGGGGCAATGGTCGAACTGGCAGCCGCTCTCGCCTTGACGATCCCGGCACTGGTGCTCTTCCAATGGTATCTGGGCCGTGAAAAATCGACACGTCCGTCCGAGGAAACGAAAACGGCCTGAGTGGCGCCTCTCCCCGCGAGCGCCCTAGGTGAGCACGTCCAGCCGCTCCAGGCCGCGGAAGCCGGGGACGGTCTTCCAAGTGTACTCCTGCTCGGCGAGGCGCAGGTTGGGGAAGCGCGCGAGCAGCGTTTGCACGCCGATCTGCGCTTCCAACCGCGCGAGCGGGGCGCCCAGGCAGTAGCGTCGGCCGCCACCGAAGGCGACATGGTCGATGTCCTCGCGCGTGATGTCGAAGTTGTGTGGGTCCTTGTGGATGCGTGGGTCGTAGTTGGCGCCGCCGAGGGAGACGGTAACCGATTGGCCGGCGTGCATCGGGCAACCGGCGATTTCGCGTTCGTCCACAGTAATGCGCCCGGAGTACGTCACCGGTCCTTCGAAGCGCAGCATCTCTTCGACGGCGTTGCCGAGCAACTGGGGGTCGTCGCGCAGCATGGATGCCTGCTCAGGGTGTTCGAGCAGATTCTTCATGCCGTTGCCGAGCAGATCCGTGGTGGTCACGTTCCCGGCCCCGAGGAGGAGGGCAATCATTGAGACGACTTCGTTGTCGTTGAAGAAGCTGCCGTTCTCTTCGGCGTTGAGGAGGCCGGTGATGAGGTCCTCCCGGGGCTCGGCGCGACGTTCTGCGATGGCCCGCCCAAGGTAGGCTTCCAGCTGACCGCGGGCAACCATTGCGCGCTGTTTCGTTTCTTCGCTGGCGAACGGGTCGAAGCCTGCTGCCACCCCATCGTCGGTCCAACGCTTGAAGTCCGCCTGGTCCCCAGGGTCGACGCCGAGCATTTCAGCGATGACGATCGTGGGGTACGGCTGGCAGAAGGCGGTCATCAGGTCGAACGAGGGAGCGTCGCCGACGGCGTCGATCAGTTCGTTGGCGATCTCTTCTATGCGAGGGCGCATCTTCTCGATGGCGCGCGGCGTGAAGGCCTTCGTCACGAGGGCACGGAGGCGTGTGTGGTCCGGCGGATCGAGGAAGAGCATGCTCGGCTCGCGATCATCGGTCTGATTGCGGAACATCTTGTTGAAGGTGTTGTCGGCGGCTTTGCGCGGGTCCACGCCCAGGTCGCGATCGTTAAGGATGGCGTGCACATCGTCGAACCGGGAGACGATGTAGCGGCCAAGGACCGGGTCGTGTTGGATGCGGCCAGCCTCGCGCACCTCATCGAGGAGCGTAAACGGGTCCTTCTGGTACTCGGGGTTGCGCGGGGAAAGGGCGAGGCCAGTGGGGATGGCAGGCGTGGTTGGCTCGTCGGTCATCGTGGACATCCGGTCGCAGGATGCTGAGTAGGATAGCGAAACCGAACGTGCTTCGGAAGAGGGGTCCTAACGGCCCTATTCCGCGACTGGGGAGACCGGGTCTCCCGCTGCTTCACGCAGGGCAGCGAACAGTTCGTGCGTGTCTACCTGCATTGGGATGAAGTGGCCACCGGCGAGGGCGTATGCGGCGCGGTCCGATTCGCGCGGCACCGGGGCGAGGAGGACCACGCGCACCCCATCCCTCACGAGCTCCGCACAGTACACAGGCGAGCAGTCGCTCGGCGTGGTGAGGATGATGCTCCCGGGCAGAGGAGCGAACCCCGCATCGCGCACCTGCGCCAAGAACCCCGGCGCACGCGCGATGCGACTCGCCAGTGCGGCGTTGACCGATGGGTCACGAACGAGCAATTGGATGTCGATCTCTGCCATTACAGTCCACGATGCGCCTGGACGGCCGTTGAGCCGACGGGCAAAGGGCGACGATCGAAGGGCCGATCGCCCGTTTAGGGGACAGTCGGCGGCGGTGCTCAGAAGTGAGTTACCATGCGCCTGTGAGGAACAGTGACATTGAGGAAGCGGGCATCGCCCGGCGACTAGCCGAGATGGCCACGACTACCGAGCTGCTGGTGAACGCTGCAGACCTGGGCGAAATCCTCCAGGGCCTGGCTGCCCGCGCGCAAGCAGTGACAGACGCCGACTATGCCGCAATATCTACCTTCGACGATGACGGTAAGTTGACGCGCTTTATTTACACGGGGATGAGTGAAGAGCAAGCCCGCAAGCTTGGTCGCCCGCCGTCTGGCAAGGGACTTCTGGGTGAACTTGCCCGCCACGCCACACCAATTCGCGCGGAGCGGCTGCGCGAGCACCCGGCGTCTTCTGGCTGGCCCGCCGCACATCCGGATATGGACGCTTTCCTCGGCGTGCCGATCCGGGCGGGCGGGCGGACAATCGGCTCGCTCTACATGACACGCTCGCCG
>JBBQGT010000185.1:0-4037 GCA_038323265.1 Tepidiformales bacterium
CGCTCAGGGCGTCCCGATGAAAGTCGTGCAGGAATCGCTCGGTCATGCCACCATCTCCGTCACTGCCGATGTTCATGGACACTTGCTCCCAGAGCTACAGAAGGACGCTGCAAAACGCATGGATCGGGCGCTCAAAGGGGCAGTCTAAAAGCTGGTGGCTTTCATTTGGGCTTTCAAACGGCGCCGACCGACCGCCGTTATGATCTAAAGCGAATCTAGCGCCGGGGTGGCGGAATGGCATACGCAGCGGACTTAAACTCCGCGGCCGCAAGGCATAGGGGTTCGAATCCCCTCCCCGGTACCACACTTTGCGAATTACAAGTCGGGGGTACGGCCCCTACCGCACGACGGATAATGGCACGACCCAGATCGCAAAGGAGTTGGACCTCCGACCCTCTGACGATGTCTTGCCGCACGATGACCAAATAGTGTTCGGGATCTGGGTTCGAAATCTTGCCGGCCGCTCCGTAGGAGGGCTCGAAACCGGCGAGGACATCAGGCAGGGAGGATGTTTTGGTTGATCCTGAAGAGGTTGTCGGGATCAAACTGCCGCTTGACCTGCCGCAGTCGTTCATGGTTTACACCGTACGCGGAGGCCACGCGGTCCTCGGGTTCATCGTCAGCCAGGTAATTTACGTATCCGCCAGAAGCCATGAACGGCTTAAGAGCGTCGTAAGTTTCCCTTGCCCATGCGATCTGTGCGCCGTCTTCGCCGGGGTCAACCCACTCGGACGCAACCAGCAGGTTGAAGCCAGGCGATCGGTGGGGAAACGCTGTGGCTTCCACCGGCACTCGGCTTACGGCACCATGGAAGTGTTCGAGGAGCATGCCGCTCATCGGCGACGGACAGTTGGAAAACTGTTCGATCATCACGTTCATGACGCCGTCGCTCAGTTCTGCTAGGAAGCTGGACTTCCAGTAGTTCCGCGCGCCTTTTGGGAATCCGCCGTCGAGCATGGCGTTGAGCGCCGTGTAGGGGATCGGTCCGAGTGCATCCATCACCGGTGCGCCAAATGCCCGCATCTGAGCGAAGTCGGCCTCTGCCTGTTCCGCCGTTCCAAAGTGGCTGCAGACGATCGCGGAGACTTTTGCGCCAGAACCGTCCGGCGCATGCAACAACCCACCGAACATCACAACCTCGTCTGGCAGTGTTGACGTGAGTTCACGAAAGAATCTGAGCATCTCGCCAGCCCGTTCGAATGGAAAGGCGATAACCCCGCCGTGGACCATCGGACCAACCTGGTGAACGTCGAATTCGAACGTCGTGACGACACCAAAGTTGCCGCCACCGCCACGAAGCGCCCAGTACAGGTCGGGGTTATCGGTCGCGCTTGCCCGGACCGCTTCGCCCGTTGCCAGCACAACTTCGGCCGAGCGCAGGTTGTCGATCGCCAGCCCGTATTTGCCCATCAGATGGCCGAGACCGCCTCCGAGTGTCAGACCAGCTACACCGGTGGAAGAGATGACTCCACCGGTCGTTGCCAGGCCGTAGACCTGGGTCGCACGATTGAACTCCGCCCAAGTCACTCCCCCCTGCGCTCGGGCGGTGCGGTTCACCGGGTCTACGAAGATGCCCTTCATGGGAGACAGGTCGATCATCAGGCCGCCGTCGCAGACTGCTCGCCCCGCCACGTTGTGACCGCCGCCGCGGATCGTCAGAGTTATCCCCGAATCGCGGCCGTAGTTCACGGCGTCGATCACGTCGGCGATGGTGTGACAGGGCACAATCGCCGCTGGCTGGCAATCGATAAACCCGTTATGGACCCGTCGCGCTTCGTCGAAGCCGACATCTCCGGGCTCCAGTACCCCACCGGAGACCATGGTCCTGAGTTCCGCGAGCGATGAAATAGTTGGCGCTGCTGACATTCGTTTCCCCTGGCCGTCCACGTCGTCCATGGTCTTTTAAGGCTCGTGGGCGCGGACGCAATCCTAGCTTTCCTCACCCCGCTTGGCTACCGCTGTCCGGATCGAATTATCTGAGCCTCCCTGGAGCGACGGAGGCGAACTAACCCCCAGCGCCCACCCAGGAGATCCGAAGGGCCGAAAACGTCGCCACGCAGTACGGCACGGAGTATGTGAGTGGGATCTTCCAGTAGAGGACTGCTGGAAATTCACCCGCGGCAAGGACGTTACCCTGGTTGATGGCAGTCAGCACAGTGCCAACCACCGCGGCTGTCAGCAAGGCCGTCTTCAGCAGGGGACGGTGCGCGATCCCGTGGCGAAGGCACTTCCGCACTGCTCCATCGCGTGTCTGGAACCGAAAGCGAACAGGGGGTTGGTGCCGTGAGGGGCAATCTCGAGGGTGTTCGTCCACAACGCGCGAGTCTACGGGAATCGAGGCCACCCGAACGTGGCGACACACGAAACGATACGCCAACTACTTGGGCCGGCTCCTCGGGCCGCATCCACGCGCATCCCTTGTTGGCGCTGCTGACCTCCGGGCACTCCTCGCGAATGTGCTCCCACCTCACCCAGGCTCTCCCCGAGATCAGCGAATGCCGGTGTCGTAGCGCACCGTCACCTCGATTTGGGTGTCTGTGAGCTGGATGGCTTGCGGTGGAGCCGTGCCCAGGAGTCCTGGTACCGGTTGCGGCTTCACAGTGTACGTTCCTGGAGAGAGCGCCATTGAGAATCTGCCATCTGCATCACTCACGACATCAGCGACGCGTGCTCCCGCTTCGTTGACGACGATGATCTTCGCTCCGCTTACTGGCCGGTCTGCGCAGCGCGGGTCGGGCGGGATGCGTTCGACGGGGCAGGTCGGGCCAGCAAGGACGGTGCCGTTTAACGCGAAACTAGGGCTCTCGGCGCCATCCGCCGCCAACCCAGGCACGACAAGCCTGGGCTGGAAGTCTCCATGCACGACGAGGTGAACGCGGAAGAGAATTGCGAGCTGTGGGCAGGGTTGCCCTGGCGGGCAGTTCAGCGTCCCGACGGCGGTGAGATCGGTCTCGCCAAGCCGCTCGGCTTCGTAAATCCCCTGGGCTCCGGGGACGACAAGCACTCCCGGCACGCGTTGCACGATCGATTGGTCGGCAACCGTTGGCGTCCAGTTGAAGTCCTCTCCGAGCTTCAGAAGGAAACTGTCGCCAACATGGAGCCCCAGCGTTCGGCCGCTGTCCGCCTGCGTGACCGTGAGTGTTGGAGCCGGCGCCTGCGAAGGCGAGGCAAGCACTCCGGCGCCGCCGGCGAAGACCGCGACGGCCACGACCGCGGCAGCGGCAATCGTAGACATTGTCCTTCGCCAGTTCATCGTGCGTCTCCTGTAACGCCCCCGGTTTCAGCCGGCGTACGAGCTCTGCTGCCAATACAACGTCGAGGCGCGGGCGAAAGTTCCCACGGGGCGCCTGATACTGCAACGGCCGAGTTCGACGCGAACTCCGATGCCAGGCCACGCGTGCTTGTATGGTCTCGCCCATCTTTGGGAAGGCGGGGTACGGCAGTTGCGGGGACCACGCCGTCGGCTGGCGAGTAGGAGAGCGCATCCGCGGAGAAGGGAGTCAACGAGTTGGCGATTGGGCTTCGTCCTGAACGCGTGGCGTCTATGGCGGAGGGGGCACTATCTCGACCGATTGCGCCTCCTCGCGATTAGCGTGGCTGCGTGGGCGATTGGGACCGCTAAGTCATTGGAAGCGTGTCAGCGCCAGCGGCCACGTCCGCCGTAGCCAGCTATCGCGAGCACCACCAGGACCACAATGATCACGAGTAACAGGTTGCTGGTCAGAAGGTATGCCCCGCCCCCGAAGACGAGCAGAAGCAGCAAGAGGACAGCAAGTAGAAGCAACATCGACGTTCCCTTTCTCAACCGCGGCCAGCGCAAATGGCCCCTTCGCTCGAGCAAAGTGCCCGACGGCGCCGCTGTGGTCGAGCCGAGTATAGACTACAGCCCACCCGAACGCGGAGCGAGCGCCAGCCACACCTATCATGACGCATGGAAGAGACGGACGCAGGACGGCGATCGAGCGAGTGCGTCGCCTGAGCCGCGGCCCTTCATTGATTCCCTCGCCGGCCAACGTTCTGCGAGCCGCACTCGGTGA
>JBBQGT010000186.1:0-4021 GCA_038323265.1 Tepidiformales bacterium
TCGCCGGGGGTGTAGGCTGATGCGCTGGGAGGGAGCAGTTATGAATTCACTAGAGGGCAAGCTCGTCCGCCTGCGCGCGTTCGAACCGGAAGACAACGAGGCCGTGTTCGCCTGGGTCAACGACCCGGTCGTGCAGGAGTATCACGGCACCCGCTATCCGCGCTCCCACGCCCAGATCCGGCGCTCCGGCGAGGACGCCTCGACGCTCAAGTACAGTTCGTCGACCTTCGCCGTCGAAGCGCTGGAGGATGGCAAGCTCATTGGTGAGGTGTGGATCGGCGCCGAACGCCCCGAATGCCGCAGCGGCGAAGTGGCGATCACGATCGGCGACAAGACGCGCTGGGACGGCGGCTACGGCACAGACGCGATGCGCACCCTCTGCCGCTTCGGATTCGAAATGATGAACCTGCACCGCATCGAGTTGCACGTCTTCGCCGATAACGCCCGTGCGCGGCGCTCGTACCAGAAGGTGGGCTTTAAGGAAGAGGGGCTGCTGCGCGAGTCGGTCTATAAATATGGAAGGTACATGGACGATGTGGTGATGGGCCTGTTGGAGGGGGAGATGGTCTGGGAGTGAGACGCGTGCGCTCGACAAAGGAACTGCCCAGACAACCGAGCGTGGACGGCCGCGCGGCCTGCATCCCCCACCCTTCTCCGCATAAGCGTTTAGTATGACACCATTCGTTGATGGCCACTTCCAAGCCTTCCGCGGAATCCACTCGCATCGGCATCTACGCACGCATCTCCGACGACCCTGATGGTACTCAAACCGCCACCCGCCGCCAGACTGAAGACTGCCAGGTTTTCGCGGAACGCAAGGGTTGGGAGGTGGTGGGCGTCTTCGAGGACATCGATACATCGGCCTTTAAGCCCCGGGCGAAGCGACCGCAATTCGAGCAGATGCTCGCCTCTGTCCGCAACGGTGAGCTCGACGGCATCGTCGTCTGGAAATTGGACCGCTTGAGCCGTCAGCAGCGAGACCTGGTCAAGGTTATGGAGGCGCTCGAGCCAGGCCACGGTTTCATCGCTTCAGTTACCGAGCCCATCGACACCCGTGAGCCCCACGGCCAGTTCGTGGCGGAATTGTTGGTTGCTCAGGCCAGGATGGAGAGTGCGAACGCCAGCACTCGGCTGCGACGCAAAGCGCTCGAAAACCGGGAGAGCGGGATGCCACCTACCAGCGGCATCCGCTGCTTCGGTTATGAGAAGAGGTACACCGCGATCGTGCCAGAGGAGGCGGGCCTCGTCCGCGAGGCGGTACAGAGCCTCTTCGCAGGCCGCAGCCTGGCCGGGGTGTGCACCGACTGGGAACGACGCGGGATTAAGACAACGCTCGGCAATGCCTGGCGAACTCAGACATTCAAAGCCCTTATGACAGGGGCCACGATCTCTGCCCAGCGTGAGTATCAAGGGAAGCTCATGCCCGGCACTTGGCCAGCGATCGTCTCGCCCGAGGAAACAACCCGCCTGCGGGCGCTTTTCCCTCGCCAAAGCGGGAGGCAAGCAACTGGTACGGCGCGCAAGTATCTGTTGGCCGGCATCGTGCGCTGCGGGCTCTGCGGCGAGCGGATGAAGGGGAGCAAACGGGCGGACGAGGCGCCCCGCTATGTGTGCCGGCGAGACCCTGGTTACCCGCACTGCGGAAAGATCTCGACCCTGGCCAAGCCGGTCGATGACCTCGTGCTGGAGATGATCGTGGTAGCGGTCGATGACCAGACCCTGGCCGCGTCCCTCACTGCCAGGGGAGAAGAAGAAGACGATGTGCTCCTCGCCGTTCGCCAGGATGAACAGTCGCTCGAAGCGTTGGCAAATGACTTCTACGTCGAGCAGTTGGTGAGTCGCGCGGAGTTTTTCACTGCCCGCGGTGCCCTCACAAAGAGGCTCGAAGGGAATCGTCAGAAGCTGGCACGGCGCGAGGCGCGCGGGGCGATTGGTTCCTTTATTGGTGCTGGGGCGACGCTCAGGGCTGCCTGGGAGAAGGGTTCATTTGATTGGCGACGGGCGGTCATCGCGGCTGTGTTGGACCGGGTACTAATCATGCCCACTGAGAAGAAGGGCCGTGTCGCTTTCGATGTGCACCGCGTTAAGCCCATCTGGCGGTATTAACCATAAGGACGGGCCCAGGAGCAACCGATGGAGCAGTTCGTCCTGAATGATCAGTCCGCTCAACCCAGATGCTGCGCGAATTTTGAGTCGTCTCTCGACAACCAGTGTCGTTATCGAGACCGATATTCAGTGCGGCTGAGACCCTGGTCGGAGCGCCGGGACTTGGTGCCACCAGTTGGCACTATCGAGTCGTCGATGCCAAGTTCACCGGGCTGAAACTCGACAAGCACTGGCACGCCGCCAGTGAACACCTTGAGTACATGGTCCAGACCTTTATTTATAGCGAAGCACTGGGGCGCATCCAGGGATATCTGCCAACGACCTCGTACCTCCTCGGGCGAGGCTGGGCGAAAGGGACGAACGACAGCGGCAGTACGAGCTGCATGGACCGCCTCGCCTCCGTGCCCCACAACCACGTCGTCCATGGCCGGCTGTTGGAGACCATTGCCAGCGAGGCGGTGGATTGGGTCCGGAAGGTGCGAACAGAGGGATGCGCATGGGACCCACTGATGAGACCCGGAGCGGAAAAGCTTCGACCAAACCTTTCGAACGACCAGTGCTTCCCCTGGAGAAAGACCGTTTCCCGCACCGCCCACGAACTCGCCGATGTCACCCTTGCTTGGCAGGTTGGACTACCCGGCCGCGAGCAAGCCAGAGCAGCTGGTCTGACCCGCTGGACTGACCCTCGTTTCACCGCTGCGGTCGCCGGTGTGAACGGCGCGTACGCACCAGTGCTGGACAGGATGCTGGCTATCAACAGGGATCCAAATGGTCCAGCTGTATCCCCGCCGATCATTACTACCGAAGCGCATGTATGGGGCGAACCGCGCGGCATCGAGTTCTACGTCGACTTCGAGACGGTCAGCAACCTCGACGACGATTTCACCTTGATCCCTGAGCAGAATGGTCAGCCGCTCATCTTCATGATTGGATGTGGGCACTTAGAGGCCGGCCAGTGGAAGTTCTCCTGCTTCACCGCCGACCGCCTCGAGATGGCCTGCGAGGCCGACATCATCGAACTTTGGCTCGCCCACATGGAATCGGTACGAAGGAAGGTGGCTCCTGACGTTGAGCGGCCGCTGGTGTTTCATTGGTCCCCTGCAGAGACGAGCAGTTTGAGCGGAGCGCTGAAGTCCGCCCGCACCCGCAACCCCTTGAGGGAAGCCGCATGGGCCGAGCCGAACTGGTTCGACTTTCTCAACCGGGTGATGAAGAAGGAGCCGGTGGCCGTGCGCGGACCGATGGGCTTCGGCCTGAAGACGGTCGCTCGATCTCTCAAGGCGCACGGTCTCATCGAAACGGAATGGCCCGACGGAGTGACTGACGGACTTGGTGCAATGGTTGCTGCATGGTGGTGTGCCGATGCTGCCCGGATGGAGGGTGTGTGCCTATCGAATATCGACCTGATGGCGGAGGTATCTGCCTACAATGAGGTAGATTGCCGGGTGATGATGGAGGCGGTGGGGTACTTGAGGGAGAGGGTCGAAAGTCGATCCCGTGACGGTTTCAGCCTCGATTCGGGCCGCGATTGATGGTCTAACGGCCGCCGACAACCTCACGTCCCGTCTGCGTATTTGGTGAGCGAATGCGTGGTACCGTCCTCTCCACATCGACCACCATACCGCCGGATGGCTACATGGGAGGCGGCTCTGTACCTCCGCCAAGCGACCTCACCCACACGGCGAACGCCACACGGCTGATTTCCTAAGGCGGCCGGTAAATCCGTGTTGGCACGGCATCGTTCACGAAGCAGGACGGTATTAGGCCCCATGGCAACCAAACGTCGGCACCTCGCTTCGTCGCGGTCGGTCGTGAAGTTCCTTTTGGCAGCGCGGCCGGGGCCCCTGACGCCAGTCCAGCGAACCGCGATGTGGACGAGGATCAGGTCCGGCCTGGGCGAGCAAGACCCTCCTCT
>JBBQGT010000187.1:0-3962 GCA_038323265.1 Tepidiformales bacterium
AAACGACTATCGCGCGCAGAACGGGCTGGGCGCGCTCACGATCTCCACGAACCTCAACCGCGCCGCTAGCTGGATGGTGGTTGACCTCGCCACCAACAACTATTTCGCGCACACGGATTCACTGGGCCGCGCCCCTTCTACCCGCTCGATTGATTGCGGCTACCCGGTCGGGGCGGGCGAAAATCTTGCCGCCGGCACAGTACGAGACACCGCACAGGAAGCGTTTGACGCCTGGAAGGCGTCTTCCGGGCACAACGCCAACATGCTCACCAGCTACTACCAGCAGATCGGCATCGCGCGCTACTACAGCGCATCTTCGACGTACGGCTGGTACTGGGGCACAGACTTTGGCACCGTGAACGATGGCACCAGCGGCGGCGAGGCCACCAGCACGCCGCCGGCGGCGCCCACCAACGCCACCATCACCAGCCCCGTCAACGGTAGTACGCTGGCCGGCTCCTCGGCCACGTTCAGCTGGGCAGCAGGCAACAGCGCGCTCGAATACTTCTTCTACGCCGGCACATCGGCCGGTGCGAACAACCTCTACGGCGCTTCACAGGGACTTGGCCTCAGCCGTGCGATAGCCAACCTTCCCACGAATGGCAGCACGATCTACGTCCGGTTATGGACGCGGTCGGCCGCGGGATGGGCGTTCAACGACTACACCTACCGTGCAGCTACCTTCGCCTCGTCCCCGCCACCGACGCAAGCAGCCACCGCTACGTTAGTTAGCCCAGCGGTCGGGGGATTCATCCCGGCTACCAACCCGTCGTTCAGTTGGACCGCGGCCAGCGGTGCCCAGGAGTACTTCCTCTACGTGGGTACCACGCAGGGCGCGAACAACCTCTATGGTCAATCGCAAGGCCTGAACAATGCGGTCACGTTGCGTTCGCTGAGCCCTGCCTCACCAGCGTGGGTGCGTCTCTGGACGCGCGGCGCGGCGGGTTGGACGTTCACCGATTACTCGTTCGCGGGCATCCGCTAAGGCGAAATCACGGTCTCGCGCCCGCAGCGGGCCACGATTCAGACGAAAGCCCCTTCCGTTACCCCGCGAAGGGGCTTTCGTATTGCAGCCGCGGCTCACGATACTCAGGGCGTTCGAAGTCAGACTCCTGTCCCCGCCGCCATGGCCGCCACCGTGCATGGTCCTCACCCTAGCCCTCTCCCAACACCGCAGGAAAGGGAACGCGAGTGTTCCAAAAGCAACATCGAAGGGCGAGCTTAGCCCAGCATGACTCCCCTTCTCCCGCGAAGTCGGGAGAAGGGGTTGGAGGATGAGGGCGGGAAGCGCCGGCATCGCACTACTCGCTGACGCTCGCGGCTCTGTCTCGACCGCAGCAGGGATGGCGGGTCGTTGTTGCTTCGACCCCTACTTCGAAGGGGTGACGACGCGCACCCGCCCGCGCGCTTCTTCAGCCACCACGAAGCGGCCGTCTGGCAACATGGCCATGCCTGTCGGGTGATCCAGTCCGGTGGCTACCAGGCGGAACGTAGTAGCGGTGATTGCGCCTGAGTTCGGCGTCCCGGCGGCGTCCTCGTACGTCAGGAAGAACGAATCCTTTCCGTTATCCGCGACTGCAATCGCTTTGGGCAGGCTCGCAAAGAGCAGCCCCGGCTCATTAGCTGTAAGGCGAACCTGGCCCACCGCGCCGCCAAAGAGTGCCACCCCAACAAACCGGTCCCCGCGCCCACTGATCGAAATCGACAGCCCCGTGGGCACGGGATCCGCGCCCTGGTTGGCAAGACAACAGAAGCTGGCAAATAGCGCCGCCACTTCGATCGTCCCGTGTTCATCCACGTGCAGCACGACGTTCGCGGCGGCATCGCTGACGTACCAGCCAGTCTGGCCGTCCGAGACGATGTCGTACGGGTTGCTGGCGATTTCGCGGCCGTCGGGGTTGTTGGCCGCTTCGAATGCCTTGAAATCGGCGGTCAGGCCGTTCGAGCAGCGCAGGGTGTCGAAGCCGCGGCCCGGCTTGTTCGCATCGCCGATGACCGCGCAGACCGTGCCGTCCCGAGCCATCGCCGCACCCGAGGGTCCAGCGAGGTCGGCGTAACGCTGGCCGCTGTTCTTCGTCGAAGGCAGGTGGTCGAGCAATACAGTCTGCTTGCCGGAGTCCAGGTCGACGGCCACCACACGGCCATCGTCGCTTCCCGTGCCGAGGTCGGTGACGATCACCCGGCCATCCGCCGGAGGCGCGAGATGCACCGTGCGAGGGCGGTGGAAGCCCGCGAGTCCCGTCGCGGGCGGGTCTTCGCGCACAAAGAAGTAGACCAACAGGCCCGCTAGCACGAACAGAACGGTGACGGAGCCAACAATGATCCGGAACGGCAGCATCTCGCACCGAGCCTAAGGCCGCCTGCTCTCCCCGTCTCTCCGTCTCCCGTGAGCCTCTTAACCACAGCCGCCTCCCGGCGGGATGTAGACTACATACAGACATGAAAAACATCCGCCTCGGATCGCTGCTCGGCATCCCGATCCTCGTCAATCCAAGCTGGTTCTTGCTCTTCGGCATCACCACGTTCTTGCTCGCTACGCAGGTCTACCCAGACCTCTACGCCGAGGGCGGTGCGTCCACCCACGTGCTGATGGCGGGCGTCAGTGTGCTGCTCTTCTTCGCCTCCATCATCCTCCACGAGTTGGCCCACAGCGTGGTCGCCAAGGCGTACAAGATCCCGGTACGCAGCATCACTCTCTTCGTCTTCGGCGGGGTGGCGCAGATAACGCGCGAAGCGGCGCGACCGATGAACGAGCTGCTGATGGCGATCGCCGGCCCGCTGACCAGCCTCGTGCTTGGCGGAGCCTTCATGGGCGTCTGGTTCCTCCTCGGAGCTAACGATTCGCGGCCCATCGACTACGTGCTCATCTGGCTCGGCTGGATGAACGTCGTCCTCGGCGTTTTCAACCTCTTGCCGGCCTTCCCGATGGACGGCGGACGCGTCTTCCGCTCGCTCGTCTGGTTAATCACCAAAAACTACAACCGCGCGACGAGCATCGCCGCCTGGAGCGGGCGGGGCTTCGCCTGGGTGATGATGGGCGTGGGCTTCGTCGGAGCGATGGGCGTCAACGTCATCCTCGCCGATAACCCGGTGGGCGGCGCCTGGCTGATCCTCATCGGCCTCTTCCTCGAGAACGCCGCGCGCGCCAGCCTCACCCAGAACAAGCTCGTGCGAGCGCTCGAAAAGTACAAGGCCGGGGACCTCATGCTCGCCGACCCGCCAGTCGTTGAAGGGGCGATGAGCGTCGCTTCTCTGGCCCGCGGGGTGCTCGAAATCAACCCGCGCGTCACCTATTTCGTGGAGAACGAAGGCAAGCTGGCCGGCATCCTCAGCGGCTACCAGATGCGCGCCATCCCCGAAGGCCTCTGGGATTCCACGACAGCCACAGAGGCGATGATCCCGAGCGGCAAGCTGCACGCCATCGCCCGCGAAAAGCTCGTCTCCGAAGTCCTGCTCGAAATGGAGACCGAGGATCTGCTGCATATGCCGGTGGTCGAAAACGGCCGCGTGATCGGCGTCATCGCGCGAGACCGCATCCTCGGCGTCCTCCGCCAGGCGGGCTTGATTTCGCCGCTAAAGGCGTAGCGATAGGGACGCTCTAACGCATGACCTCCGCGACGTTCTCCTGCAACCCCGTGGTCACCTTCGACCTGTTTGGGCTGGCCGATTGGGTCAGAGCCGAACAAGCAGCCGGGCGAATCGCCAGTGGCGAAGCGGTCGAAGTGCAGGTGCTGCATACAGACCGCGAGACGGACGGCAACTGCCGCTGGTGCGGCTGCCCCGCGAACGAAGTGGTGGTGGTGCCGGAACTGAAGAGGTAGCGCCCAGGGGCTGAGCGGCGTCTTACTCGTGCCTTCGGCGAGGGCGTCTGAACGGCCCTGGGGCCGGCACGACGACGTCTGCCGATTCCACTTCGAACGTGAGCCTCGAATGCGACGGCTGGTAGTTCATCGACCAGCGAT
>JBBQGT010000188.1:0-3877 GCA_038323265.1 Tepidiformales bacterium
ACCCGTGCATGCCGCTGCGCATCCTCGTTCTCGGCAACCGGGCTGCCGACGATTTACAGCCACACTTCACCCGGCTGACGGATAGACTGCCGAGTATACGCCGCGGCACCCACGGGTTGTCGGTGGGGATGGTGAGGTGTACCGGCGTGCCATCGCCCGCTTTCTGACCGCGCTCCTGTGCCGCGCTGCCATCGAAAACGGCGGCGAGGAAGATCGGGCTGCGCTCGGCGTAGAAGTCCAGCATCTCGGGGGCGTCCGGCGAGAGGCGGAAGCCGTGCTCCTGGGCCCAGGCCGCCACATCCGGCCCGCCGCCCTTGAGCACCGTGATATTCAGCGCGTCGATCTTCTTCTCGATCAGTACCTCCGCTTTATCGGCGCTTGCGGCGGCGCTCAACACACGGCCGGTGGCCGGCGGGATCGGCGTTGTCTCGCGCACCAGACGCTGCAGCGTCCAGGCGCCGCCCTTCTCCACGTTCGACGGGACGCCCGGCAGCGGTATAAGTGTGCCGAACTCGCCGCCTCCAGTGCCCTGGAACTCAAACGACGTGACGTAGTGCTCGTTGCCGTCATGGTAGGCAGCGAGCGTAGTGGTACGGCCCAAATTGACCGCCCCATTCGAGCCAATAAGCCCGGCGCAGGCGTCAGCCGAACTGGTGCTGGCGAACAGTGAAGCCCCGATGATGACCGCGAAGGCGGCGAGTGCGAAGAATGGCGAACGCATCTGATTCTCCTTGAGGGTGAAAGCCCTTACACCCCCAAACGCCGCGCGGTCTCGAATTGTTCCACGCAAGTTCCAGCAGTTCACGATTCGGCGCGGTGAGGCCTTCGTCCGCATGCTCAGCGACGACACGTTTCGGTAGCGCGACTGTAAGGAGCGCCCGCGCCGGCCAGGAAGAGCGCGCCGCCGGAGCAGGCCCGTCCCGGCCCTCCTGGCTCACCGCCCGTCTCGGAAACGCTATTTGCAAATCGTGAATCGCGGATCTCGCGGTTAAGTGCCAACTGTTTCGTACGTGCGCGGGCCTCGAAAAGTTGACACCCCCCCGGATCACAGGTAAACAGTCGAGGAACGCTATGCCCGTGCATACCGGGCATAGAGCAATCCTATCGGCCGCGTCAGACGTATAGTCGTCAGGATCACGCTCACAACAACCTGAGGGGGAATTTATGGTAGATTATTGGGACAAGTACTGGCAGGGGCGCACCAGCCGCCGCCGTTTCCTTGGCACGGCGGGTGCTGCTGGCGTTGGCGCCGCGGGCCTCGCGCTCGTCGGCTGCGGCGATGATGATGACGATAAGGGCGGCGGCGCAAACACGCTCGCCACGGCCACTCCGGCGAGCGGCGCTTCCGCTTCGCCAACCGCGGCCGACCCGCTGGCCGGCGTCAAGCGCGGCGGCGTCTACAAGACCTACGCTACCGGCGATCCGCCGTCCATCGATCCCTACGGCAACCTCAGCTTCCTCACCAAGGGCACGACGATTTTCAGCTATTCGCGTCTGTACAAGTACAAGACAGACCCGAAGGTCGCGGCGGCCAGCGTTCTTCCGACGCCGGACCTTGCCGCCAGTTCTGAAGCGAGCGCAGACGGGCTGAAGTACACGATCAAGCTCCGCCCCGGCGTCAAATTCCACAATGTGGCTCCGGTCAACGGGCGCGCAATCACCAGCGACGATGTGAAGTTCTCCTGGGGCCGAGCAACCGCCGCGACCAACACGAACGCAACGCAGCTAACCTTCGTCGATAAAGTAGAGTATCCGGACGCCGCGACGGTGGTCTTCACGTTGAAGGCCCCGAACGCCGCCTTCCTGGACATACTCGCGGATACCAACCTGCTCCAGATCATGCCGACTGAGGCGGACGGCAAGTTCGATCCGGCGAAGCTAATGATCGGCTCCGGGCCGTGGGTGTTTGATTCCTACAAACCCAGCGAAAAGCTCGTCTACAAGAAGAACCCGGACTGGTACGAAAAGGGCTACCCGTTGATGGATGGCGTCGATGTTTCGATCATCCCGGAGTACGCCAACCGCAAAGCCCAATTCCTGGCCGGCAACCTGGACGTTACAGACCTCAACGCCGAAGACCTCGTCAGCACCCGCGACCAGGTGAAGAACGTGCAGCTTTACGGCGAGCTTCCTCGCCTGCTGAGCTTCTTCTACTTCGATGCCGACCCGGCCTCGCCAGTCGCCGACCCGCGGGTGCGCCAGGCGATTTCGATGTGCATCGACCGCGACGCGCTCACGGATCTTGGCTATAACACAAAGAAGCTGAAGGCCGCCGGGCTCGACGTGAAGACGGGCTGGAACAACCTTATCCCCGCTGGCTTCACCCGCTTCTGGCTGGACCCGCAGGGCAAGGATATCGGCGATACCGCCAAGTACTTCAAGTACAACCTCGCTGAAGCGAAGAAATTGATGGAAGCGGCCGGCAAGGGCGCTGGCTTCGAAATCAAGTACCAGTACGTCCAAAACCGCTACGGGACGCCGTTCGACAACATCGCCGAGGCCCAGATCGGTTACCTAGCGGGCATCGGCATCAAGGCTAACGTGGAAGTCCAGGACTACAGCGCGAAGTACATCACGCAGACCTTCGCAGGGAACTTCACGGGTATCGCCTTCGGCTACGAGACTCCGTTCCCGGAGGGTGGTTCATATCCGTTGCGCCATTTCACGGACAACCCGTTAAACCACGGGAAGATCAAGGATGCCGAGCTCACCAAGCTGGCCACCGATCAGCAGGCTGCCCCAACCGAGGAGAAGCGCAAGGCCCTCTTCTGGGACATTCAGCGCAAGAACGCAGAGAAGATGTACTACGTGCCGAGCCAGGCCGGCGCGGCTACTGGCTGGGAAGGGCACCAGCCGTGGATCAAGAACGTGCTTTACCAGACCATTCCGTACGGAGCTCCAACCGAGGAACTCCCGTTCCGCTGGAGCGACAAGGCCTAACCTCTCGCCACTCCCAGGGGCGGGGACCGGTTTACTCCAAACCGATCCCCGCCCATTTTTATCTCTACGAGGGAGGCCACTGCCGCATGCAGCGCTACATCATTCGCCGTCTCCTGCTTGTCATCCCCACGCTTCTCGGCGTCAGTCTTGTCGTCTTCACGATCGTCCGGCTTGTGCCAGGGGACGTGATCTCCGTCATTTCGGGCGACTTCGGCAGCAGCGACAAAACCTCGCGGGACGCGCTCCTGAAGGAGTACGGCCTGGATGACAACATTCCCAAGCAGTACGTCACCTGGCTTGGGGAGGTCGTCCGCTTCGACCTGGGGAAGTCCATCCTCAGCAACCGCACAGTCAGTAGCGAGTTGAAGAACCGGCTGCCGATCACTTTCGAACTGGGAATCATGGCGATCTTCTTCTCAATGCTGATCGCGATCCCAATCGGGCTGATCTCGGCGATGAGGCAAGATACGGCGTGGGACTATGTCGGGCGCAGCTTCGCCATCGGCCTGCTCGCCGCCCCGGGCTTCGCCATCGCCCTGATGCTGATCACCTTCGCCAGCCGCTACTTCATCTGGGGTGTGCCGCCGAAGGGCTATATCCACCTCACCGATGACCCGATCGGCAACATTCGCATGCTCATCGTCCCCTCCATGCTCCTGGGAGCTGGGCTTGCCGGCAGCGTGATGCGCTTCACGCGTTCAACCATGCTCGAGGTGCTCCGCCAGGACTACATTCGTACCGCCTGGTCGAAGGGCCTGACCGAACGCGTGATCATCCTTCGCCATGCCATGCGAAACGCCTTCATCCCCGTGATCACGGTCATCGGCCTGCAGCTTCCGGTGATAGTCGGCGGCACCGTGATCATCGAATCGGTGTATTCGATCCCCGGCATGGGGCGCTACTACATAGAATCGGTCAACAACCGCGACTACCCCGT
>JBBQGT010000189.1:0-3730 GCA_038323265.1 Tepidiformales bacterium
GCCTTCACCCTCGCGCACGAGGCCGAGAAGGAGGTGTTCGGTGCCGATGTAGCTGTGGTTCAAGCGGCGAGCTTCGTCGACCGCCAGTTCAATGACCTTCTTGGCGCGCGGGGTGAGGCCAATTTCGCCGAGAACCGTGCGATCTCCCCGGCCGATGATGAATTCGACCGCAGAACGGACCTTATTGAGTTCGACCCCAAGGTTGGCGAGCACCTTGGCGGCAACGCCGTCGCCTTCGCGAACCAGACCGAGGAGGATATGTTCCGTGCCGATGTAGTTGTGGTTGAAGCGGTGGGCTTCTTCTTGGGCCAGGGTGAGAACGCGCCTCGCGCGTTCCGTAAATTTGTCAAACCGATCGGCCATGTGTGTTTTCTCCAACCTCTGGTCGGGCCCGAAGGCCCTTAGGTGGCCGTAGCTTTCTCCCCGGGAACTGCTGCGGCCTCAGCCTCTTGCGAGGCAGTATCTGTGTGATCATCTTCCACTACGGGAGCTTGGTCTGTCGCGTCGGAAGAATCCTGAGAACTCTCCGTGGCGGCGCTCGCTTCCGCCGGTGTGTCTTCCGCCTGGTCTGCTGCGGGCGAGGGTGTTTCGGCAGCAACCTCGTCATCCGGCCCGCCTGCTTCGGCGGTGGCTTCGGGTACTGGATTCGTCACTTCTGCAACTGCCTCCACTTCCTCAGCCGCCGCTGCATCTTCCTCAGCCGGCGCAACCGCTTGCTCGGCGAACTCGGCAACTTCCACAGAGGCCGCGGTGTCGCCAACGACGTTCGTGCCCAGTGCGGGTTCGGGTTCGGGCTCGGCATTTTCCAGTGCCTGGGCGAATGCGTGAGCAAACGCTGATACAGGCTCGTCCCGCGCAACTGCCCGTTCGATCGCCTCCTGGGCGGTCTTCGGTTCGGTGCGCTGGCTGCCCGGGGCCGGAGTCTCGCGGGCGGGCAGGCCGAACTGCTCGCGCACGTCTTCTGGGTAGTCGATTACCTGGCCGTCGCGGTCGAAGACGAAGCCCATCGCCTCGGAGTCGCTGCGGGCCTGGCGGAGGCTGAGGCCAAGGCGATGGCGGTCCTTCTCAATGCGCACCAGCTTCACCGGCACGACGTCGCCTTCTTTGACCACATCCTTCGGATGCTGGATGCGGCGGTTGGAAAGCTCGGAAATGTGGATGAGGCCCTCGACCGGCCCATCGAGCCGAACGAATGCCCCGAAGGCCATCAACTTGGTCACGCGGCCGATGAGGATCTGGCCGATGACAAAGCGGTTGACCGTGGTGTCCCACTTTTCGGGCTGCGCCCGCTTTAGTGAGAGCGAGATCTTCTTGGTCTCGCGGTCAACTTTGAGAATGTATGCCTGTACTTCGTCGCCGACGTTGTAGAGGTCCCTGGCCTTTTTGCCGCGCTCCCATGTGAGTTCGGTCATGTGGGCCAGGCCGTCGGCGCCGCCGAGGTCAACGAAGACGCCAAAGTCGGTGATCGAGGACACGCGGCCAACGCGGATGCTGCCCTCTTCGAGGTCGTCCAGCACTTTGTCCTTCTGCTCTTTGCGCTGTTCGGCCATGGCCGCGCGCTCGGAGAGGATGACGCGGTTGCGCTTCCTGTTCAGTTCGATGACCTTCAGGCGGACGGACTGGCCAACAAGGCTCGCCAGGGCGTTCGCGGCGTCCGGGTCATCGCGGCGGACGCTGTCTACCTGCGAAAGCGGGACGAAGGCATTTACGCCATCGACGTTGACAAGGATGCCGCCACGGTTGTGGCCAGTGACCTGGGCATCGAAGATTTCGCCGGATTCGTAGCGCACGGCGAGCGTGTCCCAGCCTTCTTCGCCGCGTGCACGGTCCAGCGAGACGATTGCGTGACCTTCGGCGGAGGAGGGCTGAAGGACCATCACCTTGACGGTGTCGCCGGCCATTAGCTTGGTGGCGCCGTCGAGGCCGAGGGAGAGCATTTCGCTCTGCGGGATGACTGCCTCGGTCTTGGTGCCAACGTCAACGATTAAGCCATCAGCTGAAGTCGCCATGACCATGCCTTCGACAATTTCGCCGCGACGGAGGTGGCTTGGCTGCGCTGCTTCGGAATCGAGCAGCGCGCCCATGTCCATTTCCATATCGATGGCGGGAGCCTCAACGGGTGGAGCCTGGACGGGAGGTGGAGCGGCGGGCGCGGTGGCTTCTGGCGTCGCTTCAGCGGTCGTTGGCTCAACGGGCGTCGTCTCGGAAGGTGTGGTTTGGGCGGTATCGTCTGCTGGCATTAGGGTGCTCCGGATGTGGGCGTCTTCCCGATAAAGGGGTGGCCCGGCTAGGGGATTTGGGGTGATTCGATTGTAGCAGCGGCCGATCCTTCTGTGGAAGCGAGCGAGACGCTTGGAGAAGACGCTGCAAGGTGAACGAAACACTGGATCCACGGGAGTAAACGCGTGGCAGCGCAACGGGGGTAACTGGGGCGTCGAAGGGGATCAGCGTGGAGGACGAAAAAACCGCCTACAGAGGCGGTCTTTATTTGTCCCGGCGGCGGCCTATTTTCCCACCCAGTTGCCCGGGCAGTATCGTAAGCGCTGAGGCGTTTCACTTCCGTGTTCGGGATGGGAACGGGTGGGACCACCTCGCTCTAGCCACCAGAGTGTTCAGTATGCCAGAGCGGCTGGCGTTCGCGCAAGATCGTTTGCGTTCAGATCCCCGTACTCACGCCGACCAGCTTGCCGATGCCGAACGTGATCGCTGCGGCGACCAGTCCAAAGACGAGCATCCGGCCAGCAGAGTACAGCACTCCGCGACCCGTGAAGAGTGTGATCGTAGCGCCTACGAGCAGCAGCCCGGCAGCGCTCAAGATCACGCTGAGCGTGACTGCTGTTGCCCCGCCAATGAACAACCAGGGTAAGACGGGCAGCATGGCCCCGGCGGTGAACATCACGAACGAGGTGATCGCCGCCACCCAGGCGCTGCTTGATTCTTCACCGGTGATGCCAAGCTCTTCGCGCGTGAGCGTCTCGAGTGCTGTTTCGTGATTTGCAAGGATGCGTTGGGCCGCGCCTTGCGCCTCCTCAAGCGAAAAACCTTTGGCCTGGTAGATAAGGGTGAGCTCCTCGAGTTCCTCCTCCGGCATCGCGGCGAGTTCCTCGCGCTCGATGGCGATCTGCTTCTCGTAGGATTCGACGCTGCTGCGAACGCTGATCCATTCGCCCAGGGCCATGCTGAGCGAGCCGGCCAGTAGCCCGGCGATTCCAGAAAGGAGAACGACGTCGCGGCCCGGCGCTGCGCCAGCAACGCCCATGACGAGGCTGAGGTTCGAAACGAGGCCGTCGTTGGCGCCGAGCACTGCCGCGCGCAAGGCGTTCCCGCCAGCGGAACGGTGCCGCCCTTCCAGCCGCGCGATGTCCAATCCTTCGCGTCCGATCTTCGGACCGTTCGCAATCTGTCCGAAGAGGCGAGCATGGGACCGCTCGTCGCGCGGGAGGTTGTGTTCGATTGCCTCCGGCTGGCTGTCGTACATCGTAGTGGCGGCGCGTTCCATGCGGGTGACGATGGGGCTTACTAACTTCGTGCCAAAGCGGCGAGCAAGCCAGCCGAGCGTTTTCACGCGGAGCGAAGGCTTGAAGTTTGGCACCTCGGCGCCTGCTTCGCGGAGCTTTGATTGCCAGAGCGCGAGATGCTTGTCTTCGCTGACGGCCAGCCGCCGATAGACCTCTTTGAGGTGCGGGTTGCTCTCCGCTTCGGCCAACAGCCGGTAGAGCTCAGCGCCGTC
>JBBQGT010000190.1:0-3663 GCA_038323265.1 Tepidiformales bacterium
CTCCTGCACTGGCTGCGCGGTTGGCAGTGCCCGGATCACGGCTTTATGCCGTTTACGAGCGAGACAAGCGGCCTCCTCCTACGGCCTCCCAGAAGGCAGATACGGCGCTATCGTCAGCGATCCCAACGGTTCAGCTTTGGATGTTTCAGTTGAGAACGCGCAAATCCTGGAGGTTCGCGCTGGCTGCGGGGCGACTGCCGCCGAGATGGCCGCGCGAGTCTCCAAGGCCAACTGGATTCTGCCGCCGCCGTGAGCCGAGTGGCGTGCGCCCGGTAAGATGGGCGAATGACTGATGCTCTTCCGATTTCGTTCTCCGATGTGCTGGCGGCGGCTGCCCGGCTGAGGGGTAAGGCGCGCAAAACACCCGTGATGACTTCGCGCACGGTCGATGAGATGACCGGGGCGAGTGTTTTCTTCAAGTGCGAAATGTTCCAGCGCGGCGGCGCTTTCAAGTTTCGCGGTGCCTACAACTTCGTGGCCAGTATGGAGTCGGAAGTGCGCGCGAACGGTGTGCTCGCGATTTCGTCGGGCAACCACGCGCAGGGCGTGGCGCTTGCAGCGCGGGAGTTCGGCATCCCGGCGACGATCATCATGCCCGATGACGCGCCACGTTCGAAGCTCGCAGCGACGATCGGCTACGGGGCGACTGTTGAGCGCTATCCGCGCCTGACCGAGCACCCGGACGATGCAGTGAAGCGCGTGATGGGCGACCGCGACCTCACCTTCATCCCGGCGTTCGACCACCCGTGGATCATGGCCGGGCAGGGCACGGCTGCGCTCGAACTCATGGACGAAGTGGGCGACCTCGACGTTTTCATCGCGCCAACCGGCGGCGGCGGCTTGCTGGCCGGGAGTGCGACGGCTGTGCGCCATCGCTGCCCGAAAGCGCGCATCGTCGGCGTGGAGCCGGAAGTGGCGAACGACTGGGTGCTCAGCCTGGAGCAAGGGAAGCGCGTCATGATCGACCCGCCGACGACGATCGCCGACGGCGTGCGCACGCGTCAGCCGGGAGTCAACAACTTCCCCCAGGTGCGAGCCATGGTCGACGAGGTGCTCACCGTCAGCGAAGCGGAAATCCGCTCCGCGGTGCGGTTCCTGGTGCAACGCATGAAGCTGGTGGTCGAACCGACAGGTGCTATTCCAGCGGCAATGCTGTTCTCAGGCCGCCTGGGAGACGTTCGGGGCAAGCGGGTTGGGCTGGTGCTGAGCGGCGGCAACGTGGACGCGGACGTTCTCTGCGAGATTCTGAACGAGCCCGAAGGCGCGAAAAGCTAGCTCCGGGGACGCGACCAGCGCGAGCCGTCTGTCTCGGCAGGTTCCGGCTGTGCCGCGACTTCTTCCCCCGAGGGTTCGGACTCAGACTCTTTCGGCTCGAGCGGGGCCACCGGCCGAGGCGCGTACTGGTCTTGCGGCAACGGGCGCTTGGCGTCCGGGACAAGCGGAGTTTGCGGTCCGAAGTGGCTGATGTCCGCGCCGACCAGCGAGGAGACGCCCGCGCCAAAGCTCGCGCGGTCCGGGTGGGCGGTGGCGAACGGGCTGATCGGCTTGGCCTGCACGTGGCCCCACACTTCGCCGTGTGCGCCAGTGACCAGCTTGCCATCGGCCAGTTCTTCAACGCGGTCCGCCATGTCCATCACTATCCGGTCGTGGGTGCAAGCAATGACCGTGATGCCCTGCTCGCGGGCGAGCTTGCGCAGCAGCCCGAGGACCACCGTCGCCGTAGCAGAGTCCAGTTCACCGGTTGGTTCGTCGGCGAGAATGAGCGCCGGCTCCGTGGCGATGGCGCGGGCGATGGCGGCGCGCTGTTGCTCGCCGCCGGAAAGCTCGTACGGGCGATGATCGGCACGGCGCGTGAGGCCAACGATTTCGAGGGCGCGTTTGGCGCGGGCCACCCGCTCGCCATGCTTGAAGCCGGAAATGCGCAGCGGAAGTTCGACATTTTCGTGCGCAGAGAGCAACGGGAGGAGACCGAACGACTGAAAGATGAAGCCTATCTTGGCGCGGCGCATCAACGTCAATTGCCGTTCGCTCATCTGGTCTACGCGCTCGCCGTCGATTTCGATCTCGCCGGAAGTTGGCTTGTCGAGGCCGGCGACCAGGTTGAGGAGCGTCGTCTTACCCGAGCCCGAGCGGCCGACCAGGGCAAGGAACTCGCCGGGTGCGGCGCTGACCGAAACGCCATTCACCGCCCAGACATCTTCGGAGCCGAGTTGGAATTTGCGCGTCACATCGCGCGCCTGGACGTTCGCTCCTGGCATCAGCGGCGCTCTCCCTCGCCGCGTGAGGCCTGCTCAGACAGCACCTCGAGGCGGCCGTCGCCCATCAGCACTTTCGCGCGGTCGCGGATGCTGAGCTGCTCGAGGAACTCGCGCGGGATCTGGAGGCGACCGGCGGCATCGACGAGCACGTATTCGTCGTGCGTGACCTTCGCCTCGTTTCCTTCGGTGCGGATGCGGCGAAAGATTTCGGTGCTGGTGCGGCCGTCGCGAATAGCCGCCACGCGGTCCACCCGTGCGGCGATGTCCGGATCGTGGGTGACGATGACGATGGTTACGCCGTAGCGCCTGTTCAGTTCGCCGAAGAGTTCGAAGACGAGACCGGCGCCGACGGAGTCGAGCTCGCCCGTCGGTTCGTCAGCAAGCAAGAGCGGTGGATTGTTCGCGAGCGCGACGGCGATGGAGACGCGCTGTTGCTCGCCGCCGGAAAGTTGATTCGGGCGGTTGTGCAGGCGGTGTTCGAGATGGACTGCTTCGAGCAGTTCGGTCGCTCGCTCGGTGGCTGCGGTTTTGCTCATGCCGTTGAGGATCATCGGCACCTCCACGTTTTGGAGGGCGTCGAGGTACGGCACCAGGTTGCGGCCAGTCTGCTGCCAGACAAAGCCCACCTCGCTGCGGCGGTAGTCCACCATCTCTTTGGAAGACATCGTCAGGAGGTCGCGGCCGCCGACGAAAGCCCGGCCGGCGCTCGGCTGGTCTAGGCCGGCGAGGATGTTCAGGAGCGTGCTCTTGCCCGAGCCGGAGGCGCCGACGATTGCCATCAGTTCGCCCCGCCGCACGCGCAGATCCAGACCACGCAACGCCACCACTTCGAGGTTGGCGATTTTGTAGATCTTGAAGAGGTCCTGGCAATCGATGTATGGCGGAGCGCCGAGATCGTGCCCCGTGGGGGCGATCGCTTCATACGTCGCCACTACAACTCACCCATGCGGAGAGCCCGCCCAACAGCCAATCGCGAATACAACACCACGAGGGATACTACGGTGATGGTCACGGCGATGGCCAGCGACGCGTAAACGGTCACGATCGCTTGCCAACTGACGCGTGAGACTAGCGGCGGAACAGGGGTCACTCCTTGTTCGGTGAGACCCATATAGCCGATCATCAGGCGACTCAAGGGGAAGCCGAGAAGTGTGCCGGCGACGATTCCCGCGACGATAACGAAGGCCTGCTCGAAAGTGACGACACCAAGGATCTGGCGGCCCGAAAAACCCATCGTCCTCAGCACGGCGAACTCCAATGAGCGCGCCTGAGCGCTCATTGACCCGTAGGCGATGAAGGCCAACGCGCTAATCAGCATGACCGCTCCAAACGAGAGGAAGAGAATGCCTTCCCAACTGGCCGCAACGAGGGGGTCGGAGGCTTGTTCGGCGTGAATCGCGACTTG
>JBBQGT010000191.1:0-3663 GCA_038323265.1 Tepidiformales bacterium
CCCAGTGCCGGCCCGGGGGCAGGAGCCCAAACCCTTGGTTCCGTAGGGAATCACCTCACGTCCCGCCGGCTTCCCCGCCTCCAAGTGTGCCGGAAAATGTAACGAATCGGCGCGCTCTTCTGCCGCCGCCTCCGTTCCGCACTTTGAGCTCCGCCATGATGTAGGGGCGTGCCCGTTGGACGCGCAGGAGCACCTTCTCAACTCGCGGCGCACGGGCGGTAGGTCATCGGCGACCAGGTTGCACTAACGGTACACAGGGGCCCGGGGCTTCGGCCTTTGGCCTGTCTGTCTGAATAGCGTTCGGTGAACGCAATCCGCTGAAGCGTTCTCCTGCTTGGGGTAGCTACTTCAGTTGTTTAGCGTCTTCGGTGGGGTACGACGCCCGGCGCCAAGGCCGCTTCGAGCACGGAGCGCACCGCATCAACGCGACTTCGTACTCCAAGCTTTCCATAGATATTGGCCAGGTGGGTCTCGACTGTCCGCGTGCTTAGGACGAGGCGGTCCGCAATTTCGCGATTGGTCGCCCCAGTCGTAAGCAGGCTAAGAACTTCGAGTTCACGCCGGCTGAGGCCGTTCGCCGACCCCGCTGCGTCTGAGGCAGGAGCGTGGGTTGGTCTCGTCAGTTCCAAGGCATCGCGGGCCGCTTCGAACAGGCCCATTCCGTTGGGCACTTGCGGAATGTACTCCACGCCCAACCGCTCGCTGACCGCTTCGCGCGCCCGGTCCAACACTGGCTGGTCGGGCGGTTGGATGACCACGTCTCCCATATCCCTGTCAATCACGCTCAGCCAGACAGCTGCGCGGACGGCATCCCCGCCGAGCGCTTGCAAGGCTGCAACGCCGGTAAGCGCCGTCCCCACCATCGCGCGGTCGCCAGTTAGCAGCACGAGCTCCAATGCGACTCGCAACGATGGAAGGGCCACGTCGGCCGCCCCGCGCAGAACCTCGGTCATTCCAAGATTGAGGGCACCCATGGCTACAAAGACGGGGTGTCCGGCCGCCAGGGCGGATTCCGAGGCCCGCCGATAGTACTCCGCAGCCTCGGCGAGATCCCCCCCGAGGCGCGTAACTTCCCCAAGCGCATTGAGGGCCAGTGCTTCGAGCGGTTGGGACCGGTTGTCTCCGGCTAATCGCAGCGCGCGAGTTAGGAACTCCTTGCCCAGGCTCACGTGGCCCAATGCCGATTCGACGCCTGCCAGGGCGCAGAGCGACTGAGTGGCGAGGCGCCAATCGCTGTTCGATTCGGCCAGGCTCAGAGCCTCTCGTAACATCGGCTGTGCTTCGGCCAGGCGTCCGCCAAAGTATGCGCCCTGGCCCTTCACCCAGAGGGCGGTACCAAGAAGCCATTTGTCGTCGAATTCCCGAGCGAGTTCCACGCCGTCGCCCGCATACTCGTCCGCTGCTTCGAGATCGCCGATCTGGGCTGCCATCCAGGCGGCGCAGACAAGGGCCGCCGCCCGGGCGGTCGGCGGGGCGGAGCCCTGGGCGTTCCGCAGCCGCCTCGTCCAGGCCCGGCCTTCTTGAAACCTGCCGTGTTGGCTCCAGAACCAGCGCAAATCCCCGCTCAGTTGGAGCCCGTGACGCAAGTCCGCCGGGTGCGTTTCCGCCCAGCTCAAAGCCGCGCCAAAGTTGCCTTCATCGGCTGCCAGACGATCAGTCCAAAATGCATCCGATGGCCCGAAGAGGTGCGGTTCCGCCCGTGCGGCCAAATCTGCGAACCATCGGCAGTGGAGTGAGCCCAGCTCCTGCCCCTCACCTGAGGCAATCAGTTCACCACGAGCAAATTCGCGCACGGGGACGAGGAAGCGGAACCTGGCCTCCGGGCCTTCTGCGTTCGCACTCACGAGGGAGCGGTCGACGAGCGATTCCAGCAGGTCCAACATGTCCGGGCCAGGGATCGGACCGCCCGCACAGACACCTTCGGCAGCTTCGAGGGTCCAACCTGCGCTGAACACAGCAAGCCGCCGGAAGAGGACTCGTTGGGGTTCACCAAGCTGGTCGTGGCTCCAGGCGATCGCTGCGCGCATGGTGCGCTGGCGCTCAGGAGCGCCGCGCGACCCTCCCGAGAGCAGGACCAGTTGCTCACCGAGCCGTGCCGCCAGCTGGGTGACCGAGAGCGTCCGCAGGCGCGCGGCCGCCAGTTCGATGGCCAGTGGAATGCCATCCAGAGCGCGGCAGATCTCTGCCGTTGCAGTCGCCGTTTCAACGGTGAGCTCGAAGGTCGGCTGCACACGCCGCGCGCGGTCGACGAAGAGATCGACGGCCGGCAGAGAGCGAAGAACCTCCAGTGACGCTTCTTGCTCCGCGCGCGGCAGGGGTAGTGGCTCCAGGCGCCAGAGAGATTCACCGGGAATGCCAAGCGGCTCGCGGCTTGTCGCCAGCACGTTGGCATTGTGGCATGCCCGCAGCAGCGCTGTCACGGCAGCCTCCGCCTCGGCAATGACGTGCTCACAGTTGTCGAGGATGATGAGCATTCGTTGTTGGCCGATTACGTCGGTCGGCACCTGCGAGTCCGTCGCCCATCGGTCGGACGCACCAAGGGAACGGCGAATTTCGGCCCCGACATCGGTCCCTTCGGGGAGCGCCGCGAGATCTACGAAGACGATTCCATCACGGAAATCTGGGACTACGAGCCGAGCGACCTCGATCGCCGTACGAGTCTTGCCAATGCCGCCCATACCCGTGACGGTTACGCAGCGTTTTTGGCGAACAGCGGATGCGATCTCCACCACAACCGTCTCACGTCCGAAGAAGGACGTCAGCGCGAGCGGAAGGCTATCGTCGTAAGGGGTCTGGCTCATTGCCGGGCAAGTATAGTGCGCAGCCCCACGGGCTCCGCACAGCGCGAAGGACCGAAGCGCCAGGAGGCGCTTCGGTCCGGAGGGAACCTCGTAATTCCGGTCACTCGATCGTAATGTGACCACGGCGCGCTTCGCGGTTGACGGGGTGCGTGCGCTCCGCCGGGAGGGAGTTCGCGCTGTCGATGGCCAGCGGGCCTTCCGTATCGAGTAACCCGTGCACTATGCGGTTGTCGACGGATTCGCTGGCGATGGGCTTCTCCAGGGAGCCGTCGTTATCGAGCGGCCCGCGGATGACTGGGCCGCCCAGGTCGATAGAAGCGCCTTCAACGAAGGGCACCGGCGCGCCGGTCACTTGTGCCGTCGTCGCTCGACCGGTTGGTGCTTGCTCGGACCCGGCCGTTGGCCAGGAGTCGACGATGCCGAGCATGGCGGCTGCGCCGAAGGCGCTGGCAGCAAGTGCGATGAGGAGGGGCTTGGTCTCCGGGAATCGGATGGGGCGGCGGCTTGATGGCTGGGAGGTCATGGTTGCTTCCTTCTTTCTTCGTTGGGCGCATTTCCTGCGCCGTTGCTGAAACGAAGGTAGGTCCGTCCGGGCCGCCCGACATCGTGGTAACTACGCAACTTTCGGAACTCAGTAATTCGGTGGACTACGTAGTGGTCACCGGAAAGTTTTCGCACAAATTGCACAAACTTCGCTGGCGTGGAGCCATCGCGTTCAACGCCGACTCGACCGCGATCAACGTCACGGTGCCCATCGCGCCGGTCGCTCGACGCAGTTGAGGTTTAGTCTTCGAAGGACTGACGCCTTCCCACTGGCAGGGAAACTGACGGTCGTTCTCACACCGAGCGCGCTCTTTGCCCA
>JBBQGT010000192.1:0-3587 GCA_038323265.1 Tepidiformales bacterium
GGACGCTGACCCTCACTTTCCGGGCATCACGCGAGGACGACTGTGAACTTTAGGGCGAACAGCGGGAAGAGGATTTTCGACTCCGCAGGTTTGCCGGTGCTTCCGCCCCGCTCGCAGTTATCGAGCTTTTCTTCGGTGACCGTCGTCAGCCTGAGAGAGAACTCCGATTGCCGGGCTAGCCTTCGATTAGCGAATTCGTCGCGCGGCGGTCTGCAGGAGGTTCGGGCGGCCTCGGAAGGCTTCGTGGCCACTCTTGATTGCGAAGGGGGCCGGTCTCCGAGATCGTAGCTCGCGGATAGCTGTTGTTGAACTCCGCCACCGGATTGGTGACCAGGCGATTCCACAAACAACTCTCTGTTTGGACGTAAGATGGTCGTACCGCTTCTCACAGACCCAGCTCGACCTACAACGAGCTCCGGAATGGGCGCAGCTGCCGCCCGACTTCGATGATGAGGGCATCCGCGCGAACCCGCCCTCGTAGGTCGGATAACGGAGGGTCTTAAATGCTCGGCCGGCAAGATCCGGGCATGAGTCCCAGGTTCCTCGACTCGTCCAGCGAACGGCCGCGCATTTCATACTCCAGGCGCGCTTATCGCCTAGGGCGTGGCTGTCCAAGCAGCCCGCAGCGCTCGTAAGAAGGCATCCGCGTCTTCGGTGATCAGTCTGGTTTCGATCATCGGGCGCCCTGTGTCCTTCCAAAACCCAGCCGGTCGGACCCGAACACCTCTACGCTGTCCACGAGGTATGGACTCACCCACCATTCGTCTAGACCTCTCGCGAATTCCTCGGACCGAGCAACCCCGTATTTCTTCGGCCAGGCGGGCACAAGCCAGCCGTTTTTGGCGAGCTTGTCCAGCCACTTCGAGACCCGCCCGGTACTGTCGTCCGGGCCTATGATGCCGCCCTCTTCATCGAGGCTGTCGTCTAAGTGCCAATTCTGGCCTGCCTCTCTAGCCTGTCGTTCTACCAGCCGAAGTAGCTCGGGAACCGGGTCACCGTCGCCACGTTGTCGTTAACCGTCGGCTGCGTCCAGCCGCTTTGGAAAACGGCCTGGTGGAGGTGGTCACCAGTGTTCGTGCACGAGTCCAGGGTATGATCAATCACGGTGCCAACCGTCTGAATGTGATCGCTCTCTCCCGGGTAATAATAGTGGTTGGCGTTGTATGTCGCAATAATGGCACTGTTCCGGACAAGGTGCCAATAGTGGACTTGTCACGCGAAGGCGCCGTTCGGAGTCCAGACACTGACCACCACGCCGCCACATGCACTGGTGTCGAAATATTGAGTCGAAGCCATGCTTGATGCGAAGATGACTCCGATGAAGCTGACCGCCGTTCCATGCGGTGCAGGAATGTCGATCGCGCGCCACCAAGCATTACTTCCGGTTCCTTCGTCGTTATGCCAACAAACGTGCGCTGTCGAGTTATTCCACCACCATGGTTGGCCAGACCAATAGTAGTTGAACTGAGTGGTGGTTCCAGGGAAGTAGCCCGTGTCATCCCGCCAATTGGAACACGACTGGTACGGAGCGATTCCGTTAGCGATCCACATCGGCGAGCCGAAGCTGTCCGCTTTCGACACTGACGGCGAAACAACGATGAACTGGAATACCGCGACCGCTACGCATGCCACGAAGGCTCCGAGAGCGAATCGACAAATCCGTTTGACGTAATTCATGGTTTCTACCTCCCACCCGTTGCCATGGAGTCAATTAGCTCCAATAGCGTCTTTACGGGCATGCCGGGCGCGTACACACGAACGTAGACGTCGCCGCTCACGAAGTTGGAGACTAGCAACTGTTCGAAGTTCCCCGGCGGGGCAATCGCCTGGATGAAGGCTTCCGTCTTTCCGGCCGTTGGATAGGCCCAGACGGTGCTCCCTTCGGCCGCACCCACTTCGACAACGGCCGCATCGCGTAGCTTGTAGTACTCGACGGTGACGGCTCGGGCGTCGGTGTTCGAAGTCAATACCGCTCCACCGCCAACAAAGCTTCGCTTTCCCGCGGCTTCTTTGAGTGTGAAGCCGCGATCTTGAAGTACGTAACCCGCTGGCGCAACAAGGCCGGGCAACGGGTCTGGCACGCTCCCCAAATTGTCGGCTCCGCTGAGTTTCACGGGGAGTTCACCAAATTGCACCTTGGCTTCTGGCTCAAAGGAGGAGTCCCATTCGGCATGCGTGCCCGCCGGGACGAATCGCAGGCGACCATGCGTCGCTCGAGCTTGGATCGAAGCTTCAGTCAGGCTAGGCAACCCCAAAGCACGGAGTTGATCGCTAGCTCTGGGCCCGGTTTGCGGGCTCGGGGTTGGGCCCGGCGAACTTGGTTCGGCCGGAGTGTTCGGCGCCGCGTCGTTGGTCCGCGAGGGCAGCGCCACGGCGACCGCGCCGCCCCCAATGACAGCGACTCCGAGGACGAACCCGAGCAGCTCGGTCTTGTGTTGAGACCACCGTGTGTGCATATCTGAGTGCCTTAGCCACAACGTACTCTTCGAAACGCGCAGGACATCCCTGCTCTTTGGCCCCTGCCGATCGGTTCAGGTTGTAACTAGCCGTCCCCAAACTTCGTCCACAGTACCGCTGCTTCAGTTCGGCCACTGACGCCGAGGACATGCAGAACCTCCTCGACATATCGCTTCACCGTAGCCTCCCGCAGGTGCGCTCCTTCGGATTGCGCCGATTTGGCAGACAGTCTCAAACTGATCTGACGATTGCTATTCCCTTCGGCCACCAAGATGAGGGCTTCCACGAGTCGCGGGGAGAGCATGGCAACCCGCCTGCAAAATTCCTCTCGCTCCATCAATGTCCACTCCTCCCGCTGCTGGAGAGGGTACGGAGTGCGATCAACGATAACAAGCCGCTGGCACGGGAAGTTGCATAGAATTTACACCATGAACGACTGCCTTCTCTACGAACAGCGCGGCGCCATAGGCCTGCTCACCATGAACCGGCCGGAACGGCTGAACGCCATCGATCACGACTTGCTGCGCGCCCTCCGCGGGTTCTTCGATGACCGCCACCGCGACTACGCCACGCGCGTCATCGTGATCACCGGCACTGGCCGTGCGTTCTGCGCGGGATTGGACCTGAAGGCCGGCGGCGAGCAGGGACAATGGCAGCCCGGCGTTGGCCGCGTCCAGGATTCGTATACCTTCCAGGAGGACATCGCCGACCTGATGATCAAGATGCGCCGCGCGCCGCAGCCGATCATCGCGGCGGTCAACGGTGCGGCCACCGGCGGCGGCCTCTCAATCGCGATCGCCTCGGACATGCGCATCGGCACGGATGGTGCGCGGTTTGCGTGCTCGTACCTCAACCTCGGGCTCGGTGGCGCCGATGTCGGCAGTTCCTACTTCCTGCCGAAGCTCATCGGCGCGGCGCATTCGGCGGACATGCTCTACTCGGGCCGCATCGTCGAGTCGCAGGAGGCGAAGGAGATGGGCCTCCTCAACCAGATCGTGGAGCGCGAAGCCTTGTTGCCAACGGCGATGAGTATCGCCGAAGGAATGATCCGCAAGGCCAGCCCGCTCGGCCTGCGGCTGACCAAAGAAGTGCTGAATGAGACGGTCACCGGCATCTCGCTAGAAAACGCC
>JBBQGT010000193.1:0-3521 GCA_038323265.1 Tepidiformales bacterium
GACGCGACCTGCTCGACGACGGCGCTTCCGTTCTCTCTGGGCTTACGATCGATGAACTGAGCGAAGGCGTGTCGCCCCACAAGCGCCTTGCCGAACTGCCGTACGCCGCGCCGGCAACGGTCGGCGGATCGAAGCCTGGCCCGTTGACGATGGTTGCTCCGATGCTCGCCACCACCGCTCCCATCCCCACCGGCGGCAACCAGCCATGGTCATTCGAGCCCAAGCTGGATGGCATTCGCATGTTGGCCGGAATTGACCGCGGGCGCGTCGAACTGCGTTCCCGCGGAGGCCACGAGATCGCCGCCCAATACCCCGGGATCTTCGCGGACCTTGGCAAACAGTCGGTGGCCACGGCACTGTTCGATGGCGAAATCGTCGCTATCGGGCCGGAAGGTAAGGCGTCGTTTGAACTGTTGCAACAGCGCATGAACTTGCAGGGCGCCGGCCAAATCGCCGAGGCAGAACGCACCATCCCGGTCGTCTACTTTGTCTTCGATATCCTGCACCTCGATGGCTACGACCTCACCGGCGTGGCCCTGCGCGACAGGCGCGAAATTTTGACTCGCGTCCTCAACCCCTCGGCGCGCGTCACCGAGGTGACAACGATCGATGCGGATGCGGAGGCCGCGTTCCAGGCGTCGATTGACATTGGGTTCGAGGGGATCATCGCGAAGCGCGACGACAGCCGCTACGAGCCCGGTCGCCGGAGTGCCGCCTGGCTCAAGCGCAAAGGTTTCGAACGCGAGGAGTTCGCGGTCGCCGGGTTCACGGCTGGGAATGGCGCCCGGTCGGACACCTTTGGCGGGCTCATCTTAGCCGAGCCCGGGCCAAATGAAGCGCTCCATTACCGCGGGCGCGTCGGCGGTGGATTGACCGGCAAAGAGGCGAACGCCCTGCGCCAAAAGCTTGAGAAGCTGGTCGTCAAAGCAAGCCCGTTTCCCTTCAAGACACCCGATGACAAAGGCGCAACGTGGGTCTCCCCGGGCGTGCGGGTATTGGTTGAGTTCCGCGAGATGACTGCCGGAGGAGTGCTCCGCCAGCCGGTCTTCAAGGGCGTGGTGGGCGAGTCCCGTCCGGCGCCGCGCAGCCAATCAAAGGCCGCGCCACAACCAACCTCGCGGCTCCCTGCTGCGGCTGCGAATGACCAAATCGCCGAGCAGTTGGAACGCGCCGGCGAACGCACGACGCTCGAGGGCGAGGGCTGGTCACTGCCCGTAACGAACTTGGGCAAGGCGCTCTGGCCCTCCTCCGAAGGCCGGCCAGCGATCACCAAGCGAGACCTCCTACGGTACGCGCTGCAGATTGCGCCGCTCGCCGTGCCGCATCTGCGCGATCGGCCCCTGACGCTTTTGCGCTTCCCGAACGGCATCGACGCTAAGCGCTTCTACCAGCGCCACTGGGAGACTACGCCGCCGCCGTTTGTACAGACAGTTACGGCCTACGCCGAGGGCGAAGATCGCGACCGCGAATGGCTGCTCTGCAACAACCTGCCCACGCTGCTCTGGCTCTGTCAGATCGCCGATGTGGAGTGGCATGCCTCGCTGGCGCGCGTCTCGCCCGAACCGGATGCTTTGACGCTTCCGCTAACGTTCACTGGCTCGGAAGAGGCGATCGACGCCTCGCCGTTGAATCACCCGGACTTTCTGCTCTTCGACCTCGACCCCTACATTTATGCCGGCACCGAGGCGGGAGGCGACGAGCCTCAGCCAAACCGCGCGGCATTCGCCAAGACCACAGAGGTGGCGTTGGCCCTGAAGGAATTGCTGGACTCACTCAGGCTGACCTCCTTCGTCAAGACTTCCGGCGCCACCGGGCTCCACATCTACGTCCCAATCGTCCGAAACCTTGAGTACGACGTCGTCCGGGCGGCAGCGAACACCATCTTCGCCGAGCTGGCGACTCGCCGGCCAAAGGAAGTAACCATGGACTGGGCCACGGGGAAGCGGGTTGGCCGGGTATTCTTGGATGCCAACCAGAACGCTCGCCACAAGAGCCTCGCGGCGCCCTATTCAGCGCGCGCCAAGCCCGGTGGCCCGGTCTCCGTCCCTTACGCGTGGACGGATTTGGAGAACGCCTACGCAGGCGACACCAGCCTGTCGGACCCCTGGTGGGTCGACCGGGCCGACCCCTGGGCGAACATTCTCAATGCTAAACACGACCTCGGCGAACTGCTGGGTCTCGGTTGAACGCGACATGATCTGTCGCAAAGCGTGCCTAAATTCACAGTCAGGAAGTCGCGGGAGCTAACAAGATGGCCGAAAGATATGATCAGGTGCTGTATCAGGTGCGCGGATTGACGTATGGTGACGACGAAAACAGCGAAGAGGGATCGATGCACGCTCGCCGCCCATCGCAACGCACCCCCGCCGTCGCCGCGCTAGACGCGGCCATCGCAGGGATCGGCCGCGGCGGTTGGACGAGCGAGCAGGCTCGCGCACTGATCGCCCGGCTGATGGACGCCACCGGCCTCGATTACGACCAGCGGGTAGACGCGCTTGGCGGGGCACTCGTCTCCGAAGCTGTGCGCCCCCACTGGGAATCTGGCCTGACGGCCGGCGAAGCGCACGACCGGCTGTGCCGCAACGATTCCGAGTTGGCCGAAGTGGTTGAATCGGTCGCCACCATGCTCTTGGGTCGTGCTGAGGCGCAGGATGAAGCGCGTGCGATGATCGCCTTCGTCGAAGCCCACCTGTTGGCTCCGGACCGCTCACTCAAAAGCTGACGAATACTGTGAAGGCGCAGCGGACAGCGCGCTGTGAAAGTGGCGCCGTGGCCGAGCGCTCTCCACCCTCTACATGCCTCGCCCCTGCCGGCCCGCTCAGCATCCCTGAAGCGGCCGCATTCACGGCCACAATCGGCAACTGAAATCAGGACACAACGCCGCGTCCGAGGGCACAGTTCGTTGTAACGGTTTCGCAAGGAATCAGATGGCGGTCTGAGAACGTTGAAACGCCCATCCCGGCATGCTCAGACGAACACAATCTGGAGGTGAGACATGAAAAACCTCATCGAAAAGCTGTCCAAAGAAGCTGACGAGGGAGCCGCCTATGCGTATGGCGGAGGCGGTATTCTGGCCGTCCTCGTCGTAGTTCTCCTTCTGATCTGGCTCTTGTAGATCCGGAGTCTCAGCGCGGGCAGTCCGGGTTAATCCGGACTGCCCGCTGTTCGTTTTGGAGGGGGAACTGAATGGCATCTGAACCGTTAGTACTCGGAGTGGACGACGAGGCCGGGATCCTGCGCCTCGTGAAACTTGAACTGACCGCCCAGGGATTTCGCGTTATCACCGCCTCGAACGGGGCTGATGCCATGATCCTGATCGAAGAGCAGCGCCCGGACATCATCCTGTTGGACGTTGTCATGCCGGACCTCTCGGGCTTCGAACTCCTCCGCAGCATCCGCGAACGCTGGCACACGCCTGTCATCATGGTCACCGCCCGTGATCGCGAAGTAGACAAGGTACGGGGCCTGGCGGCGGGTGCGGACGACTACATCGTCAAGCCGTTCGGCGCCGATGAGATGGG
>JBBQGT010000194.1:0-3486 GCA_038323265.1 Tepidiformales bacterium
AAAGGAGCCACGCCATGCCAGACGAATCGGTGGTCCTCTACGAAGAACGCGATTCTCTCGCCATCATCACCCTCAACCGTCCCGAGAAGATGAACACCCTCACTGACGCCGTCATCCAGGGCGTCGCAGATTCGATCGACGCCGCTACCGCTTCGAAGGCCGTCTCCTCGATCATCATTCGTGGCGCGGGTCGCACCTTCACAGCTGGCTATGACCTCAACCCACGGCCTGGCGAACGCGGCGGAGCCCGCTCCCAGCCGAAGTACGGCGCCGCCGATATCGAGCAGCGTCCCGGCGCCTGGGACCCGGTGCGCGATTACGCCTTCATGGGCCACAACATGAAGCGCTTCATGAAGCTCTGGGAGTGCCCCAAGCCCGTGATCGCTGAACTGCACGGCTACGCCCTCGGCGGCGGCACCGACCTGATCCTCTGCGCCGACCTGATCTTCATGGCCGAGGACGCGATCATCGGCTACCCGCCGTCCCGCGTGTACGGCACGCCGACAACGATGATGTGGGTCTACAAGCTGGGCCTCGAACACGCCAAGCAGTTCCTCCTCTCGGGCGACCAGATCGACTCCGCCACCGCGCTCCGCATCGGCCTCGTCTCGAAGGTCTTCCCGCTCGACCGCCTGAAGGCAGAGACCGAGAAGTACGCGATGCGCTACCGCAACATTCCTTCGAACCAGCTGGCCCTCAACAAAATGCTTATTAATCAGGCCTACGAAAACATGGGCCTGCGCACCACGCAGATGTTTGGCACCTTCTTTGATGGTGTCACCCGTCACACCGAAGAGGCGTTGCGGTGGCGCGAAAGCTTCAGTGAAGTCGGCTTCCGTGAGACGATTACCCGTCGCGACGGGCCTTTTTCGGACTACGGCGAGCGGCAGCGCTAGCCCGGCTTATGGACGGAGCGCATGGCCAGATCGTTATCCTCAACGGCGCCCCGCGCGCCGGCAAATCGAGCATCGCCGTCGCCATCCAGGAGACCTTCGATGGCCCCTGGATGAACCTCGGCGTCGATACCTTCGGCCTCTGCGTGACGCCGCCGCGCTTCTGGCCCGGTGTTGGTCTCCGCCCCGGAGGCGAGCGTCCCGAACTCGAGCCGCTGATCCCGCTCTTCTTCGCCGCCATGTACGAGTCGTTCGCCGCCCATAGCCGCCTCGGCCTAAACGTCGTCGCAGACATTGGCCATCACGATGCCCACAGCCGGCCGCTCGGCATCCTCGCGGATTGCGCCCGCCGCCTTGCAGGGCTCCCGGCGCTATTCGTCGGCGTTCATTGCCCGATCGACGTGATCATGGAGCGCCGCAACGCGGGCCAAGCTGGCCGCGAGGGCCTGTACACCGTCGGCACGTCGGAAGACCCTATCCCCGCGCCCGCGCGTCGCTGGCAAGAGGAAGTCCATCGCCCCGGCATCTACGATCTCGTTGTCGACACGTCCTTGCTAAACCCGCTCGAATGCGCAGCCGCGATCCGCCAGCACCTCGAGGACGGCCGTTCGCCCACGGCGTTCGCCAAGCTCGCAAAGCTCCCCTGAATTGTCTCGGTCGTGACGCGCTTGTTTTAGAGTGCGCTCGAAGTTCAACGATGTCCCACATGGACGACGGGATATCGATCGATCGTATGGCGATCGACGCCCTTGTGCCTTCCGGAACCGTGGCCAGCGGCCGCTATCCGGAAGGCATGATGGCCGCCGACACGCCACCACTCGCTTCGCGCTGACGCCTTGCGGTCTCCCCTGGAGCCACCTATCGTTTGCCCGTCCGGCCGGTGGCGATTCGCGTCCGCGTAATCAATCCGGCGATAGGGAAGGCAAGGAGGCGGAGATGGCGGGAGCCCTCGCGGGAATCAAGGTGCTCGATTGCACGCAGATCATCGCCGGCCCGCTCGCTGCCTCGCTCCTATCCGAGATGGGCGCCGAAGTGGTCAAGGTCGAGCCGCTCGAAGGTGAACCCTGGCGTCTGCAGGCCGAGATCATCCCCAAAGAAAGCAAAGGCTTCCTCACCCAGAACCGGGGCAAATTCGGGATCGCCGTGGACTTCAAGAACCCGGCCTCCGCGCCGATCCGCGAGGCGCTCTTGGGCTGGGCCGATGTCCTCCTCACCAACTACCGCCAGGATGCGGCCGAATCCCTCGGACTGACCTACGAGCACGCCCGTAAGGTGAACCCCGGCATCATCGCCTGCGATGTCACCGCCTTTGGCCAGAAAGGCCCGGACGCCAACCGCCGCGGATTCGACATCATTGCCCAGGCGATGAGCGGCCTCACGCACTCCAACCCGAACATCGTGGACGGCCTGCCGATGCAGATCGCCTTCGCCCCGGCCGATGTAGTCACCGGCACGGCGTTGGCCTGGGCCATTACCGCAGCCCTCTATCACCGCGAGCGCACCGGCGAGGGCCAGGCCGTCAGCGTCAGCCTGCTGCTCACGTCGCTTTTCCTTCAAGCGGGCTCCCGCGAGGTGGTCGCGCTGGACGGCGACGCCCGCCAGCGTTGGCTGGACACCCTCGCCGCCGCGCGAGCTCGTGGCGCCAGCATCACCGAGATCACCGCTGAAAAGCGCGCCTCCATGCCCGAACTGGCCGGCAACATCTACTACCGCCCCTACCAGACCTCCGACGGCTACGTTGCGGTCGGCTGCCTTGGGCCTCGCTTGCGAGAACGCTTTCGCGAGACGCTCCAGATCCACGACCCGCGCTTCGAAGAGGACTTCGACCGGTCGCCGGAGAACGTCCGCAAAGTCGGCGGCGAGCTGGTCCTGGAATGCGCTGCGAAGTTCATCGCACGTTCGACCGTTGAGTGGGTGGACTTCCTCACCGGCGCTGGTATCCCTTGTGGCCCGTTCCGTTTCGTTGAAGAACTCTGGAAGGACCCGCAGGTCGAGGCCAACGGCTACCTCGCGGAGTACGACCACACGCTTCTTGGGCCATTGCGAGGACCGGTGCCCATCGTCCAGATGAGCGCCACCCCGACCGCCATTCAGCGCGCCTCCCCCGCGCTCGGCGAGCATACAGACGCTGTCCTCGCCAGCCTCGGCTTCACTCCCGAGCGGATCAAAGAGTTGCACCGCGACGGCGTCATAGGCGGCTAACGGCGGCTTGCTGGGTTTGAACATGCCCGCTTGACGCAAGTGGTACATTGCGCCCGATATCCCATCGGTGATATGCGCCGCGTGCCCCGGCTGGACGAAAACCCCTCTGCGGCTACGCGCCCAACGGAAAGGACTGCGATGGGCGAGAAAGAAACCTCGGAACTGCTCCCGCAAACTCGCCAAGTGCCGCTCCCCATCGACCAAACGGGCGCTGTCCGGCTTGCCGGGTCGCCCGGGGATGACGCGTCGCCCGCTGAACGGGCGAGCAACCTTAATCTCTCCAAGTCCAACATCGATCGGCTGGCCCAATCTGAGGCCGACCGCGTGTCAACGAACCTGTCCATCGAGCGGCAGACGCCGAAGCGCGATTTCGGCGATTAGCTCTGGCCAC
>JBBQGT010000195.1:0-3443 GCA_038323265.1 Tepidiformales bacterium
GGCAGCCGCCGCGCTTTCGCTGTTGCGCAACGTTGCGCCGCCGGCCATTCCTATGAGCACCGACAGCAGGGCCGCCAGTATGAGGATGGACTTGCGTCCCCGAGATTTTCCGTAGAGTGCCAGTGTCATCCGATGTACCCCTCTGGTGGCCGTTGTCTGCAGTCGGTTGTCCAGGGCGCCCCAGGCGCCTGCGACCTGCGCTGCTTGTCCACCGGGTAGCCACAAACGTAGTTGCCCAGTGAACCGAAGGTGAATAGTAGGGTTACCCCTACATAAAGGGAACGGCCAGCACGTTAGAAAATCATTAGGAGTGTGGGCTGGGTCGCATTCGAGACCGGGTAGGGCCAAACGCCGTTGGGCCGATGTCGGTCGATGCGTCGGCGTCGCTGTCAGGCGAAAAAGGTTAGACTGCGCCAATTGAGGTTTTGGAGGCCTTCGTGGCTACGTTCTCTGTCTTGGAAGAATCGAAGGCGCCAGCAGCGCCAGCCAAGCGTTCGCCACTGGCGGCGCGAATGGCGGAATACGAACGCTACGCCGGGGGCGTGAAGGCCGGCCAGGTGGGCAGGCTCACGCCCACCGGAGGCGAATCGACGCGCTCGGTGGCGGTGCGAATTTCACGCGCCGGAAAACGCATTGGCCGTCCAATCGAGGCGTGGGTGGCGGATGGTGCGGTGTATTTCGCGAATCGAGGTTGAGAGCGAGGCTATAGCCGGGAGCCGCTAAGCCCAGCGGTTTTCGAAACTCAGGTGGCCTTAGCGTACGCAAATCCCCGTGCCCGCTGACTCAACACCTAGCACCAACGCTTACTGAACCGAGAGAAGCTCGACTTCGAAGAGCAGATCGGAGTTTGGCGGGATGCCCGCGCCTGGGCTGCGGGCTCCATAAGCGAGGGCGGCGGGGATCGAAAGGTTGCGCTTGCCGCCGACTTTCATGCTAGCGACGCCTTCGTCCCAGCCCTTGATCACCGAGCCGGTACCGATGATGAAGCTGAACGGGGTGCCCTTGTCGCGCGAACTATCGAATTTGGTGCCATCCAACAGGGTTCCGGTGTAGTGAACCGTAACGCGCTGTCCGGTCTGCGGACTGGCGCCGGTGCCGACTTTGGTGTCTTCGTATTTGAGGCCGCTGGGCGTGGTCGTGGGGTTCTTCAAAACAATCTTCTCCGTGACAACGGTCGTGCCGGGGGCCGCGGTTTTGCCGGGCGCGGCGGTGCTGCCGGCGGGGCGCGTACCGGAGGCAGCTGTAGGGGTGGTGGATTTATCCGGGCCATCGCCACAGGCAGCGAAGGCGAAGGCGGCGAGGGGTAGTGCGGCTGCGAGCAGCCAGGTTGTTTTTAGCTTCACGAGTCGAGGGTATCGCGGCGAGCGCGTTCGGTCATCAACCCGCTTTACCAGGCGATTTTAGAACCACGGAACCACAGAGTCTTGGGGTTCGAAGCCGGCTACTGGGTGGATTCGCCGGAGATGGGCGGGTTTTGAAGTTTTACCACGAGGACCCGGTCTACACGGCGGCCGTCCATGGCCATCACCCGGAACTGGTAGCCGGGCACCTCGATGCGGTCGCCGATGTGGGGGATGCGGCCCAGACGGGACATGATGAAGCCGCCCACCGTGTCGTAATCTTCGTCCGCGAGTTCGGCGTTAGTGGCGTCCTCAAGGTCGGCGATGAGGGCGAGGCCGCTGACCAACAGGTTGCCGGCGGGCAAGGTGCGGACGTTTTCCGTGTTCTGTCCACGCCCGCCGAGCCAGCGGCCGAGGAGGCGATAGAGCACCTCATCGGCGGTGATGATGCCGCTGGTGCCGCCGTGCTCATCCACCAGCACGAGAAGCTGCACCTGCTTGGCGCGCATGGCGGCCACAGCGACTTCGACGCTGACAGATTCTGGGATGGCGACCGCGGGGTGGACAAGCGGACGCCAGTCCGTTGATTCGTGCTGGGCCACAAGGCCGAGCAGGTCCTTGGCATCGAGCACGCCAAGGATGTGGTCGAGGTCGTTTTCGAACACCGGATAGCGGGTGTGTTGATGGGTTTTGATCTTGCCGAGCACTGTCTCGAGCGAATCCTCGGCATCAACGGCGACGACCTCTGTGCGCGGGACCATGATCTGGTCCGCCTGGATGGCGCTGAATTCGAGCGCGCGTCGGGCGAGTAACAGCTCCGACGTCGAGAGTAGTCCGGCACGCGCACTGGCCTGGATAACCAGTTCGAGCTCGTCGGTGTCGAGCGTTTCGTCTTCGGCGCCAGCCGGACGGATGCCGAACGGCCGGACCACCGCGCGGCCGGCGCGGTTGAGCAGCCAGACCACGGGCGTGAAGACCGTGCGAAAGACGTTGAGGGGCAGTGCCAGCCAGAGGGCGACGCCTTCTGCGTTGCTGAGGGCAATGGATTTCGGCGCCAGTTCGGCGAAGACGATGACGAGGGCGGTAACAACGGCGAAAGCGAGGGCGACCGAGGCGACCTGCCCGACAGCCTCGGGAGCGAAACTGAAGGCAGCGGCGACGGGCGGCTCGATGATTCGCGCGAGCACCGGCTCGCCGAGCCAGCCGAGGGCCAGGCCGGCCATGGTGATGCCAAGCTGAGTTGCCGCGATCGAACGGTCCAGGTGGTGGAGCGAGTTGAGGAGGATGCGTGCGCGCGATTGCCCACCGGCGGCGAGCTGCTCGACGCGTGTGCGGCGAACGCCGACAAGCGAGAATTCGGCCGCTACAAAAAGTGCGTTGAGGAGGATCAGGACTGCCACTGCGAGGAGGCCGATGACGATGACCCAGGTGTCAGACACGGCCCCAGTGTAACGGACGGTGGCGGTGGGCTCTTTGGGACCGCTAGCTACTCATCGTCGCGGGCGATTCCGGGCGCGACGGCGCAACCCTCTTGGCCTAGAACGGCGCCGAGGGCCTGCGCCTTGCAATAGAGCGGCAGCCGTGGCGTTGGCGTTGCTGTCGGGGTCGCTGTCGCCAGCGGCGTCGGTGTCTTCGATGGGCCCGGCGTGAAGGTTGGTGTGGGGGTTGGCGTTGGTCGTAACGGCGAGCAGTTTTCGGGTCCAGCCTCGGTGGTCGCAGGGGACGAGAGCGTGAAGGTATGCGATGGAGTTTCGAGATCGACGTAGTACAATTCGCCGCCAGCGGACTTGATGACCGCTCCAGAAGTCTCGCCGGGAGCGATGAAGCCCAAGTCCACAAGCGGCGGATTCGTGGGAGAGCCAGCGTCTGGTTGGACGATATGCGCTGCCTTGCTGCTCTTGTTGTAGAAGCGGACGGAATCGAAGCGCGAGAGCTGGCAGAGCTTGGGGTTAAAGCCTGAGTCGAGGACTTCAACGGTGAATAACTTCTGAGCGGCCTGCACGTCAGCAGTATGCGAGAAGAGGACTGAGAGCCCCCCGGCGAGCGCCATGCTAAGCGCGGCGACCGCGAGCAGCGGCCGGTACCAACGTCCCGTCATACAAA
>JBBQGT010000196.1:0-3316 GCA_038323265.1 Tepidiformales bacterium
CTTAGTGCTTAGTGCTTAGTGCTTAGTTTGGTGCGACATCGTCATTGATGTCGTCTGACGCCGCATCGTACTCGAAGTATTCTTCGTTCAATTTCCTCCGGTCTTGCTCACTTAGCCTGTGCGCCACACTGGATCGAAGACCCGCGATAACTCTCGTGGATTCCAGAGCCATCGAGAGCAATCGATCGAACTCTGCGTCCTGGAGGTATCCAACATCGAGTGCGGCGTAGAGCATCGACCGTACTTCGGCCGTCGAAGCCTTCGCTACCGAGAGGTATTGATGGAACTCCTTGAGGCCATTCCGTTCGAAGCCCTCCGCAATGTTGTTCATCGCCGAGATGGAAGCCCGTCGAATCTGCCCGACGAATCCGAAGTCATTCGCCATCGGCTTCGATCGCGTGACTCCATACACAGACTTGTTGAGAGCCCGCGCCTTCTGCCACGCGATCGAATCCTCGAATCGATCCATCTTTCCACTAAGCACTAAGCACTAAGCACTAAGCACTCAAGGCCCGTTACGGCCTCTCGTTCGACATAATAATCGTCCCCGCAGCCGCGAACATCCCGCCAACCCCGTGGCTCACACTGATCTTCGCATTGGGCACCTGCGCCGCAGCCGTCCCGCGCATCTGCTTCACGCTCTCCTGCAGGGCGTACATCCCGTACATCCCTGAGTGCATGAAGCTCAGACCTCCGCCATTCGTGTTCAAGGGCAGCTTGCCGCCAGGCCGCGTGTTGCCGTCCCAGATGAACTGCGCGGCTTCCCCCGGCTTCACGAAGCCCAGGTCCTCCAGGCCGTAAAGCGGTAGATGCGCAAACGCGTCGTAGATCATCAGGTGGTCCACGTCGCTCTGTTTAATGCCTGCCTCGTCGAACGCCTTCTTGCCGGAGATGCGGAAAGCGGTTGAGCTGGTGAAGTCGTACATCTGGCTGATCATCGGCGTCTCGGCGCTCTCGCCCGTCCCGACGATGTACACCGGCTTCGTCGGGAAGTCTTTGGCGCGGTCAGCCGACGTGAGGATGAGCGCGCCGCCGCCGTCCGTCACCAGGCAGCACTCCAGCAGGTGGAACGGGTACGCGATCATCCGCGAGTTCAGCACATCCTCGACCGTGATCGGGTCGTGGAAGCTCGCCCGCGGGTTCATGCCCGCCCATTCACGCTGGACCACGGCGACCATCGCCAACTGCTCTTCGGTAACCCCGAACTCCTTCATGTAGCGAAGGACTGGGATGGTGAACATGCTCGGCGGGCCGCCCGGCCCGTAAGGCGCTTCGAACTGGCCCTGCAGGCTGGCCGGAGACCCGCCAAAGCGTCCCGCGCCAACCCGTGAGCGGCCACTTTCGCCGTGCGTTACTAGCACGGTCGTCGCCAGCCCCTCGTTAATCGCCGCCGCCGCATGGCGTACGTGCAGCATGAATGAGCAGCCGCCAACGCTCGTGCCGTCAACGTAAGTCGGCCTGATCCCAAGGTAGTGAGCAATCGCCACCGGCGACTCGCCAGCAGTGGCCACCCCGTCGATGTCCTTCGGGCTGAGGCCGGCGTCCTTCAGCGCGTTCAGCGCCGCGTCAGCATGAAGTTGAATCTGCGAAAGGCCAGGGATGACGCCCAGCTCAGTCGTTTCGGCGGCGCCGACGATGGCTACGCTTCCCGGCTTCACTTCGCACCGCCCGCGACAGGCTGAAATTTCGGCAGGCTAATCGCCTCGCTCACCGCATCGAAGGCAACTTCGACAGGCATGTCCAGTTGCAGCGCTTCGGGGGTCTGCGCCACGTTGACCATGCTGGTCATCATCTTCACGCCTTCATCCAACATAACGACCGCGATGGCGTAGGGCGCGTCCGCCTCAAAACCAGGCGCCGGACGATGGTTGATCACGTAGCTGTGCAGCGTGCCCTTGCCCGTGGCGTTGAACGATTCAACGGACCGCGACGCGCATTCCGGGCAGAAGGGCCGTGGGGGGAAGTAGACGTTCGCGCACTCGGTGCACTTTTGGAGCCGGAGGTTGCCGGCCTTTGCGCCGTCCCAGAAGTCCTGTGTCTCTGGGGTCGGCTGAGGAAGTGGTTTGCGGATATCCGCCAAGAGGTGAGCCCTGCCTTTAATGGAGTCCGGTCCCAAAAGTAGGTGCCGGCTCAAGTTGCATACTGATCTCTACCGTGAACGTGAAGGTAGGGCAAGTTTCGTAGTGTTCGCGCCCGGATGGTTGCCTAAGCTACCTGGTTCACGAGCCTCACGATTACCTTTTGCTCGTCCGCGAACTGTTGCTCGCGAGCGCCGATCTCCCTGCCGCCCACCGCAGCCAATGCGAGGTAACCCAGCCTCCGTAACAGCTCCGCCCGCTACACAGCTCGAGAAATATCTCCCCGATCGATCGTCCGTGAAATTTCAACCGCCATGTAGGTTTCCGGAGCTCCGGGAACGCGCTTGTCGCCGCCAACCATCAAGAGATCGAGCGCGTACAGCGCCTCAATTCCTTGGGTGTCAGGGAGCCTGACGCTTCGGCCGTCTCAAAGGCGTCTAGTTGGTCAACGCCGGTAACGCGCGGCCGCCGCAACCACCGTCCGAACAAGTGGGCGGCTTTGAGGTGTACAACCAACTCGAACAAAATTGCCGCGCCTTCGCGGATCTCCTCCATTGCAGAATCGGGCTCGGCCGGCAGTTCAGCCGGAACTCTCGCGAGGGACCGCGAAATTAGTGACGGCTTCATCTCAGCCATCCTACTCGAAGATAAGCCCGCGCTGGGTCACCCACCCCCGTACAGCGCCTCGCGCAGGTCAATGCCCAGATTCGTCCCGTCCAGCCGCATATGACGCGGGTTGAAGCCCTCCGCCCGCACCGAGAGCCGCAGATCTCCGGGCTCCAGATCCGCCGGGATGGCGAAGCCGGCCAGCCCAGCTGCATCCGTCGAGGTGCGCGCCACCATCCCGTCGCGGTGGTCCGCAATGATCAACTCGGCGCCCCCGATGGCCGGCTTCTCGCCGCTCGTATCGGCGTCGTTGTCGTGCACCTCCACGCGCGCCGTCCGCCCATCCGGCTGCACCTCAATCGACACATCAACGTCCCGCAGGTAGATGAGCGGTTCCGTCGTCACCGCCGCCATCCCGTCCCTTTGCGGGATGCGCGCCGGGTTGGCGCGCAGCGAAACGTCCTGCGTCGCCATCCCATGGTCCGTCGTAACCACAAACAGCGTCGATTCGAACAGTCCCAGTTCATCCATGTCCCGCAGCAAGTGCCCAATGCGCACGTCGGTTTCGTCCAGCGCCTTGCGCGCGCCCTCGTGGTGCGGTCCGTAGTCGTGGGCCGCGGAATCCGGCTGCG
>JBBQGT010000197.1:0-3295 GCA_038323265.1 Tepidiformales bacterium
GCGCATCAGGTAGGCCTCTGTTGGCGGGCCCGGACGGATGCCCGGTATGAACGCGCCTTGTTTCTGCAAGTTCTTAGCGATCTGTTGCTGTTGGTACTGCACCATTGTGTAGAAGAACGTGAACACGATGACTAACAGGAAGAGGATCGCCCAGTACCAGCCCGTGCCCGCGCCGCCCCGGCCACCCTGGAACTGGCTCACCATGAAGTCCGCAATCGGCTCGATTATGCCGCCGGAATTGGTGAAATAGGTCGCGACGGTCGCGGGTAAGATCATGATCGAGAAGGCGAAGATCAGCGGGATCATGCCCGCCATGTTCACCCTCAACGGGATATGGCTCTGCCCTTGCTGTCTATACATCCGTCCACCTCGGAAGGACGACCGGGCATATTGGACAGGCACCCGCCTTTGCGCTTCCTGGAAGTACACCACCAGGTAGATGAGACCGAGGGCGAATATGGCGATGCCGATGATACCGATGATGGACTGTGTCGAGAGGTTCGGGATAAGACTGGGGAGGCGGGCGACGATGCCTCCGAAGATAATCACCGAGACACCATTGCCGATGCCGTTTTCGGTGATCAGCTCGCCGATCCAGACCAGGAACATAGTGCCCGCGGCGAGGGTGAAGAGCGTGGCGAAGGTTGCCATCGGGTCCTTATCGAACCCGAAGCCCTTGATCACTTCACCGCTCTGGTTGTTGATGAACAGGATCTGGCCGTAGCCCTGGACGAACGCCATCGGGACGGTCAGCCAGTGGGTGTACAGCTGCACCCGGCGCCGGCCCTGTTCGCCTTCTTCGGAAAGCGACCGCAACGAAGGGATGAGCGGCGTCAGGATCTGCATGATGATCGAGGCCGTGATGTAGGGGTAGACACCCAGCGCCGCGACGCTCAGGTTCTGGAGCGCCCCACCGGAGAAGATGCTCAGGAAGTCCAGGATGGCGTTGCCTTGAAACGCCCGCTCAAGAGCCGCGCGGTCCACGTTCGGTACCGGCACGTGCGCCACGAAGCGGAACACAACCAGCATGGCAAGTGTGAACAGCAGCTTCCGGCGGACGTCTTCCTGGCGGAAGGCGTCAACCATCGCCTGGAGCAGGCGGGGGCGCGAGGCCGGCTGCGTTGTCATCGCTTAGGCTTCCTTCGTTTCTTCCACGGGATCGATGAGCGTGGCGGTGCCGCCAGCCTTCTCGATCTTCGCTTTCGCCGTCTTGCTGAAGCGATGGGCGTTAATGATCAGCTTCTTGGTGAGTTCGCCGTTCCCGAGGATCTTCACGGGCTCGCGCAGGTGGCGAAGCAAGCCCGCCCGCAGCAAAAGCTCGGGCGTGACCGTGGAGCCGGCGTCAAAGCGGTCGAGGACCGCCAGGTTGATCGGCTGGAACGGCACGCGCCACTTGTTGTTGAACCCGCGGAGGGTGTGATACTTCCGCGAGCTCGGGAACTGGCCGCCTTCGAAGGCGTCGTACGGGAGGTTCTTGCCCGAACGCGACTTTTGACCCTTCAGGCCCTTCCCCGAGTAGGTACCGTGGCCGCTGCTGTTGCCGCGGCCGACACGCTTCTTGGCGTGCGTTGCGCCGCGATCCGGGCGGAGCTCTTCTGCACCGATGCTCATTTCGCCTTCCCTTCGACGACCACCACCAGGTGCGAGACCTTCTCCACCATACCGCGAGCGGCCGGGGTGTCGGCAATCTCCACGGTCTGGTTCAGCCGCTTGAGGCCGAGCTTCTTAATGGTGTCTTTCTGGTCCTGGCGATAGCCAATCGCACTCTTCTTATAGGTCACCGTGAGCGTCGCCATCAGGCTTCGCCTCGAGCGATCGCCAGGCGACGCTCTTTGGCGCCATCCGGGTCACGGAGTGAGCTGAGGCCCGCCAGCGTGGCCTTGGCCACGTTGATCGGGTTGCGGCTGCCGAGCGATTTGGCGAGCACATCGGTCACGCCGGCGGCTTCCATGATCGCGCGCACCGCGCCACCGGCGATAACGCCAGTTCCGTGGCTTGCCGGCTTGATGATGATCCGCGCAGCGCTGAACTTGGCCAGCACTGGATGAGCGATCGTGCCGCCCTTCATGGGGACCAGGATCATCTGGCGGCGAGCCATCGTCGAACCCTTGCGGATCGCCTCCGGCACTTCGTTCGCCTTGCCGAGGCCCACGCCAACGCTCCCGTGCCCATCGCCAACGACGATGAGCGCGCTGAAGCTGAAGCGACGGCCGCCTTTGACAACCTTCGCGACGCGGTTGATGTAGATGACCTTTTCGGTCAGCTCATCCTGCTGGTCGCGGTCGTATCGATTCTCTGCCATCTAGAACCCCAATCCCGCTTCACGCGCGCCATCGGCGAGCGCTTGCACGCGGCCGTGGTACTTGTAGCCGCCTCGGTCGAAGACAACGAGTTCAACGCCGTTGGCCTTCGCCCGTTCGGCAACGGCCTTGCCGACTTCCTTGGCGCGTTCGGTCTTCGTTTTACCTTCAAGGGCCTTCAGCAGTTCCTTGTCGGAATCGCTGGCAGCCGCGAGGGTGCGGCCGGCGACGTCGTCGATGACCTGCGCATAGATGTGCGAGGAGCTGCGAAAGACGTTCAGCCGGGGCCGCAGGGGCGTGCCCGAGACGCTTTTGCGCACGCGCGTATGCCGACGCTGGCGGGCCAGGGTACCGGTTGCTTTGCTCATTACTTGCCCACTTTCCCGGCCTTGCCGGCCTTGCGTCGGACTTTTTCGCCCGAATAGCGGATGCCCTTGCCCTTGTAGGGTTCCGGCGGACGCAGTTTGCGAATGTTTGCCGCCACCTGGCCGACGCGTTCCTTGTCGATGCCCGCCACGTGGACGCGGGGGCCTTCGACGGTGAACGAGATGCCATCGGGCGCGGCGACGATTACCGGGTGCGAGAAGCCGAGCGCCAGCTGGAGGCTGGTGCCCTGGAGCTGCGCGCGGTACCCCACGCCCTGCACTTCAAGCGTACGCGTGAAGCCGGTGGTGACTCCAACAACCATGTTGTTCAGCAGGCTGCGCGAAAGTCCGTGAAGGGCGCGCTGCTTGCCTTCGTCGTTCGGGCGAGTAACGACCAACTGGTCCTCTTCGCGCGACAACACCATGGTGGCCGGGAACTGGCGGTGCAGTTCGCCCTTCGGGCCTTTGACGGCAACGTTATTGTCATCGCCAAGGGTGACCTGGACGTTAGCGGGTACGGGAATAGGCTGACGGCCGATTCGAGACATGACCTACCCCCTTACCAGACGTAGCAGAGGACCTCGCCGCCAACTTCCTGGCGACGGGCCTCCTGCCCCGACATGATGCCCT
>JBBQGT010000198.1:0-3292 GCA_038323265.1 Tepidiformales bacterium
TCGATCTATTTGCGCTTTCCGATTGGGTTGAAGCTGAGCAAACAGCCGGCCGAATTGCCCGCGGCGAAGCGGTCGCAGTCCAGGTGTTGCACACCGACCGTGAGACAGACGGCAACTGCCGCTGGTGCGGCTGCCCCGCGAACGAAGTGGTGGTGGTGCCATGGGAGGAGTAGCGCGCGGGGGGGGGCGGAACGCCTCTTCCCTATCCCCTCCCGCGTCTATCCTCTACCCCATGCCGATTCGCACCGCTGCCGCCGTGACCGCCGGGAAAGGCGCGGCGCTCGCTTCGCGGTTGCTTGGGCGAGGGGGCGGGACAGCGTTGCCGGGGCTCGTCGCCGAGCGCTTCGACCCCCAGGTGGTGGCGCACCTCGGGCAACAGCTTGGGCGCGGGCTCGTGCTGGTCACCGGCACCAACGGCAAAACGACCACCAGCCGCATCGTCGCGCGCGCCCTTGAAGATGGGGGCCTGCCCTACCTCCACAACCGCGAGGGTTCGAACCTGATGCGCGGCATCGCCAGCGCCCTGCTGGGCGCTTCCTGGCCGAACGGCACGATTCCTGGCGGCGAAGAGACGCTCGGCCTGTTCGAAACAGACGAAGCGACGCTGCCCGCAGCCGCCCGCGCCCTCAAACCGACGGCGATCGCCTTCACCAACCTCTTTCGCGACCAACTGGACCGCTACGGTGAGGTGGACACCGTGGCCGGCTTCTGGCGCGCGGCCCTCGACGCCTCACCGAAGGACGCGACGCTCGTCCTGAACGCCGACGACCCGAGCGTGGCCGACCTCGCGATCAACTGGCCGGGGCCGATCCATTGGTTCGGCGTCGATGACCCGGCGTTCGCCACCGAGACAGCGGGCGCGACCGATGCGCGCTGGTGCGGCGCTTGCGGGGGCTCGTTCGCTTACAGCCGGCGCTACTTCGCGCACATCGGCCATTGGCGCTGCCTCGGCTGCGGGCGAGAACGCGCCACTCCGCAGACCTCCGGTTCGAACATCCGCCTCGGACTGGAGGCCGCCGCCTTCGATGTCAGCGGCCTCGGCACCGTGACCATGCCTCTGACGGGCGTCTACAACGTCTACAACGCGCTTGCCGCCGTGGCCATCCTGAAGGTGTTGGAAGCGCCCGCCGAAGCGACGATCGCCGGGCTGGCGAACGTGCGGCCCGCCTTCGGCCGCCAGGAGGTGGTCGAACTGGAGGGTCGCAAGCTTCGCATCATGCTCGCCAAAAACCCGGCCGGCGCGAACCAGGTGATCCGCCTCTTGCGCGCCATTGACCCCGGCCAAGGCCTGCACGTCGCCGCCCTGCTCAACGACCGCTTCGCCGACGGCCAGGACGTGAGCTGGACGTGGGACGTGGACTACGAACTGCTCAGTGACCGCATCGCCAGCTGCTACGCAGGCGGAGACCGTGCCGAGGATATGGCGCTTCGCCTGAAGTACGCCGGATGGCCAGGCCCACGGAGCGTCGCTCACGCCCCGGCAGCGCTGCTCGATGCCGTCCTCAAGGGCACGCCGCCGGGCGCCGATGTGTTCGTCATCCCCACCTATACGGCGATGCTCGGCTTGCGCGCCGAACTGGCCAGACGGGGCGTTGCCGGGCAGTTCTGGAAGTGACACCCCGCGCCCAAATATCACAGATCGAGAAATTTACTCGCGTTTCCTTGCAATCGAAGGTATGCTTTGTTCAGGTAGACCACGTTCCATCGTCCTTCGCTTGAGGCTCAGCTTTCACTCGTACTCGATGACCCTAGGAATACCGGAAACTTTTTGGAGGTCGTCGAGTGAGTTTCGCCGACAAAACCCTAACCTGCAGCGACTGTGGAGCAGCATTTACTTTCACAGCCGGGGAGCAGGAATTTCATCAGTCCAAGGGGTTCAGCAATGAGCCTCGCCGCTGCCCGGACTGCCGTGCCGCACGTCGCGGTTCGGAAGGTGGCGGTAGCCGAATGGGCGGAGGTTCGCGAGAAATGTTCTCCGCAACCTGCGGTTCATGCGGCAAAGAAGCCAAGGTCCCCTTTGAGCCCCGAGGCGACCGCCCTGTCTACTGCAACGATTGCTTCCAGTCGCAGCCCCGAACGGGCGGCGGCGGTGGCCGCAGCTCCGGTGGGGGCGGTGGTTACGGCGGCGGTGGTGGCGGTGGCTACGGCGGCGGCGGTGGCGGCAGCTACGGCGGCGGCGGCGGAAGCCGCGGCGGCAGTGGTGGCGGCGGCGGCCGGAGCAGTGGCGGCGGTGGCGGCGGCGGTCGTCGCTGGTAATCGTCCCCGGCTAACGCCAGGACACTAGTAAACGGAAACGGGGCGCTTCTTCCTACGGAGCGTCCCGTTTTTGCGTCCCCGCCGGGTGCCGAGGGCCACGCGTATCAACCGCGCGCGACCGCCCTTCCTACCACACGGCCTCTGCCACGCGCAGGAAGTTGCCGTTGCACACCCGCTCCATTCGGTCGTCGCTCCAGCCGCGACGCTTGAATTCGCGCAGAACCACCGGCAGTCCTGCGGCGTCTTTCACACAGTCCGGCATATCCGCCCCATCGAAATCCGTGCCGAACGAGACGTGCTCATCGCCCACCAGGTTGATGATGTGCTCGAAATGGCTGACCACGGTCTCGAGCGGCACATCCGTGTCGCGTTGCATATCTGGGCGCAGGAAGATGGTGGCGAAGTTCACGCCGATCGTCCCGCCTTTGTTGGCCAGCGCCTTGATCTGATCGTCTTCGAGGTTTCGGACGTGCGGCGAGATGGCCTTCACGCTGGAGTGCGTGGCGATCACCGGCTCGCTCGATTCGGCCAGAAGGTCCGAGAAGCCGGCCTGGTTGATGTGCGAAACGTCCAGCACAATGCCCAGGCGGTTGCAATCGTTCACCAGCTTGCGGCCCAACTCTGTAAGGCCGGTTTGCGGCAGGTGTCCGCCGAAGGCCACGCCGTGCGCGAAGATCGTCGAGCGGCTCCACGTTGGTGCAAGCACGCGCAGGCCCGCTTCGTAGAAGATGCGCAACTCCTTTAGCGACCACGAAATGGGGTCGGCGCCTTCGAACATGAAGACCGAAGCGAACGCGCCATCGGCGAACGCCGTGCGCACTTCGGCCACCGTGCGGCAGACCCGGAACCGCCCCTCCGAGCGGTCGGCCACGGTGAAGACATCGTTCATTTCGTCCATCGCGAAGCCGGTGGCGTTCATTTCGGCGCGCTGGTCGGTGAGGAAGATGGAGGTGAAGCAGCCGCCGAGGCCGCCGCGCATCGCCCGCGGAAGATCCACGTGGCCGTACTCCGATTCAGCCAGCAGGTCGCGCGGAGG
>JBBQGT010000199.1:0-3286 GCA_038323265.1 Tepidiformales bacterium
GCGCTCCGCCGCGCAGGACCAGATCGTCAACGCCGCTTAGCAAGAACAGTCCCTAACGAAACAACCCTCGAGCAGGAATTCAACCCCGCTATAGCGGATTGCGGGTACAGGACACCGCTAGCTCCCCGTCTAGCACAGCCACTCGTAACCGTACGGTAGGTTGATCGGGCGGGCAAGCAAATTGCCGGACCGTAGGAGTTATGTCGTGAGCTCAGCGCGCTGGATGGCGACGAGCAAGGCGCCGGCGCTCACACGTTGCCCAGGAGTGACGGGAACGCTTTCGACGACGCCATCGGCGGGGGAGCGAAGTTCGTTGTTCATCTTCATTGACTCGATGACGAGCAGGACCTGCCCGGCGACGACCGAATCGCCTACTGCGCAACCCACCTCGACGATCGAACCTGTCATCGGCGCTACCAGGCGCTTCGAGCCGCTGAGCCCCGCTTCGACCTTGCGGCCACCGGAAGACGGACGCCAGCGCTCGACATCGTAATCCCAGATGTGGCGGCCGATCGTGACGATGGCCCCGCCGCGGCGTCGCTCGAGATACAGTTCGGTCGGGCGGTTGTCGATCATGAGGAGATAGAGGCCAGAATCTCCGACTTTTTCGAGTTGGACCGTTTTCCAGCTCGCCGCGCCCTCTCTGCGGACCTGAATGGGGCCATCATCGCGATTGAGTTCGAAGTTGACGTCATTTTCCTCATCACGGATCAGATACTTTTCGTCCATCGCCCCACACCCTTTCCGACGCCTGAGCCGGTCATGTTGCTTCGCCAGGCTGTTCCGGGCTGACGGGGGGTGACGACAACTGGGGCAATGGCGCCGACTAAAGGCCGCTCGACCGTTTCGCCGTTGGTGACCAGCAAGAGCGCGGCAATTTCAGCCATCTCCTGGAGTTCCTCAACAGGATCGGAGGCTGACATTTCGTGGCGATCAAGGAACTCGGTGTCGATGTTGCCCTCAATGAAGTCGGGCAGATCGAGGATCTCGCGGATGTACGGGATGTTGGTGGCAACGCCAACAATCCGAAACTCAGAGAGCGCGCGGCGCAAGCGGGTGCGGGCGCCCTCACGGTTGCGGCCCCAGGCGGTCACTTTAGCGAGGAGCGAATCGTAATAGGGCGTGACTTCGACGCCATCGTAGAGCGCACTTTCGACTCGAATGCCTGGACCGGCCGGTTCGCGTGCGAGGACGACGCGACCGACAGAGGGCAGGAAGTTGTTGAACGGATCTTCGGCTACGATTCGGCACTCGATGGCCCAGCCACGGGTGAGCAATTCTCCGTCGTCGTAGGCCAGTTCCTGACCGGCGGCGACGAGGATCTGATCCTTCACAAGGTCCGTGCCGGTTGTCAGTTCCGTCACGGGGTGTTCGACCTGGAGTCGGGTGTTCATTTCGAGGAAGTAGTAGTCGCCGGAGGGAGTCAAGAGGAACTCGACCGTTCCGACGTTATGGTAATTGGCGGCACGGGCGATCTTGACTGCTGCACGGCTCAGGCTGCGACGAAGGTCTGGCGTGACCGCCACACTGGGGCACTCCTCGATGAGCTTCTGGTGGCGCCGCTGGATCGAACATTCGCGCTCACCGACGGGGACGATGTTTCCGAACTTGTCGCCGATGATCTGGATCTCGATGTGGCGGACGCGCTGAAGGTTTTTCTCGACGTAGATCGCCGAGTTGCCGAAGGCGGCTTGAGCTTCCTGCATGGCTCGTGCGGCCGATTCGCGGAACTGTTCTTCGCTCTCGATCAAGCGAATGCCCCGGCCACCGCCGCCTGCGGCCGCCTTGACCATGACCGGGTAGCCGATCTTGTTGGCGAAGGCGAGCGCCTCGTCGATCGAATCGACCTCTGGGCTGCCAGGGAGGACCGGGAGCCCGCACCGTTCCGCGAGTTGACGGGCTTGGATCTTATCGCCGAGCAGGCGGATCGAAGCTGGTGACGGCCCGATGAAGGTGAGCCCGGAAGCCTCGCAAGCCTCGGCGAAGTCCGCGTTTTCGGCGAGGAAGCCGTACCCGGGGTGGACGGCGTCGGCCCCGCATTCTTTCGCCACGGCGATGATTTTGTCGGCGTTCAGGTAGCTTTCGCGGGCATCGGCGGGGCCGATGAAGTGGGCCTCATCCGCGTCACGCACGTGGCGGGAGAGGCTATCGACCTCCGAGTAGACGGCGACAGACGGGATATCGAGGTCGCGGAGGGCCCGCACAATGCGCAGCGCAATTTCGCCGCGGTTGGCAACAAGGACCTTTGAGAACATGGACGATGCTTCCCCGGCGACCGATTAGAGCCGCAGCATACCGTCCGCACCGGGCGCGAGCCAATGGAAACCGCTCGGTTTGTGGCTCCGCCCGTTGAACAGCACTACGCTAGACGAGTGGACGATCACACACTCCGGGTGCTCGAGTTCGAGAAAGTGCTGCAGCTGTTGGCAGGCGAGACGGCCTTCAGCGTGGGACGCGAACTGGCGTTGTTGGTGCGTCCGGCCACGGACTACGGCGAGGCCTTCGAGCTGCTTTCGCTAACCGCTGAGATGCGCTTGCTGGACCAACTGGGCATCGATATTCCGTTTGCCGGGGCGCGGGATGTGCGGCCCATGATCCACGCGGCGGGAATTGGGCAGGTGCTGGAAGCGCCGGACTTGGTCGAGGCGGCCCAGACCTTGCGCACAGCCTGGAAGGCGCGGGCGGTGGTCGAGAAGATTCGTCCGCGCATCCCCCGGCTGGCGACGATCACCGACCAGGTCGCCGATTTTCGCCGATTCTCGGACGAAATCGACCGTGCTATCACCGCTCGCGGCGAGGTTGCGGATAGCGCGAGCGACGTGTTGGCCAGCACGCGGCGCGAACTGCGAACAGCCCAGGATCGCCTAGAGCACCGAGTGCAGGCCGCGATGGCTGACGCAATTCGTCGAGGAATCGCCCAGGAAGGGATTATCACGGAGCGGAACGGGCGCAAGGTTATCCCCGTGAAGAGCGACTACCGGGGCCAACTGGCAGGCATCGTTCACGACGTGTCATCAAGCGGGGCAACGGTTTTCGTGGAGCCGCTGGGTGTAGTGGACGCCGGCAACCAGGTGCGCGAATTACAGCTGGCTGAACAGCGCGAAGTTCGCAGGGTGCTCCTGCGTCTGACAACAATCCTGGGAGAATCGGAATCGGCCGCCCAACAGACCGTGCTCGCGTTGGCGCAGTTGGACGTAGTGAGCGCGGGCGTGAAGCTCGGGAAGCGATTCAAGGCGCAGCTTCCACCCGCTGGCGAAGTGGACACCTGGTTCAAGCCCACTGGCGC
>JBBQGT010000200.1:0-3193 GCA_038323265.1 Tepidiformales bacterium
CGGCCATAAACGGCCGGGGCTGTTTCATTCCTCGCCAGCCTGGGGCCTTTTGGTTCTTAGCCCGCCCGACACCACCACCTAACTGCCACGAACAGCCAATAGCCCAAAGCCAAAGGCCCCGGCTACCCTAGACCCATGCATCCCCTCATCGGCCACCAGGGCATCCTCCGTGAACTGCGCGCCTTCGCGCTGAGTGCCGACCCGCCCCACGCCGTCCTCCTCGCTGGGCCTGAGAGCACTGGCCGGACCGCCCTCGCCCTCGAATACGCCCGCCTGTTGAACTGCGAAAAGAACCCCGCGACCGAACCGCCAACCGCCGGCGCCTCGCTCTTCGGCGACGATCCCGTGTTAGCGCCGCGTCCGCTTTCGCCCGAAGGCCTGCCGTGCGGCGAGTGCCGTCCCTGCCGCCTGATTGCTGAAGGCGCCCACCCGGACGTTATCACGGTCGCGCCGGGCGACTCGCTCTGTCGCCCGCGGCCAAACGAAAGCAGCCACGACAAGCATCCGCTCTCGCGCGACATCCGCATCTGCCAGGTGCGCGGCATTATCGACCTCGCCGCCCGCTACCCGTTCGAAGCCAAGTACCGGATGGTGATCATCGACCCCGCCGACCGGCTCGCCCGCGAAGCGGCCCACACCATGCTCAAAACGCTAGAAGAGCCGCCCGGCCACACCGTCTTCGCACTGATTACCTCGGCGCCCGAAGCGATCATCGAGACGGTCATCAGCCGCTGCCGCCGCATCAGCGTCGGCGCAGTCCCCCGGGCCGAGATCGAGGCGGGCCTGATCGTCCGCGGCATCGACCCTCCATTGGCGGCGCAATCCGCCGAGGCGGCGCGCGGCAAGCCTGGCCGCGCGATCGCCTTCGCCGCCCAGCCAGACCTCATCGGCGACCGCGAACGGCTGCTCGAAGCCTGCGCCACGGTCGCCGCAGGACGCACCGCCGAGCGCTTCCGCTACGCTGGCCAGCTTGCTGAGCAGTGGCGCAAAGACCGCGGCGTCCTCCACGTCACGCTCGATATCTGGGAGGCCTTCTGGGAGCAGCGCCTGCGCGAAGCCGCCAGCGACCGCGAGTCAGCGCTCGAATCCGTGCGTGCGATCGACGCCGTCATGCAGTGTCGCGCCGACCTGCTGGCCAACGTCCAGAGCCGCCCCGCCTTCGAACTGATGCTCCTCACCTTCCCCCGCGTTCTGCGCGGCGTGGCGGTCGCCAGCTGACGCCGGTTCGCCGCCCCCACTCCGCGGCGTTACACTTCCCATAACCTTTCAGGAAACCTACCGCATCCTATGCGTGACTCTCAGTCCTCCGTCGTCGGCGTGCGCTTCCGCAACGCTGGCAAGATCTTCTACTTCCATGCCGGAGGCATGCGTCTCGAACCAGGCGAATACGTCGTGGTCGAAACCTCACGCGGGCCGGAGATCGCCAAAGTAGTCATCGGCCCGGACCAGGTGGTGGTCAACGAAATGGGCCGCGATGAGCTGAAGCCCATCCTCCGCCTCGCCACAGAGGGCGACATCCGCCGCGCCGATGACCTCAAGCGCCAGGCCGAGGAACTCCTCCCCGAAGCGAGGCGCATCGGCGAGGGTGCCGGCTTTCGAGCCCACATCGACGGCGCTGAATTCACCCTCGACGGACGCCGGCTGACCCTTTCGTTCACCAGCGATGACCGCCTCGACTACCGCGAAATCGTGCGCCGCACCAGCGACCGCTTTGGCGTAAAGGTGGACATGCGGCAGATGGGTGCCCGCGACCGCGCCAAAATGGCCGGCGGCTATGGCATCTGCGGCCGCGAGCTCTGCTGCTCCAGCTGGCTCACCACCTTCCCCTCGATCTCCATCCGCATGGCCAAAGAACAGGACCTGCCGCTCAACCCGCAAAAGATCAGCGGCCTCTGCGGGCGCCTGCTCTGCTGCCTGTCGTACGAAGAAGAAGGCTACAAGGAGATGCGCAAAACGCTGCCGAAGCTCGGTCAGCGTTGCAGCACGCCAACCGGCGAAGGGCGCGTTATCGGCGTCAACATCCTCCGTCGCCAGGTCACTCTTGTCGTCGAAGGTCAGCGCATCGAAGTCACCGACCGCGACCTTGGGCTCGTGGTTCGCTGGGATCCCGCCAGCAAGATCGGTGACCCGCCGCCAAGCATCAGCCGCGCCGATGCCATCGCCCAGGGGATGATCGAAGCGACTGAAGAAGACCTTCTCGAAGCGGCCCGCAAAGAAGCCGGCGACGACGGTTGGGGTGCAGCACTGCCGGACCCCGGCCCTGGGCGTGGACGGCTCCCCGGCGGCGGCCCGCGCAAGCAATCCGGCCCGCGCCCGCCACGCCCGGGCGCTGCCGCTCCGCCACAGGAAGCGCCGCCTGCCCCGAATCAGCAACGATCCCGCCGGGGCCAGCAACAACAGGACTCCGAGCCGCAGCCCGGCGACGCACGTCCAGCCGCGCGCGACAATCGCAATCGCCGCAACGAGCCCCGACAGCAGCCTAACCCGCCAGCCGAACAGCCTCAGCGCGAAAACCGCGCGCCGCGTGGCCAGCGCCCGCAAGGCGGCACGCCAGCGAACCTCGGCGAAGGCCGCGTCTTCCAGCGCTCGCCGGGTGCGAACCCACCCCCGCCGTCGCGCGAACCCTTGGCCGAGTCCCCCAGCGAAAGTCCAGCGCTCGAAGGCAGCGCCAGCCGCCGTCGCGGACGCCGCGGTGGCCGGGGCCGCGGCAAAGGCCCACAGCAAGGCGAGCCGCCTTCAAGCGAGGGCTAGCCCTCGCTCACGGGTAAAGACCGGCCGGCAGCCGGTGTAGTATTCGGGCAACGCGATTCCCGCTCCGGAGCGAAACAGATGCACCGTTGGAAGTTCCCCGTCCTCCTTAGTTTGCTGCTGGCGGGCGCAGCGCTTAGCGGCGCCAGCCCCGGCGGTACCGCTCACGCCGCAACCACAAGGGTATGGACGGGCGCTGTCGATGGTGTCTGGAGTACCCCGGGGAACTGGAGCCCAGCCGGGGCGCCCGTGAACGGCGATTCCGTCACCATCGGGGCAGTCGCCGTTGGCAAGACGTTGAACAACAACCGACCGCCGGGCCTCCTCCTGGAAACGCTCTCGATCAGCCGTGGCGTTACCATCGTCGGCAACCGGATCGCGATCTCGTCCGCGATACAGGTGACGACAGGCCTCTTTTCGGACGTCTACCTTGACCTCCCGATCG
>JBBQGT010000201.1:0-2717 GCA_038323265.1 Tepidiformales bacterium
CCAGCGCGGCTGCTCGCCGAGGTCGATGCCGAACAGCGTCTTGCCCACGAGTTCGTGCACCAGGCCGCTGTTCGCCGGGTGGAAGCCGCCAGCGCGGACGTCGCGATAGAGCCGTTCAAGCTCATTGCTCTTGAACATGCCGACGCCACCGGACATGTCCATGGCGATATCGACGACCTTCTTGGCACCTTCGACGGCATTGTATTTGGCGGCCACCAGCTTCATCGGCCATTCGCCGCCATGGTCCACGCCGTTGGCCCAGTCGCTCGCAACGCGGTCCACCTGGGGACCGATCGCTTCGAGGATGAGCTGCATCTCGGCGGCCCGGTGCTGGACCTCCGGGTGGTAAGCCATGGAGCGCGTGAGGGCGAGCGACGTCCTTTTCTTCGCACTCGCGATCGCGAGGTCGCGCGCCCGCTCGGCGATCGCGATGTAGACGCTAGCAAAGGTCGGCTCGGCCCAGGCGAAGACGCTGAGCACGAAGAGGTCGGCGCCACCGGCGGGAAGGACGCGGGCGATGTACTTATCCGGCACGAACGCTCCATCGAGGATCGTGTCATCGCTGCGGGTGGCGCGCATGCCGAGGGTGTCCCAGGTCTCCTTGATCGTGTAGCCGGGGGTATCGCGCGGCATGAAGGCGTGGACGATCATGCCGTCCTCCGTCATGCCGTGGAGACCGAGCCGCGTCCACACTGGCGACAGGCTTCCGAAGATCTTGTGGCCGGAGAAGCGGTAGCCGCCATCGGCCTTTTCGGCACGCGTGGTCGAGAGAAAGAGCGGCAGTTCCGCACCGGCCTCGCCGTGACCGGCGGCGAACACTTCGCCCGCCGCGGCCTCTTTCAGAAGCCACTCGAGCGAGTTATCGCCCATGCGGCGCATGTCCGTAGCCACGCCGGTCCAGTACTGGTGCATATTCGTGGCGAGCGCGGTGGCCGGGGCGTTGTAGGCGAGTTTGCGCAGAACCTGGATGTAGTCCGCGAGACTCGCTCCGTGGCCGCCGAACTCCGTGGGGATGCAGTACCTCAGGTAATCTGCCGCACGAAGATCTTCGAAGTCTTCGTGGAAAAACGTGTTGGTCTGGTCGTAACCGGGGGCTCGTTCGGCAAAGCGGGCGAGCATTTCGTCTGAGACGATTTGGCGCTCGAGGGTTGGAGTGGTCATTACCGGTTGCCTCCTGGGCTGCTGGCTCGGCCGGCGCCACTGGTACGCGCCAATCCGAAGGAACGTTCGCTCGCACTCATTAGTGGCACAGTGACTACGGCCGCCCCTGAGGGGTGATCCGCAATCCGACGGGAAGCGGTCGTCCACGCGCTTTGGCGTGCTGTCCAACGAGTGTCAGCATCGGCCGTGCGAAAGTCAAGGGTTTTTGGCTAACAACGTTGTTTTACGTTGTGCAAGAGTGTGAAACAACGCAGCCTCGAACGTGGATACGCTGCGCGGTGGGTAAAGCTGGTTAACGCGAGCGCGGCTTGAGAGATCCTGCAACGTTGCTTTACGTTGTCTGTTGCGCGTGTCACACTAGTCGCATGGCAGACCCAGCAATCGCTGCTGACGCAGACCTCTTCCAGGGCCGCGCCTCGACGGATGGCTTCCTGCGAGATATGGGACTGGAGACCGCGGCAGAGGCGCAGCGCCTGGGCGGCGTCGCCATCTCGGTCAACCTGCTGTTCCTCGTTTACCTCCGAAAGATGGCTCGCTTCGGCTACTTCCACTTCGGACCGATCACGATCGACGTCAGGCTTGTCGAAGGGATCGTAGAGCGGACGCTCGAGCCCCAGGGCCTCACGAGCAACAGCTTTACCGATGATGCGGTTCGCTTCTCGCAGGTCCTGATGGAAGAAGTCCGAAAGAGCGGCGGCCAAAGAGTTGATGAACTGCACTACCTTCTGGCCCTGATGACCGTGGGCGAAGGTCTGCCTGCCCGCGTCTTCGGCGAGCTGGGCGTCACCCCGGAACAGGTAGCCGAATACGCCCGTCGTGGTCCCGAACCCACAACGGAACCAGAAAAGCTCTATTCACCAGAGGACGCCGCGGAGTATCTTGGTGTCCACGTCCAAACCGTGCGCTCGTGGATACGGAACGGTCGCCTGCGAGCCAGCCGTCTGGCTGGCCAACGGGCACTGCGCATTACTGGAACCGACCTCAAGTCGGTCCTCGAACCGATAGAACCCGGCGACCTCTAGTCGCCAAGGAGCAACGCCCGTGCCCCTGTACTCCATCCGCCGCCGAGTTGGCTCGATCTCCCAGGAGGAGATCGATGCGTCAGGCTTCCGCGCCATTGTCTGCGCCTTCCAGTTCGAGGGGCTCAAGTGGCACCAGTCCTACTGGAACGTCGAATCGGGTGACCTGAATTGCATCTACGAAGGCGCGGACGTCAACCAGATTGAAGAGCATTCCCGCGTGGCGCGCCTGCCCTGCGATAGCGTGGTTGAAGTGCGCGAAGTGCGCCCCGAGCCGTACATCCACGGCTAGGCCCTTCCCGTTCAGAACGTCACGATTGCCGCTTCCACTTGCTGGCCGCCTTGGGCGGCGTTCCGGGCCCCGCCAAACGGCGAGGCCCAAAAACTATGAGGCCGCTACCCCCAGCGCGGCTGCTCGCCGAGGTCGATGCCGAACAGCGTCTTGCCCACGAGTTCGTGCACCAGGCCGCTGTTCGCCGGGTGGAAGCCGCCAGCGCGGACGTCGCGATAGAGCCGTTCAAGCTCATTGCTCTTGAA
>JBBQGT010000202.1:0-2661 GCA_038323265.1 Tepidiformales bacterium
GGTGGTGACCGACGCGCCGGAGCGGCTGATCGAGTGGGCCGACGCGCACCGCGGGGACCGCACGCTGGCTCAGCCAGTGGCGGCGCCGGTGGACGAATCGCCGAGCGGGCCGTGGGGGACGTTCGAAGTGCTGGAGGGTGATGGCGCCGGGACGGTGTTTTCGCTGACGGAAGACCGCGAGCTGGCGGGGCGCGGCAAGTTCTGCTCGGTGCGGCTGTTAGATAAGACGATTGAAGAGGCGCACTTCGTGGTGACGCGAGACGGCCAACTGCTGGCTTCGACGCCCACCTGCCGGGTGCTGATCGATGGGGCGGAGGTGCGCAGCGGCCAGTTGAACGACGGCAGCGAAGTGCGCCTGGGCGGCTCGGTGCTGCGTTATAAGGAAGTGGCGGCGACGGCTGTGAGTTGACCGCCGCCGGAGGCCCGGGAGCACGTTCACCGGGTCCTCACGGGAATCTTGGCCTCGGCGGCCTGCTCGTCTAACGACACGACGCGCTCATAGTGTCGCGCGTTGGCGAAGCGCTCACGGGCGATCGGCGGAGTTGGAATCGACAAGCCGAAAGTAGACGGCCCCTTCGATAGTCCAGACTGCGACACAGATGTTCAGCCGCTCGGCCGCCCGCTCGATCCGCGACTTGAAGCTGCGCAATGTTTCCCCGTCGGACAGGACCAAGCTGCCCACCTCGCCTGGGCCGATCGCCACTGCCGCATTCTCTCCGAGGCAATTGGGTCACGCGGGCCATGCGGAGGCAGCGCCGTAGCGTGGCTGAGCCGCTTGTTCGGTCCGAGTATGTTGGCCATCGAGTCCCAATTATGCTTACATGACGATATCGACCGAGACTTCCACTGCCGGAATCGATCCCCTGTTCTCAAGCCAGTGAGTGGTGTTCTTATCCTCCGACCAGCCCACTCCCGGCCCATAGTCCGTAGCGACTCCATCCCGGTGGTCCGTAATCGTGCCTTGCAGGATGTACACGATGCCCGGCCTGCCCTTATGGTCGTGCATGGGGCCGAACACCGCCCCTGGTGCGAAGGTGAACTTTCGCATTCGAAGTTGGCGGCCTGCCATGCCCTCGATCTCGGGGCCAAGGTCAACCGTGGCAAGCATCTCCGCCGTCACACCGTGCGTCTCCGGTGCTGCCACCTCTTCGTTACCCATCGTGTTCTCCTCCCTGCACGTCAAGCGGCGTCGTGGAATCCGCAGGCTGACATACCGGAAGCGTACTCTTCCATCGGCGCGCGCCAGCCGCAAGTCGCATAGTCACCGCCGATTCTTTACTGGCTCACGAAGTGCGACGGGGCTGCTCTGAGGTAACTGCGAGAGTGAAGAAGGCGCTCCACCGAGCGCAACGGCGAAGAGCCGTGCCGACACCGAACCTCCAAGAACTCAGGGCGTTCGTCACCGAAATGTTGCCGACCCGAGCCGACCGGGTGACGTTGGAGCGGCGAAGGTCCAGGTTGGCACAGCGGCTCACTCTCACGAACCAAACGAGCCCGGACCTCGTGGAGCAGTCCGGGCTCGTTGAAACCGTGAGCGCCGTTTGGCGCGGGAAAGAGTTCGGTTACTGGCCGAACGTGAATGCGCAGGGCGCGGCCTGGACGAAGTTCTGGTTGTTGTTGGCGCTGTCGAGCGCGTTTCTTGGCCCAACCAGGATGCAGTGACAGCTCGCATCGCTATCGTGAGGGACTGCGATGTGGCACTACGTTCCTGACGGGCGGTCCGAGGAGTTGGAATCAACCAGGCGAAAGTAGACGGCCCCTTCGACAGTCCAGACGGCGAGGAAGATGTTCAGCCGCTCGGCCGCCCGCTCGATCCGCGACTTGAAGCTGCGCAATGTTTCGTCTTCCGTCAGGACCAGGCGCCCCACCTCGCCGGGCGCGATCGCGAGTACGAACCGTTCGAACTCCGAGATGCGTTTCCGAGTACGAACCGGACGCTCCGCAAAGCGCCGAGCTGCATCTGCGCGCAAACAGAGGTAGTTGCAGTACACGTTGGTGGTGGCGACGCCGGGATGGGTCAGTGACTCCTCTTCGGAAAGATCGAAACCGAGCATGCGAAGCATCTGCCATGCACCGTTCGCCTAACTGCGCTGAGAAGTACGTGAGGGCTGGATAGGCGTGGCGGCCTTTCGCACGGCGCGCCAGTTGCCAGAGATGCTCGGACGCGTCCCTGTTGACGAAAATTATGAGGGTCTCCGCGTTGGCAGCCGTCAGGATCGCCGCCCGCTCGGCTGGCGACGGGAGGTGGCTGGACTGTTTAGGGCTGCACTGAAGCGCGACGACCCCGCGCTTTTGAGCGAGTCCGGTTAGTTCGTAAGCGTCGCCAGCCACCGAGACGACGCAAGAAAAGTGAGAATTATCCCAGCCGAGATGCTCGCGAAACAGCGAGTTCAAGTCGCCGGTCGCCAGGCAGTTCCGCACAGCCTGAGTGTCAAGCGGCACCGTTATCCGCCGGACGGTCGGAAGAGGCCCATCTGTGAATCGCGTGAGTTATTGATCCATCTGCGGGTGTGATCGCGGGAGACATTGAGCCAGGGGATCGCGGGGATCAATGAGCCAGATCGCGGGAGTTATTGAGCCACCCGAACGCAACTTCGTCACGATGTCGGCCAGAGGAGGCCGCCGTGGCGTTTCGGGAGGTACATCGTATGGAAATCAAAG
>JBBQGT010000203.1:0-2583 GCA_038323265.1 Tepidiformales bacterium
CATTGGCGTCGGTTCGGGGAACTACCAGCACGCCCTCGTCGTCAGCTACCTGGACATAATCCCGCCCTGGGCGCGCACGACTCTCTCCCACACGTCGCTTATCTCGCTTCTCGCCGAACTCGGCATCGTCGGAATGCTCACCTTCCTGCTCGTTGTTGTCCGCGTTGGGCTTTCCGTAGTTCGCGCCTATTTTGCGACCGCTGTCGAATACAACCGGCTGATCATCGGTTGGCTGGGAGCGTCGATGATCGGCATCCTCCTTGTAAGCCAGAGCGAAGGCCGCCTCCTGGATGAACCGTACCTTTGGTTGATTCTCGCGATGTTCGTAGCCCTCGAAACCGGAGCCGGTTTCGGTGCCGTCCGCGCGCCGCGCGCCGTTGGGGTGGAGGCACGTGACCCAGTTCGAACCGTTCAGTCCCCTGCCACGGGCAACATCCGCACCCCACGCCATCTGCGCGAGGTTCCCGGTGCACCAGCCGCCCAGACGGACTAACCGCAAGGGCCACCCCCTGCCCGCGTTCGCGACAGCCCGCCAGTCACCCTAGAATTGCACCCATGCATACGGTGTTCGCTGGCGGCGTCGGCGCCTCACGGTTTCTCCAGGGCCTCGTCCAGGCAGTCCCGCCACAGGACGTGACGGTGATTTCAAACACCGGCGACGATGTCGAAATGTTCGGACTCCACGTCTCCCCGGATACAGACATCGTCATCTATGCCCTCGCCGGGGCGGTCAATCCGGAGACCGGCTGGGGCCTCACCGGCGATACCTTCGCCGTCGTCGATCAGCTTCAGCGGTTCGGCTACGAACGCTGGTTCAACCTCGGCGACAAAGACCTGGCGATGGCCATCCACCGCACGCGGCTTATCCACCAGGGCCTTCCCATGCACCAAATCGTCGCGGGGCTTGCGAAGTCCTGGGGGCTCGCGTGCACCATCCTGCCGATGACCAACGAGCGCATCGAAACGCGCATCACCGGGACGTCTGGCGAACTGCCGTTCCAGGATTACATGGTGCGCCTGCGGACCGAACTGGATGTCCACGAGATCCGTTTCGCCGGCGCGGAAAAGGCGAAGCCGGCGCCCGGCGTCATTGAGGCAATTGGCGATGCCGAGACGGTCATCCTCGCTCCCAGCAACCCTCTCGTCAGCATCGGTCCAATTCTCGCCGTTCCGGGAATCCGCGAGGCGCTCGAAAGTTCGAAAGCGAAGCGAGCGGCAATCAGCCCGATCATCGCCGGCCAGGTGGTCAAAGGTCCCGCCGCCAAGATGATGACCACCCTCGGCTACGAGGTTTCGGCGGTCGGCGTGGCGCGCATCTACGCCGGGCTCATCGACTTGATGGTGATCGACGATCTCGATCGCGAGCTCGCCCCTCTGGTGGAGGCGCTCGGCATGCACTGCCTGGTGACCGATACGATGATGACCAGCAGCGAACGCAAGGCGGAACTGGCGCGCGACGTCCTCGCCGCACTTGAGGCGGTCTAATTGCCCATTACGGCGCTCATCCCGCTCAAGCCGCCGACGGAAGCGAAGGCGCGGTTGGCGGGCTTGCTTTCGCCAGAAGAGCGTGCAGAGCTCGCGCGCGTCACCTTTCGGTCTGTCGCTGACGCGCTCTTCGGCGCGAGCGTCCCCTGCGCCGTCCTCACGCCGAACGCAAGAGACGCCGCCGGCCTGACGGCTGGCCGAGGCACAATCATCAAAGAACAACCGTCCGTGCACGGTTTGAGCGCTCAAATCGAAGTTGCGCTCGATGGCGGCGCCTTCGAGGACGGAGATGCCGTCCTCATCCTGCACGCCGACCTGCCCCTGGTAACTACCCGCGCACTGCGGCGGCTGCTCGCCGAGGCCCGTGGACAATTAGCTGGTGTGACGATGGTCCAGAGCGCCGATGGCGGCACCAACGCCATGGTCTTGCCGTTGCCTCGTCCGTTCGCACTGCACTATGGCCGCAACAGCTTCGCCCTCCACACCGAAGCGGCGAGGGCCGCTGGGCTTTCCGTCCACACCCATCGCTCGCCCGAGTTGGCTCTGGATCTCGACACCGCCGCCGACTTGCGGGCGTTGCTATCCACCACGCGTGGGCGAGAATCGCCCGCCGGACGCCTCTTGATCGGCATGGGCATCGAAGCGCGCCTGGCGGGGACTGCGTGAGGCCTCCCGCCACTTCCCTGTTGGTTGTCTTGGCACTCGGTCTGATGGCCGCCGCTTGCGGCAACGAAAGACCCGTCACTGGCCCCCGGCCCACACCAACGCCCACCATCGACGCCGCTGTGACCCTCGGCCCGCGGACGGTGACCGATATGGCCGGTCGCGCGGTGAACCTCTCCGATTCGGTTAGCCGGGTGGTGGCAATAACGCCGTCAGCCGCGGATTTCGCCATTGCCCTTGGCCTGGAAGTGATCGGCCGAACGTCCGACGTGGCGAGCGCCGCCGCCGCCGCAGCTCCCATCGTCGGCTCGTCGCTCTCGCCCGATTTCAACGCGATCGCAGCGCTCAAGCCGGACCTCGTGATTGGCGACACCGCCTTCGATGGAGCGCGGCTGCGCGATTTCGACCGCTTTGCCTACCCCGTCTTCCTCCTCA
>JBBQGT010000204.1:0-2474 GCA_038323265.1 Tepidiformales bacterium
GGCTGCGTCAGTTCAAGGTAAGTGAACTTCGGCACGGCATGCGACCTGTCGCGCAGCAACTGCCGCGCCTGTCCAAGCGCGCGGTTGTCGATCTGGCCCATCAACTTGTGGCCCTGCTCTTCCAGTTCGGTGAACCACCGCGGGCTAATTTCGTTCTCGGTCTCCTTCGTCAGCATGATCAGCTCGCCACGATCGCCCACGAGCCGCCGCTCCAGCGAGGCGTGGTCCGCGCCGCGCGTGCACGGCTCATTCACCGAGGCCGTGAGCGGCCCGCTCATCGCGCCATCCCAATCGCCGTAAACTCGGTGAAACGCCTCGAAGAGCGTCTCGACGCCATCCGCCAGGAACCGCGCGGTGTCGAACTGTTGGCCCTGTGGTGAAACGGTCTCGCGCCGGTCACGCAAGTAGTACGTCGGGTTCACGATGTCGTGATGGCCGCTCCAGCAGCCCGTGCCGATGGCGTTGTGGCTCGGCCACGTGATGCTCGGGAAGTTCGTGATGCTCCCATGAGCCAGCATCGTTCCCCGCTCAATCAGCCGCCGCAGGTTAGGGATCGCCGCCGGGTCCGATTCCAACCGGTGGACTAGCTCCCCGTGCGCCTGGCCGTCCAGCAGAAAGACATAGACTCGTTCCGGAGCGCCGGAGGCCGAGTCCAGCACCGCCTCCAACACCCGGCCATCCTGGCGCCTCAAGTACACGTCTGGCGCAACGCCCCGCTCGCTCGAGGTGCGCCCGCTGCCGTCCATACCGTCGATCAGGGGGAACCCGATCGCGCGCGCGACCGTCGGCGCGATGTCCACTTGCCGCGATTCAGCATCCACGCGCGCGCCGCGCAGCACCCCCGGCCCGCTGAAAATCAGCGGCGAACGCGACTGGATCACATCGAGCGCGCCGTGCTGTCCCGGCTGCCGTCCATAGGCGTAGCTCTTCGGGTTTACCACAAGGTCCGGCCCATTCGGGCTATCAAAAAGCTGCGAAAGCCGCTCGTAAGCGTACGGGTAGCTGATCTGGGCTGGCTCGATAAACGCCTCTTGCGGGTTCGCCGGGTTGCGCCCCGCGGCCAGTTCATCCGCCAGGTTCGAAAGCGCCCGTGGATCCTGCCGCTCGAGCGGGTTCTCGCCCACCACATCGATCACGTCATACGCGTAACCCGAATCGGCGAACGTCCGTACCCAGCGCACCATCCCTCTCAGCGCCCACGCTTCGTAAACGGCCGAGCCGTCATCGCCAACGCGCACCGTCGCCACGAAGTCCGTCCATGCCCGCCCGTCTTCGGTGGTCAACAGTTTGAGGATCGCCAGGTTGCCGGATTCCTCCTGGTTGCTATCGAGCCCCTGGCCGCCCGGCCGTTCCAGGCCCGCGAGATGCTGCTGCGAAGTCGAGACGGTCACAAAATGCCCTCCGGAATGTCGGCGCATCGTAGCACCCGCGCCCCGAACGGTTACTCTCCGTCCAGCCGCCAGCCCACGAACGCCGTCTCAGGCTGCACTTCCATCGCGCCCAGGAACTTGGCGGTCATGATGTAGGTGCCGATCAGCAAGTTCACGCCGGCCACGCCGGCCGCCGGCAGATGCTTGGCCAGCGCGTCGTGCACCTCTTGCTCCGGGTGGTCGCTCGCCACCAGCGCATCCACGTATCCGAGGATCGCCCGCTCGAACTCGCTGAACTGGTCGCTATTCTGCCAGGTGTGCAGGGCGAGGATGCGCGCGTCACTGAGGCCCGCTTCGTGCCCAATGCGCACATGCTGGTGCCACTCGTAAACGCTCTTGTGCAGCAGTGCCGTCCGCAGGATGACGATTTCGCGCCTCTCTGGGTCCAGCCCGCACTGCGCCCAAAGAGGATTCGCCAGCCGCAGATAGCTCCGCAAAAGCCCGGGATTGTTCCCCATCGTCGCGAAGATGTTCATCGGTGAGCCGTCCGGCCCATTCGGCAGCCGATCAAAAACGTAGAGCAGTTCTTCTGGGAAGTCGGCGCGCGTCGCCTTCGGCAGTCGAGTCATTGGATCCTCCTCCTGGTGGCCCCGCAAGTTTAGCGCGCCGGAGAGACCCGGGAATCGCCTGGTGGCGCTTAGCCGCGTTCGCAGTCCTTGGAACGAACGGCAATGACCGCCAGCTCTGCCTGCCTGAGACGCACCGCGAAGATCGTTGCCGCCGCGCAACCGCCCGTTAGCGCCAGTGGCAGCGTGCCAGCTGCATAACCACTCGCCAGGCCGAAGACTCGCCTCGATCAAACACCAGGCCAATGCCGGCCAGGCCACAATCGCAGCTAGCTCGTCCGCCCGGTCCCTCACGCCGCTGCCCAACGTTGTCCGAATTCTCGCTCGGCCATCTTCACGAACTCGCTGCTCAGATCGGGGTCGAATTGCGTCCCCTGGCCGGCCCGGATCTCGTCCAGCGCCTGTTCGATGCTCAAGCCCTTGCGGTACGGCCGGTCTGTGGTCATCGCGCTGAAGGAGTCGGCTAGCGTGAAAACAC
>JBBQGT010000205.1:0-2470 GCA_038323265.1 Tepidiformales bacterium
TGCGCTCGAAACGTACCTCGCGGGGGCGCGGCCTTTGCTGGCGGTGGCGTCGACGGGGCGTCATGTGGACGAGGCGCTGTTCCTCAACCGCTTTGGCCGGCGGCTGACGGCGCGCAGTGTGCAGACGCTGATCAAGCGTCATGCGCTTGCGGCGGGGATCGCGGTGGACATTCACCCTCACCTATTGCGGCATTCGTTCGCGACGCATCTGCTGGACGGTGGCGCGGATTTGCGGATCGTGCAGGACCTGCTGGGTCACAGTTCTGCGAACACGACGCAGATCTACACGCACGTCAGCCAGGCGCGGCAGGCGAAGGTGAGCGCGGCGGCGTGGGAGAAGATCGCAGAGCAGGCGCTGGAGAAGCCGCGACGACGGCGCTCGGCGGGCTAACGCGATTAGTCGACGATTCGGAGTGCGGGTGTCTACACTGGCGCATGGCTCAACCGCTGGCCGAAGTCCACCACGTACTCCTCCTCGTGCATGGACCGAACTTGAACCTGCTGGGCGAACGCAACCCTGCGGTTTACGGGACAACGACCCTGCTGGATATCGAAGCGGATGTGGCAGCGGCGGCGGGGGCGCGAAACGCGAGCGTGCTGGCCTTCCAGAGCAACCACGAGGGAGCGCTCGTCGATTTCCTGCACGAACGTCGCAAACTGGCCAACGGCGTGGTGATCAACGCGGGGGCGTTTACGCACACGTCCGTTGCCCTGCGGGACGCGATCGAGGCGATCCAGCTGCCGGTGGTCGAGGTGCACATCTCGAACACGCACGCACGCGAGGACTTTCGACACACGTCGATGATTGCGCCCGTATGTTTGGGACAGGTGACCGGGCTCGGGCGCGGCGGCTACACTGTGGCCACGAATCTTCTGCTCGATTACCTTGGCGCGCCAGCGCCGACGCCCGCCTGAGCGACCGGAGAGCCGACATGTCCGACCGTCTGACTCGCATCCGCGCCGCGATGGCCGAACAGGGCCTCGACGCGTTGATGATCTCGGCGCCAGGCGAGGAGGACCTGGGCGCGGATACGCGCTACTACGTGGCGGGCTTTACGGGGTCGGCAGGGGTAATCCTGATCACGCCGGCGCGAGCGTTTTTCGCAGCTGACTTTCGTTATGTGGAGCAGGCTGAGGGTGAGTGCACGGCACGCGGGTTCGAAGTGTTCAAGTCGGTGGGGAAGCGTGTGGAGTGGCTACGGCAACTGTTTGGCGAAGCGGGAATCGCGGGCAAGAAGCTCGGGCTGACGAAGCTGGACACGACCTACGGTGGGTATCTCGGGGTGGCCGAGGCGATCGCCGAACTCTCGGCGGCCGAGCGTCCCGAGCTGATGGCGGCGCCGCCGATCATCGAAGGCCTGCGCGCCCAAAAAGACGCGGAAGAGGTGGCGTTGCTGCAGCGAGCGATCAACGTCTCTGACCTGGCGTTCGCGGAGCTATTGGATTCGTTGCACCCGAAGATGACGGAGCGCCAGGCGGCGGACATCTTTCGGAAGAACGTCCAACTCTCGGGCGGAGACGACATTTCGTTCGACACGATCGTGGCCACTGGCCCGCACGGCGCGATGCCTCATGCCCAACCGCGGGACGTGATAATCGCGCAGGATCTGCCGCTGGTGGTGGATATGGGGGCGCGAGTCCAGCGGTATTGCAGCGACCTGACACGGACCATGGTGCCGGGCAAGCCAGACGCCAAGTTCCGCGAGATCTACGGCATCGTTTTCGAAGCGCAGCGGGCGGCGATCGAAGGCATCGAAACGGGCATGACCGGGCAACAGGCGGACGCGCTGGCGCGCGAGTACATCACGAACGCGGGCTACGGCGAGCAGTTCGGGCACGGGCTGGGCCACGGCATCGGGCTGCAGGTGCATGAAGCGCCCCACCTTGGTTCGACCAGCGAAGATGTCCTCTTGGATGGAATGGTGTTTACCATTGAACCCGGCATCTACATTCCCGGCTGGGGCGGAGTCCGGATTGAAGACATCGTTTTCCTCGAAAACGGCAAACCTCGCGTGCTGAGCCACGCTCCCAAGCTGACCCCCGCAGGAGTTTGAACAATGATTTCGACCGCTGAACTGAAGAAGGGCTCGACCATTGAGATGGATGGCAAGCTTTTCGCGATCATGGACTACAGCCACATCAAGACGGGGCGCGGCTCGGCGCAGGTGAAGATCAAGCTGCGAGACGTGCGCAGCGGCTCGATCATCGAGCACACTGTGCAATCGGGCACGAAGTTCACGCGCGCCCGTGTGGAGCGTCGCGAGATGCAATACATGTACAGCGACGACCAGTTTTACTACTTCATGAACACCGAAAACTTCGAGCAGATCCCGGTGGACGCCGCGAAGGTTGGGGACGCGAACAAGTACCTGAAAGAAAACGACCTGTGCGAGGTGGTGCTCTTCGGCGATGAGGTTATCGCGATCGAAATGCCGATCTCGGTGGAGTTGACGGTGATCCGCACTGACCC
>JBBQGT010000206.1:0-2435 GCA_038323265.1 Tepidiformales bacterium
TCGAAACGTTGCGCACGGTCAGGGCGGGCTCCGGCGCGGCGCCTGCGAGGGCCGCCAGGGTGCCTTCGTCCACATTCGCCGCCGTGCTGGTCACGCGCCGATAGTACGCCCGCCGCCCGCCGCCCGCGACGCGCGCGCAGCTGAACCGGATCCGCCGCAAACAGACCCCCGTCTACCTCACTCCTGGCCAGTCCTTCGCCACCGGCAACGCCACACGCCCTCGGGGAAGATCTCTCATGGACTTCTTGTACCAGTACACAACTTTGCTCTTCTTCGCCCCCTCCGCTACCGTCCCCAGATGCAGGTTGCGCTGTTCGACCCCTGTTACATGGCAGCCTTGCGCCCCGAGGATGCGGGCCACGCGCGGCGCGTGCTCGAGGCGCTAGGCGATGAGGTGACGCTTATCGATGGGCGGTGCTGCGGCCAGCCGGCCTACAACAGCGGCTTTCGCGAGGAAGCGCGCAGTGTGGGGCGAGGGCTGCTGAAGGCGGCGCAGCCGCACGCCGTCACCGTCACTCCCTCTGGCTCCTGTACGAGCATGGTGCAGCACTACCTCCCCGGCCTCTTCCCCGGTGACCGCGGCATGGGCGCCCAGAGCATCGCCAATCGCTTCTCGGACTTCACCTCCCACGTGGCGAAGCACCCGAAGCTCGACACACTCGCGTTCAAACTCGAAGGGGTGGTCACCTACCACGATGCCTGCCACGGGCGCCGCGAACTGGGAGTGACGCCCAGCGCTCTCGCCCTTTTCGACAGGATCGAAGGGCTCGAACTGCGCCGCCTCAACTTCGAAGGCGAATGCTGCGGCTTTGGCGGAGCGTTCAGCGTCAAGCTGCCCGAGGTTTCGGTGGCGATGATGACCGCCAAGCTGGACGATGTGCGCGGCACCGGCGCGCGCGTGCTCGTCTCCGGCGATTACTCCTGCCTCGCGCACCTGGATGGCGGGGCACGCGGCATCGGCCTCAAGCTCGAAACCTGGACGCTTGCCGAGCTCCTCTCACGGGCACTCGGATGAGCAGTTACCGCGAACGCGCCGCCGCCGAGATTCGCAACGAACGCCCTTCGGCCACGGTCACCCCGATCATGCGAAAGCTCGTCGCGGACTCCGCCGCCATGCTCCAGCGCGGCCCCAATGACGCCAAAGCACGCGCCTCGGCCGCCCGCGGCTACGCCATCGATCACCTCGAAGAGTTGCACGAACAGGTGGCCGCGAACTTCGCCCGCCGCGGCATCGGCTATCACCGCGCTCCCACCGCAAGCGATGCGAACCGCATCATCGTCGGCCTGCTCGGCGATGCGAAGCGCGTGGCAAAGTCGAAATCGATGGTCGGCGAAGAGGTGGGCCTCACTCACGCGCTGCGCGCCGCCGGCATCGACCTCCTGGAGACAGACATCGGCGAGTACATCGTCGACATCGAAGGGCGCGGGCCGAGCCACATAACCGCGCCCGCCCTACACCTCAACCGTGTGCGCATCCGCGAACTTCTGTTGCGCACCGGCGCTGAACTGCCCGACGACGACCCCGAGCGCCTCTCACGCTTCGTCCGCGACGTGGTCGGCGACTTCTTCAAGGATTGCGATGCCGGGATCAGCGGCGCGAACGTTGTGGTGGCCTCCAGCGGGCGCATCGGCATCGTCGAAAACGAAGGCAACGTCTCGCTCGGCGTCAGCCACCCGAAGCTGCATATCGCCATCACTGGCATCGAAAAAGTGGTCGCCGATGAGTCCGCCGCGCTCGCGGTGCTCGAAGTGCTGGCGCCCAGCGCTACCGCGCAGCCGCTCACCTCGTTCACCCACTTCCTCGCGGACCCGGAGCCCGGCCAGCAACGCCACGTCGTCTTCGTAGACAACGGTCGTTCGCGCATCCTTAAAGACGAGCGCTACCGCGAGGTGCTGAAGTGCATTCGCTGCGGCGCCTGCATGAACGGCTGCCCGGTCTACCGCGCTGCTGGCGGGCTCTCCTATGGGTCACCGTACATGGGGCCGATCGGCGCGGTCGTTTCGCCCCTGCTCTGGCCTGATGGACGCTTCGCCGACCTGCCGTTCGCCTCCAGCCTCTGCGGCAGTTGCACCGAAGTCTGCCCCGTCGGCATCCCGCTCCATCGCATGCTCCTGGACCTGCGGGGCGACGCTGTGCGCAAGGGCCAGGTAGGCGGAAAGCTCGAGCGGGCGGCATGGAAAGCGTGGACGCTCGGCCTCGGCGGAGCCACTCGCGCGCGCGCCTCCTCAGCCCTGGCGCGCATCGGCCTGCGCAACGGCGGGCGCATCCTCCGCTCCCACGGCGATAAAGACGACCCGCGCCTGCTGCCAGACCCCGGCGCTGTCCACGACCCTTTCCTTCTCGAAGCGGCCACCCCGCCGCGCGTCCCGGACGCCGTCATCTCGCTCGACATGATCGTCCCCGAGGAGATCGTCGAGCTCTTCCGCCAGCGCGC
>JBBQGT010000207.1:0-2351 GCA_038323265.1 Tepidiformales bacterium
CGATCCCTGAACAGAAGCTTTGGGTCAAAGCCAGCGGGCTGGCGGCGGGCAAGGGCGCCATCGGCTGCAACGACCTTGTCGAGGCCCTGAACGCCCTCGACATCCTCATGGTCCGCAGGGACTTCGGCAGCGCCGGCGACACGGTCGTCATCGAGCGGGATATGCCGGGCTGGGAAACCAGCACCCACGCTTTCTGCGACGGCAAAACCGCAAGGTTGATGGCGCCATCAACAGACTACAAACGAGCGCAGGACGGCGACATCGGGCTGAACACTGGCGGCGTAGGTGCCTACAGCCCGAGCCTGCGCGTAGACGACGCGCTTACCGGGCGCATCACCCGCGAAATCGTCGAGCCGATCATGCAGGGCATGCGCGACATCGGTGCGCCATACATCGGGACGCTCTACCCCGGCATCATGGTCACCGCTGAGGGCCCGAAAGTAGTGGAAGTGAATGCGCGCCTAGGCGACCCCGAAACGCAGGTGCTCATGCCTCGTCTCCAGAGCGACCTCTTTGAGGTGTGCAAAGCGGCAGCCGAAGGCCGGCTCGACGAGGTCGACCTTCGCTGGTCAGACGACGTTGCTGTAGGCGTCGTGATGGCCAGCGGCGGCTACCCGGCCACCTACAAGCTGGCCTATCGCATCGAAGGCCTTGAGAACCTCGACCCGGACGTTCTTGTCTTCCACAACGGGACGAAGGATGACGCTCGCGGGTTGGTTACGAACGGAGGCCGCGTCCTAACCGTGGTTGCCCTGGCGCCAACCCTCGAAGCGGCCCGCAAGAAGGCTTACGCCAACGTCGGACGAATCACCTTTGCCGATGCCCAGTACCGGCGGGACATCGCCCTCATGTGAGCGGTTTTCCCCTGGTTTGCACCCGCTTCCAACCTGTGACTCCGCCGACGGCGGCGCCCGCCAACCAGATCAACCCGCCAGCCACGGTCAGAGCCGTTTCGGCAGCCGCCGGCCACGCGTCGTCTCCGAAGATGAACAGCCAAAAGACGCCCGCTCCCACGATGATGACGACGCAGGCAAGTACGAATCCCGCAACCGCGCCAATCGCCGTTCCCAAAAGCGCCCAGGCTATGCGATGACCCAACAGCTCTCCTCGTGGCTCCTGCGCGGCTCATTCTAGCGAGCTCCAGCAAGATGCCCGTGTGACGAGCGCTGGTATCATTGACCTTTCCCGACCCGACAGGAGACGCTCCGCCAATGATCCCTCGCTACTCCCGGCCTGAGATGGCCGCCCTTTGGAGCGACCAGGCGAAGTTTGAGCGGTGGCTGGACGTGGAAATCGCCGCCTGTGAAGCGTGGGCCGAACTCGGCCAGATCCCCAAAGAAGCCGCCCAGAAGATCCGCCGCGACGCCTCCTTCGATGTCGACAAGATCAACGAATACATCGCCATCACCCACCACGACGTCACGGCCTTCCTCCGCTCGGTCGCCGAGTCTCTCGGCGAAGAGGGTCGCTACGTCCACTTCGGGCTGACCAGCTCGGATGTCTGGGACACGGCCACCGGCCTCCAGCTGCGTGACGCCTGCGACCTGCTGCTCGTGGGCGTGGACAAGCTCTCAGCGGTGCTCGAAAAGCAGGCCGTGCGTTACCGCGACACGCTCTGCGCTGGCCGTACCCACGGCGTCCACGCCGAGCCAACGACCTTCGGCCTGAAGCTGACGGTCTGGGTGGATGAGATGCGCCGCAACCGCAATCGGCTCGAATCCGCCCGCGAAGCGATCGCTGTGGGTGCGATCAGCGGCACGGTTGGCACGCACGCCTCTTGCCCCCCAGAACTCGAAGAGATCGTCTGCAAGAATCTCGGCCTCGGCATTGAAAACGCCTCGACGCAGGTCATCCAACGCGACCGTCACGCCCAGTTCGTGACCACCCTCGCGCTCATCGGCGCGTCGCTCGAAAAGTTCGCCACCGAGATTCGCGCCCTCCAAAAGACCGAAGTGCGGGAAGCAGAAGAGCCGTTCGACGAGGGGCAGACTGGCTCCAGCGCCATGCCCCACAAGCGTAACCCGGAGCTTTGCGAGCGCGTAACCGGCCTCGCCCGCGTGCTCCGGGGATACGCGGTTACGTCCATGGAAAACGTCGCCCTCTGGCACGAAAGAGACATCAGCCACTCCTCCACTGAGCGCATCGTCTTCCCGGATTCCACGTTGGTGCTGGACTACATGCTGAGCATTTTCACCGGCGTGATGGAACGCCTAACCGTCTACCCCGAGCACATGCGAGAGAACCTGGACCGCTCGTTTGGCCTCGTGTTCTCGCAACGAGTCTTGCTCGCGTTGATTGAAACCGGGCTTAGCCGGCAGGACGCCTACAAGATCGTCCAGCGCAACGCGATG
>JBBQGT010000208.1:0-2269 GCA_038323265.1 Tepidiformales bacterium
CCGCTCAATCGCTTCGATAGCGTCGTCCGGCGTCCCCACGATCGCCCCGCCGCGCTTCACCACCGATTCGATGTCACCGGGCACGTTCGGGTCCACCGGACGCCCAAGCGTGCCTTCGAAATAGTCCTGATTGAAGCGGCGACTGCCCTCGGCGGCGTCCTGCATCGCCTCCTCGCGAGTGTCCGCCAGGTGGAAGGGCATCACCAGCCGCCACTCCTCGCGGTTCGCCACCTTCCCACTCTTGCCCGCTGCGTCTTCCGTCATCTCCCACGTCTTCGCCAGCGAAATGAGCCCACCGGGCTGCGAAGCCGCGACCGAGAGCACCCCCACACCGTGCTTCCCCGCAGCCGCCGGTCCTGCTGGCGAAAACGTGCTCGCGACCGCCACTGGCATGTGCGGGTAGGTGTACGGCGCAAGCTGCAGCCGTGCCTCGCGCAGTTCGAACCAGTCTGTCTTCATCGTCACGGTCTCGCCCCGGAACAGGGCCAGGATCGCCCCCAGCGCTTCGTCCATCCGCGTCCGCTGTGTCAGCGCATCGATCCCAAGCATGTAGGCATCCGAAGTGAGTGCGCCCGGACCAACACCGAACATCGCTCGCCCGCGCGTCATGTGGTCCAGCTGGATCATACGATCCGCCAGGATGAATGGGTGGTGGTAAGGCAGACTGCTTACGCCCGTCCCCAGCTTGATGCTCCGCGTACGCTGCGCTGCCGCCGCAATCATCAGCTCTGGCGAAGCGATGATCTCCCAGCCCGCGCTGTGGTGCTCGCCGATCCACGCCTCATCAAAGTTCAGCTTGTCCAGGTGCTCGATGAGCTCGAAGTCGCGGTCGAGCGCCACCGTGGGATTCTCGCCGAGGCGGTGGAACGGCGCCATAAACACGCCGAACTTCATCCGGTTTGGTCGAAACGGGGCCACAACATCTCTCCCGCCCAATTGGGCATATCTTTAGCTTGCAGCAAATCTTAGCGGCTCAATCCACGGCGCACACTTCTCTCCCGCTGTACTTCCCTCCTGCCCCTTCGTATAACTGGAGAGCGATCCTTCGCACCCGGAACTGCTATGCCTGACCCCCACTCAAGTGCCCCAATCCCCTATGTCACCCGCAGCCGTGCCTACTATCTGACCCAGGGTTACGAAAATCCCTACAACTGGGCGCACTTCGATGATGTCCCCTTCACTCCGCTGAGCAAGCCGCTCGCCGAATCTCGTGTGGCGCTCGTAACCACCGCCGCCGAATTTCAGCCCGAGCTCGAGGACCAGGGCCCGCGCGCCCCCTACAACGCCGCCGCCAAGTTCGCCCGCGTCTACTCTCGCTCCATCGATAGCACGCCAGACCTCCGCATCTCGCACATCGGCTACGATCGCAAACACACGGTTGCCGACGACATCAACGCCTACTTCCCGCTCGAACGGATGAAGGAAGCGGTCGCCGCCGGCCGTATCGGCGAACTCGCCCCGCGCTTCTACGCCGCTCCAACCACCCGCAGCCAGCGCGGCACCATCGAAAAAGACGCGCCCGAAATCCTCCGGCTGCTGCGCGAAGACGGCGCCGAGGCAGCCGTCCTTGTCCCTGTCTGACCTGTCTGTCACCAGACCGTGAGTCTGGTCGCCCGTCACCTCGAAGCCAACGGCATCCCCACAGTGATGATCGGCTCCGCCAAGGACATCGTCGAAACCTGCGGCGTTGCGCGCTTCCTCTTCAACGATTTCCCGCTCGGTAACTCCGCCGGCAAGCCGCACGACGTGCCCATGCAGCGCGACATCTTCGAACGCGCCCTGTCGCTGCTCGAAACCGCCACCGCTCCGCGCACCACCGTCCAGACGCCCAACGAATGGGGTCCCGATCACTCCTGGAAGCACGACTTCTGGAACGTCGATCTCACTCCCGAACAGCTCGCCGCCCAAAAAGCCGCCTTCGACCGCGACAAGGAAGTCGCCCGCCAAAAACGCGTCGCTGAAACGGCGTAACGCGCGACCGGAAAGCCGATCGTTGAGCAGACCAGCTGTGGAGCATCGCTCATTTCCGTGGTGCCGAGGCCCAGACTTGAACTGGGGACACCTGCATTTTCAGTGCAGTGCTCTACCAACTGAGCTACCTCGGCCCGCGCACGGCCTCGCTCCCGGCCGAAGGTTGATGGTAGGCACGGCCCTTTCGAGGGTCAAGAATTTGACCAGCCCGCATACGCGCTATCATCCCGCGCATGGAAATCCGTCCCTACCGCATCAACGTCCCCCAGCCAGTCCTCGATGACCTCAAAATTCGGCT
>JBBQGT010000209.1:0-2144 GCA_038323265.1 Tepidiformales bacterium
TGGTAGCCACGTTTTTACGCGCGCGGCACGTCGAATCGCGCCGTTGATGATCGCTTGGGGTCCGTGCTATCAAATGGCTGGCGCCGAGGTGCGATGTGGTGCCATCGCCCCTCGGCACGTCTCGATCCCGGCGGATCACTCTTGTCACAAGGATCCCTGCACCAGCCACCTGCCACTGCGTGTCCCGTTGCAAGCCAATGCGGCCAGGAGCGATTCGCAACGTGGCCTCCCTCATCCATGCCCGCGCCTGCTCCCGAGTGGCATTCAGACGTTCTTACGCTCGAGCAGACGAGACCGATCACTAACGTGACGTTTTGCCGGTCGGTGAGCGCTTGCTCCCCACTACCCCCGCTTGCTTTACCCTTCGTCCGTTGGGAGATCAATGATTCGACGCGTCGCCAAATTCTTCGCGGACCCCGCTCACCAGGCACTCGCATGGGCCGCCCTGGGTATCGTCGGTGTCGCGCTTGCCGCCGCGGGGCTGTACCTGATGACCGTCGAAGAGCCGCCCCGCTTCGAATCTCTTAGCGTGCCCACCCTCGCCGTGACGCCTACTGCGTCGCCAGTGGTCGAGTCTTCGGCGACTGTCCTCCCGGCCACACCGAATCCGTAGCATGCCCGCTGCTCTGGTCTCAGACTGCGCTGGGCGTTGCCGAGTGTTGTCCCCCGCGTTCGTTCCCGCCGAATGCAATCCAACCGCCTGCAATCACCAACCACAGCAAAGCGCCAAGAAGTGAAACCGTAAACCCCCCCCACTGGAGTTCTTCAACGACCCCGCCGACGGCGAGTATGGCTGCCCCCGCTACGCTGATCAGTGGGAAGACCTTCAGCCACCCGGGCACGAGCTGCTCTTTCGCGGCGAACAGCGCCAAACCCCAAACGCTGACCACCGCCAGTACGACAGCCGTCATGTTTGTTGCCGTCATCATCACCAGGACGGTGTGGGCCTGGCCAGCCGCCAACTCGACGGCCGCCCCTTCGCCCGTCACGTAATCTTCGGCGAGGCTGGCGAAGGCTGCGTAAAACGCGGTCGATACCAGCACCAGCGTTCCGGCCGCCGACAAGCCGGCTCCGCACAACTGGGCAAGCATGGGAGCGCGGTCTCGAAAGGCCCTTGTCAGGCCTGCCGCGGCGACCAACAGGCCGATGCCGCTCAGCGTAAAGACTGCGAGATTCGCCGTTTGGTTGACCCCCGCTGCTCGCCGAAGTTCCCCGTCAAAGCCGTTCGCCGCGGGATCGTAGCCGGAAATTGAGCTGCCAATCAACAGGAAGATCACCGTCCCGAGCAAGAGTGCTCCGGCGACACGGTCAATCGCAAAGTGGATATTCATAGCTGGCCCCTCCATCTGATAGCGCCAAAACAGGTCCGCGGGAGCGCCCCGCAAGCAACGCCCGACGAGTTCCAGTCCAACCGTGGCGGGCGCTGCCTCGGTGGCTAATCGGTCTTCGCAGTTTTCCCAGAGATCGCATTCGATTTCGGCTCGGCGGCGTTCTCTTCGCTCCGCGCTCATGCCGAACGTGTAGAACCGCACCCAACGTCGCACCAGGGCGAAGGCGAATCCGCCGACCAGATGTGGATGTCCGGCTGTTCGCGCGCTCACGATGAGGCCAGCCGACGACGCAGCGTGCCCTGGGTCGTTTCATTCGTAGCTCCAACGAGTTGGAGGGCCTTCTCCCCAATCGCGGTCAGCCGATAGAGCCGGCGCTGCGGGCGGCCCGCACTCTCGGGCGATGGCTCCTCCCACCGGCTCTCCAGTAGCCCCGCCGCTTCCATCCGATCGAGGGCGCGATAGAGCGTGCCGTGGGCGGTCAGCTGCCGCGCCGCTTCTGCCTCACGCATCCCCTTGGCGATCGCATATCCGTGGAACTCGGGCGTTCCGCGCAGATATGCCCTCTGTCAATAGGCAGATATATGCCAACATCACACCAGGGGCACCCGGCCGCTTCGCGCTTCTCCTCCGGCGCGAACCCTCCCGTTCGCCTTGCGCCCCGCTCCTTTGCGCACTCTTCGCGCGGTGCGCTGGACCAGATCCCCCCGCGCTGGCGTCCGACCGCCAACCTCCGCCTCGTTCAGAACGCTTTCACGCGCGGCGCAACCTCAGCCGCCAGGTACTCGGGCACGGAGTCGTCATCGAAATTGAAGT
>JBBQGT010000210.1:0-1954 GCA_038323265.1 Tepidiformales bacterium
CTTGCCTTCGAGTCCCGTCAGTTGAAGCCCGTCCATCGCACACCCTTTAGCCGGCGGTTCGCCGATGAACGGATTCTACTCTGGCGAGGCACTGTTCGCGGACCATCGACGGACCCTTGTAGACTGCGGCGTCGAGGCGCACGCAGTCGCCGCGCGAAATCGCGAAGGATCACAGATGGCAGACGCACAGACTTCCGATAGCTCGCACGCCGCCGTTGAAGGACTGCGCTCGGTGTTTGGTGAGCGCGCCACGTTTGGAACGCCCTGGAAGTTGGCGGGCGGGGCGATGCACGATTCCTGGGCTGCGGATCGGACGGACGGCGGGAGCACGCGGGAACTGGTGGTGCGCGTCAGCCCAGCGGGGCGAGCGGACCACGAAAAGACCCGCCGAGAGTACGAAGTGCTGCGCGTGGCCTTCGAACGGGGGATTCGCTGCCCGGAGCCGCTTGGCCTTGGGCAGTGCGCCAGCGGCGAGGACTACCTGGTGATGGCGCGCGTGAACGGCGATGCGAATCCGAGGCAATTGATCATCGGTGACGCATATCACGAGACGCGCGAACGGATCATCCCTCAGCTCGCGGAGGCGCTCGCGGCGATCCACCTGATCACGCCTCAAGAGGTTTCGGCAGCGCCGACGATGCGCACTCCGGCCCCGGGCCAGGACGCTCTGCAGTTCGAACGGCTGAAGGTGGAGGAAACGTACCGAGCCGACCTGTTGAACCCCCACCCGGCGATTGAGTGGGCGTGGCGCTGGTTGGACCGACAGTTGGCGAACGAGCCGCCAACTGGAGCCCAGCATTGCCTTGTGCATGGCGACTTTCGGACTGGCAACATGCTCTACGACGAGAACGGCCTGACCTCCGTACTGGACTGGGAGGGCACCCACATCGGTGAGTCCGAAGAAGACATCGCCTGGTTTTGCACCCGCGTCTGGCGATTCGGCAAGCCTGAACTGGAGGCAGGCGGCATCGCTTCGCGCGAGGTGTGGATCGAGGCGTACGAGCGTGCGTCCGGCCGAGCAATTAGCCGCGAGCGCGTAGCGGCCTGGGAAGTGCTGCAGAACATTCGCTGGTGCCAGATCACGATGATGCAGGCGCGGGCGCACCTTGACGGTCACACGAACAGCCACGAACTGGCAGCCATCGGGCGGCGCACGGCCGAGACCGAGCTGGAGATCCTCCGCCTTACCGGCGTGGTGGAGAGGATGCGAAGCCGTGCAGGATAGGCCAACCGCCGCTGAACTCCTTGATGCGCTGGGCGACTTCATGCGCGACCGGGCGGCGAACGCCCGCGACCGTTGGGAGCGCTTCCAGTTCCAGGTGGCAACGAACTCGTTGGGAGTGCTGCTGCGCGAATCACAGATGGAGGGCGGCTTCCTGCGCGATGAGTGGCGCGGGCTCGATTCGCTCATCGGAGCAGAAGCGCTGCCGGAGGGCCAGGCGGCCATCGCCACTCGCTTGAACGAACGCAACGACGAACTGGTGGCGGGGATCCGGGAGGGCCAGTTCGATGGGGAAGCGGAAGAGCCGCTGCTCAGGCACATTTTCGAGACTGTCGTCAACAAGGTGCGCATCGCTAGCCCAAACGAGGCGATCTAGCAAGACGATCCAAATTCAATACCTAGGCCAACACAGGAAGGAACACCCATGGACTTCGACATTCCCCAGGACATCCAGGACATCCTCCAAGAGATCGATGAGTTCATCGAGGCCGAAATCAAGCCACTGGAGCAGCAAGACGACAACATGCGGTTCTTCGACCATCGCCGGGAGTACGCGCGGACGGACTTCGAGAACGGCGGCGTGCCGCGAAAGGATTGGGAGGAACTGCTGGCCGAAATGCGGCGGCGAGCAGACAAGGCCAACTTGTTGCGCTACGCCTTACCGAAGCGTTACGGGGGCCGCGACGGCACGAACCTGGCGATGGCGATCATCCGTGAGCACCTTGCAGCCAA
>JBBQGT010000211.1:0-1924 GCA_038323265.1 Tepidiformales bacterium
CATCGCGAAGCCGGTGGCGTTCATTTCGGCGCGCTGGTCGGTGAGGAAGATGGAGGTGAAGCAGCCGCCGAGGCCGCCGCGCATCGCCCGCGGAAGATCCACGTGGCCGTACTCCGATTCAGCCAGCAGGTCGCGCGGAGGGATCGGCGGGAAGCCGCCCGAACGCTGTTTGACCTGGGTGATGAAGTCTTCGTGACCATCAAAAACGGGTGGAAACTCGCGGTTCATCTCGGGGTACATGGCGCCTCCTGCGAGGCAGAGTGTAGGCGATTTCGGTGCGGGCGCTTCGCCTTGCCCGGCCCGTTACCAGGGGCATTCGCCCGTTGGGACGCGCCCTCGCTAGCATGGGGTGATGAACGAACGGCTCGTCGACCTGCTGAATGGCCACGCCGGCAACGTGGGAGCGCTCGATTCGCTGGCCAAGTTCTTCGCTGGGTCCGGGCTTTTCGTGCTTGTTGGTATCGTCGCCGTACTCGGCCTGCGCCTGCTCATGACGGATCGCCAGCGAGGCCTGGTCGTTGGCGCCGCCGGCGCGCTCGCCCTTGGCCTGGCGGGCCTCGGCATCCTCGGCGCCTCGAGCGTGGTCACCGAAGACCGCCCCTTCGTGCACGATTCGGACACCGTCCTTCTAGTAAACCACGCCGCCGACAACGGCTTCCCCTCGGACCACTCCACCATCGCGGCGGTAGTTGCGACGATTGCCGCGCTCGCCTGGCGCAGGCTCTGGCCGTTGTTCGCGGGCCTTGCGGCGGCCATCGGGTTGGCGCGTGTCTTTGTGGGCGTCCACTTCCCCGGTGACGTTGCCGCGGGCTGGGCGATCGGTGCGCTCTCCGCGCTACTCGCCTGGTACGCCGTCCAGTACATCGTGGGGCGGCAGTCCTGGGCCGCCGTTCGAACCTGAGCGACACGGCTCGTGTCTCTTTGCGCGATCTGGCGTCGGCTTAGTGCTTAGCGGTTGCGTCGCGAATCGATCGCTGCGCCGATGACGAGCCCGGCGCCCGCCGCCACGCCCGAAGTGAGGCCCGGCTCGGTGCCCAGCGGGAATGAGGCGGCCAGCCCAAGCACGGCCCCCAGCAGGACGCCGGCGCCCGTCGCGATGTGCTCCTGGATCTGCTGGCGGGTGATCATCGTCGGTGAGTATCGCCCAGCAACGAGTGAAGCGCGCGGCCCCAACCTCGAGCGGGCTGCGGGAGCGTCTACCCGCGAGTGTTGCGCGCTACCACAAGCACCCCTGCGGAGACCGTCCCGAGCACCTGCGCCGGTGTGGTTGAGGTTGTTGTGCCTTGCTGGGTCTGCAGATTTGGCAACGAGTCCATGTCGAGGCCCGTCACTACCACGAACGGCTTGCCGCAACCTGGCGGCGTGGCGTCCGTCAGGGTCGTGCAGAGGCGCACTTCGCCGTTGGATTGGCGCCAGAGCCAACCGTTGACGAGAAGCGGCCCCTCGAGCTTCGATGCGAGAGCCTCAGCCACCGTAATCCCCGGACCGAGCGCGTTCCCGGCGCTCGTTGTCTCGCCGCCCGGGACCGGGGTATCGGCCTGGTCATCGTCGCCGCACGCGACCGCCAGCAGGCCAACCACGAGCAGAGTGCAAGTGAAGGCGAGCAGCGAGCGGTTCGCGGAAGTCACGGGCTGATGGTACGCCGCCGTATCACGCGGGGCGACTCCGGCGAGCGGACAACGGAAAGGCCCCGGATTTCTCCGGGGCCAACTTCCAGATCGAAATGCTTGCCGAGCGTCTTTATTCGGCCCAGGTGATGTGCGTGATCAACTGGACGCCGTTGCCGAGGTTCTCGACGTACCAGTGTCCATGCTCGGGCGATGCGCCGCCGGGCGTGCCGTTGCCATCGACCCCGTTGGGGCCTCCCCTGCCGGGAACACCAAAGGGCTTGCCCGCGGCCACTGCCGCTGCGCTTGAGTAGCTG
>JBBQGT010000212.1:0-1890 GCA_038323265.1 Tepidiformales bacterium
TTCGCGCCGGATGCAAGCGGTCCCGCCAAGCGGGATCCGCAAGTTTTTCGACCTCCTCAGCACGATCGATGACGTGATCTCGCTGGGCGTGGGCGAACCGGACTACGTTACCCCCGCGCCGATTCGCAGGGCGGCGATCGCCAGCATCGAGCGCGGCGACACGCACTACACCTCGAACTACGGGTTGCCGGAACTGCGCGAGAAGCTCAGCGCGCACATCCAGCGGCTCTACGGCGTGTACTACGACCCGAAGGACGAGATCGTCATCACCAGCGGCGCGAGCGAAGCGTTCGACATCTCGCTGCGAGCGCTGCTGGACCCCGGCGACGAGGTGCTCTGCGCCGACCCCTGCTACGTGGCGTACTTGCCGGCAACACGCATGGCCGGTGGGGTTTTTGTGCCAGTGCCGACCTACGCAGAGAACGACTTCCGGCTGTTGGCTTCGGACCTAGAGGCGGCTGTCACGCCGCGGACGAAAGCGATCTTGCTGGGCTACCCGTCAAACCCCACGGGCGCGGTGATGGGGCGCGAAGAACTGATCGCCGTGGCTGAGGTGGCCGCCCGCCACGACCTGGCGGTCATCTCGGACGAACTCTACGACCGGATGACGTACGGGGGCACGCACACCTGTTTCGCCTCGCTCACAGGGACGCAGGAGCGGACGGTGTTACTCGGCGGATTCAGCAAGGCGTACGCGATGACCGGCTGGCGTCTCGGCTGGGTAGCGGCGCCGCGCGAACTGAGCGAATCGGTGATGAAGGTGCACCAGTACGTCATGATGTCCGCGCCAACGGCGGCACAGTACGCGGGCATTGCGGCGCTGGACCAGGGCGAGGACTTCATTGCCGAGATGGTGACGGAGTACGACCGGCGGCGGCGGCTGATCGTCGATGGCTTCCGCGCGATTGGGCTGCCAACGTTTGAACCGCGAGGGGCGTTTTACGCCTTCCCGGACGTCTCGGTGACGGGGCTCGATAGCGTGACCTTTAGCGAACGGTTACTGGCTGAAGAGCGCGTGGCAGTCATCCCGGGCAGTGCCTTTGGGGCCTGCGGTGAGGGCCACGTGCGGGCCTGTTACGCGAGCAGCTACGAGCAGATCGAACGGGCGCTGGAGCGCATCGGGCGGTTCGTGCAGAGGCAGCGCCATGATTGAGACTCGGCGCGGCCTACGAACGTTCACCCGGTGGCTCCCTCCCCGCTCTTCACTTTCCTTATACCGCCACCGAATACACACTTAACGGGGGAACAGTATGGCCGGAGCCGAAAGCATCCCACAGTTTGAAACGGGGCCTGACGAGATCCCGGCGGGTTCTGAACCCGTCTTCGGCGACAGCCCAACGGACGCCCTTTCCGCCCACAATTTGATGATCCTTTCGTCCGAAGCGAGCCAGCGGCTGCGGGGCGATGAGCCGGTGACTTTTGAGCGGGAGTTTTGGCTGCGTCAGCCTGGCCTGCAGGGGCGACTTGAAGTGGCCGCGACGAATACCCCCGGAGTGGTACACCTGCACGCCGACGTGCGCTGGTCGGGATCGGGCGAAAGCTCGGACGGCGTTGTACACATGGACGCCGATGTGCGCGAATCGTGGCTTGCCAAGGCCGCCGGGCCCCAGCAATCGGCTGCGGAAGTGGTGAAAGCGCTAGCGCGGGTGGCGGAGCTGCCGCGGCAGTCGACCGTGCAGGTGACGGTTGATGGGGATGAGGCCGGGCTGGGCGGGGGGTAGTCCCACCCGACTCGAGTCCAGACCTCACGAATGGCTGAGGTTTCGCCCAGCTTCCGCGCTGACTTGGCGGTTCCGCCGCTCAGGCGCGTTTGTTCGCACCCGGCAAAGCATCGTGATAGAATCCCGCCCGCATACTGGTTGCTTCCTCGCGGAGTACGCCCCTTGCGGG